>DASSOX010000137.1:0-30177 GCA_035700125.1 Gemmatimonadaceae bacterium
AGGGGAACTGCTCCCTCGCCTCGGGTCCTGCCTGGGTGGGCAGGACTCAAAGTGCGGGAGCAGTTCCCCAAAGACCCTTGTTCGAGAGCTCGGCCCTATGCCTTTTCTCTGAAGTACGAGATCCAGGCCCTACGGCCTTTCTCCGCGTTCTCCGCGCTCCTCCGCGCTCTCCGCGATTTCAGTCCAACGGAGCCCTCCCCGAGAACCAAGCAGATGAGCCACCGAGATCCAGCACGCCCCACGATACCGGACTACTTTTCCCGGGGAACCAAACCTGACCACCCTCATCAACGTCATGAAAACTTTCAAGAACTTCATAGCTGGCAAATGGTCCGAGCCGGAGAGCGGCGCGTACTTCGATAATGTGAACCCGGCCGATACCTCGGACGTGATAGGGCGCTTCCCGAAGTCGGGGAAGAAGGACGCCGAGCGCGCGATCGAGGCGGCACAGCGGGGCTTCGAGATCTGGCGGCGGACGCCGGCGCCGGCGCGGGGAGATGTCATCCGGAAGGCGGGCGACATCATGACGCGTCGCAAGGACGAGATCGCGGACCTCATGACGCGCGAGATGGGGAAGCCGCTCAACGAGACGCGCGGCGACGTGCAGGAAGGGATCGACACGGCCTACTATGCAGGCGCCGAGGGGCGCCGGCTCTTCGGACACACCGTGCCGAGCGAGCTGCGCAACAAGTGGGCGATGAGCTATCGCCGTCCAATCGGCGTCGCCGGTCTGGTGACGCCGTTCAACTTCCCGATGGCCATCCCCACCTGGAAGATGTTCCCCGCGCTACTCTGCGGTAACTCGGTCGTGCTCAAGCCGGCGGAGGATGTGCCGCACACCGCGACCGTGCTGGTGGAGATCATGCTTGAGGCGGGGCTCCCGCCCGAGGTGATCCAGCTGGTGCACGGACTCGGTGAGGAGGTGGGAGCGGCGATCGTGGAGCATCCGGCGGTGCCACTCATCTCCTTCACCGGTTCCACCGAAACGGGTCGCATCGTGGGAGAGGTCTGCGGACGTATGCACAAGCGGCTCTCGCTCGAGATGGGTGGGAAGAATGCGCAGATCGTCATGGACGACGCCGACCTCGATCTCGCCCTCGAGGGTGTGCTGTGGGGCGCGTTCGGGACCACCGGCCAGCGCTGCACCGCCACGAGCCGGCTCATCCTGCAGTCGGGGATCCACGACGAATTCCTCAGCCGTCTCCTCGAGCGCGTGCGCGCGCTGACGCTCGGCGATGGCCGGAAGGAGGGGACCGACGTGGGGCCGATGATCAACGCGGCCGCGGTGGAGAAGGCCGAGCGCTACATCGACATCGGTCAGAAGGAGGGCGCCGATCTTCTCTGCGGCGGACGCCGCGCGAAGGGGAAAGGGCTCGACGCGGGCCACTTCTTCGAGCCTGCCATCTTCGCTCGCGTCGAGGCCGGGTCGCGCCTGGAGCAGGAGGAAATCTTCGGCCCCGTGCTCTCGGTGGTCCGGGTGAATACGGCCGACGAGGCGTTCGCGGTGAACAACGACGTGAAGTACGGGCTCTCGTCGTCGCTCTACACGAGCAACGTGAACGTCGCCTTCCGCGCGCTCAACGAGCTGGATAACGGGATCACCTACATCAACGCTCCCACCATCGGCGCCGAGGCGCACCTTCCCTTCGGCGGCGTGAAGCAGACGGGGAACGGGCACCGCGAGGGCGGCTGGGAGGTGTACGAGTTCTACTCGGAGACCAAGGTGGGCTACGTCGACTTCTCGGGCCAGCTGCAGAAGGCACAGATAGACACCTACCTCGGCACACCCGACTGACCGGGTGGGGCAGCCGGCAATCAATCTGCCGGCTGCTCACTCTTGCATAACGCTTCCCACGCGTCTTACTTAATTGAGCAAGCGCCTTGTTTCGGCGCCGGTCTGCTGACCGGTCCGCGCATGGCTTCGTGCAACACACATCGTCACGAGCAATCGCCGACGCCTGGCTGAGCAGTACATGAGCGATCGCGCCTCCGCCGATATTCCCGCCACAGTCCGGACCGTCTCGGAAGAGCGGCGCGCGGAAGCTCTGCGCGCCACGAACCGCACGAACTGGCAGGCGCGGGTCTTCTGGGATTATGCGCGTGCGGTGGTGGCAGTGGCGGCACTTTTCTTCGGTCTCCGGACCTTCGTCATAGAGGCGTTCAAGATCCCGACCGGGAGCATGGAGAACACCCTTCTCGTGGGCGACTTCCTGCTCGTCAACAAGGCGGTCTACGGCGCGGAGATTCCTTTCACCAACAAGCACCTTCCGGCATTTCGCCATCCCGGGCGCGGCGACGTGATAGTATTTAAGTGGCCGCGCGACCCGAGCAAGAACTTCGTCAAGCGGCTCATAGGGCTGCCGGGCGACACGGTCGAGATGCGCGATGGGCGGGTCTACCTCGATGGACACCTCCAGAAGGAGGAGTACGTGCTGCACACCGAACCGAACACCGACCCCGCGGGCGAGGAGTTTCGCTGGCAGCGAGACTTTCTCGTGAAGGGCGCGGAGGCCAGTGACGGCGGTCACCCATCACGTAACAACTGGGGTCCATTGGTCGTCCCGGAAGGGAGCTATTTCGTGTTGGGAGACAACAGGGACAACTCGTACGACAGCCGCTACTGGGGCTTCGTGCCCGATTCCCTCGTCACTGGCCAGCCGTTGATCGTCTACTACAGCTACAAGCACGACGCAGCGCACGAATATCCGTGGATGACCGACGTGCGTTGGGCCCGTCTGGGGACCCACATCCACTGATTCCCAACGCCGTAATCGAACCGGAATCCGGTTCCTTCCCGTGCCGCGCGGTGCCGCGTGGTGGAGTTGTCCGATTGCAGGAGCCGCCGTCCGTATGGCAGTGACCACGCACAAGAAGTCGTCGTACGATGAGGGCTCGCTGGACCAGTACCTCCGCGACATAAGCGTCTATCCGCTCATAGGACGCGACGAGGAGGCACGACTGGCCCAGCGAATCCGCCAGGGAGATCTCGATGCTCTGGACAAGCTGGTTCGCTCCAATCTGCGCTTCGTCGTCTCGGTGGCGAAGAAGTATCAGAACCAGGGCGTGGCGCTGGCCGATCTGATCAACGAGGGGAACCTCGGGCTCATTCGCGCCGCCCACAAGTTCGACGAGACGAAGGGGATCAAGTTCATCTCGTACGCCGTGTGGTGGATCCGCCAGGCCATCCTGCAGGCGCTCGCCGAGCAGTCGCGCATCGTGCGTGTCCCGCTGAACCGGGCCGGCACGCTGCACCGGATCGGGAAGCGCGCGAGCGCGTTGCTTCAGGAGCTGGGCCGCGAGCCCACGCACGAGGAGATCGCCGAGGAGATGGACATCAGCGAGGACGAGGTGGCCAAGACCATCTCCATCTCGCAGACGCACCTCTCCCTCGACGCTCCGCTCGCGCCGGGCGAGGACAACCGTCTCCTCGACTACCTCCCCGACAACCTCAACCCCACGCCCGACGAGCAGACCTTCGAGAAGGCGCTCACCGAGGCGATCGAGGAGTCGCTCTCCTCGCTCAAGGAACGCGAGGCGAAGATCCTGCGCCTCTACTTCGGGCTCGACGGCGAGGAGCCCATGACCCTCGAGCAGATCGGCTCCCTCCTTGGCATCACGCGCGAGCGCGTCCGCCAGATCAAGGAGAAGGCCCTCTCGCGCCTTCGGCACGTGTCGAGGGCGAGGGCGCTGGAGTCGTTCCTCGGCTGATGCGCGGGACAGTGATACTGAAAGAGGGCAGACAGCGGAAAGCAGAAAGCAGGAACGGCTCGTGCGAAGAGAGCTCTGCCCTCGAGCTCTTCACTGCTTGCCGCCGTCTGCTTTCTGCTTTCTCCTAACTCCCCCCATGGCTCAAACCAACTCTTTCGATGTATCCACCGGCGTGGACCTCCAGGAGGTCGACAACGCGGTGAATCAGGCGCAGAAGGAGATCGCGCAGCGCTACGACTTCAAGGGGTCGAAGGTGAGCATCGACTTCAAGCGCGCAGATAACGCGATCGTGCTCGTGGCAGACGACGATTACAAGATGCGGGCGCTCTTCGACGTGCTGCAGGCGAAGCTGATCAAGCGCGCAGTGCCGGTGAAGAATCTCGACCTTGGCGAGATAAGGCCTGCCGGCGGCGACACGGTGCGGCGCGAGATCAAGCTCAAGACCGCGCTCGACTCGGATACGGCCAGGAAGGTCGCGGCGGCCATCAAGGAAGCGAAGCTCAAGAAGGTGCAGGCCGCCATTCAGGGGGACCAGGTGCGTGTAAGCTCTCCCTCGAAGGACGATCTGCAGGAGGCGATGGCGTTGCTGCGCTCGCGCGACTTCGGCGTCGAGCTCACCTTCGGCAACTACCGCTGACGGTCGTGTCGTTCCTGCCTCACCCAGTGGACCAGCAACAGTGAAAGTCGGATTCATTACGCTCGGCTGCGACAAGAACACCGTGGACAGCGAGCGGTATCTCGCGCGTCTCGCGCTGCACGGCGCCATGCCTGCAAGCGACCTCGAAGACGCCGACGTCATCGTCATCAACACCTGCGGTTTCATAGACGCGGCGAAGCAGGAGTCGATCGACGCAATAGTACGCGCGGGACGGCTCAAGGAAGCGGGCTCCTGCCAGGCGGTGGTGGCGCTGGGGTGCATGGTCGAGCGGCACCGCGCCGAACTGGCCGCGGAGCTCCCCGAGGTGGACCTCTTTCTCGGCACCTCCGACGTGGATCGCCTGGTGCCGGAGCTCGAGGAGCGCGGGATAATCGGCGCGGCGGATCCTCTCCTCGATCACCCGGGCGTACGGATCTACTCGGGCGAGCTGGCGCACGTGCGCTACCTCAAGGTGAGCGAGGGGTGCGATCATGGCTGCGCCTTCTGCGCCATCCCGCTCATGCGCGGCCGGCACCGCTCCTTCCCGCTTAACGAGGTGGTGCGCGAGGCGCAGCTCCTCGAGCTGCAGGGCGCGCGCGAGATCAATCTCGTGGCTCAGGACCTCGCGCACTACGGGCGCGACCGCCGCGACGGTACCGCACTCCCGGAGCTTCTCGAGACGCTCATCGCAGGCACGACGATACCGTGGATCCGGCTGCTGTACCTCTATTCGGCGGGGATCACGCCGCGCCTGCTCGACGTGATGGCACGCGAGCCGCGGATCGTTCCCTATCTCGATATCCCGATCCAGCATGGATCCGACGTGGTGCTGCAGCGGATGCGCCGGCCGGAGCGTGCGCGTACGATTCGAGAGCGGGTGGCGCGCGTGCGCGAGCGCATCGAGGGGATCGCGATTCGTACCACCTGCATCGTGGGTTTCCCGGGTGAGACCGAAGACGATTTCCAGCAGCTCTGCGATCTCCTCGAGGAGGTGCAGTTCGAGCGCGTGGGCGCGTTCACCTTCTCGCCGCAGGAAGGGACGCGCGCGGCGGAGCTGGATGACGACGTGCCCGAGTCGGTGAAGCTGGAGCGACTGGAGCGACTCACCGAGCTGCAGCGCGCGATCACGGCGGAGCGCTACGAGCGGCAGATCGGGCGGCGTGTGAACGCAATCGTGGATCGCGCCGCCGAGGGCGACACGCCGGCGCAGGCACGGCTCCTCTGTCAGGCGGACGACATCGATGGAGTCACCTGGCTGCGTGGTGCGGCACGGGCAGGCTCGATTGTCGAGTGCTCGGTGGAAGACGTGGTGGACGACTACGACTTCGTGGCTCGCGTGGAGCGCGTCGTACACGAGGCGCCGACGGCGTCCGGCGTGGCACCGCGCACTCGCTCGCTCCCCGTGATGGCGGGCGTGGTGAACGGGAGCTTCGGCCGGTGAGCGGTCGTCGCACCGCCAGGTCGGCCGAGCTCATGGCGCGCGCCCGTGAAGTGATACCCGGCGGCGTGAACTCCCCGGTTCGCGCCTTTGGTGGAGTGGGCGGTGAGCCGTTCGTGGTGGAGAGCGGCGAGGGGGCGCGCATCCGGGATGTGGATGGCAACGAGTACATAGACTTCGTGCTCTCGTGGGGGCCGCTCGTTCTGGGACACGCGGCGCCGCCAGTGCTCGACGCACTGGGGCGAACCCTTACGCGCGGCACCAGCTTCGGCATCCCCACCGAACTGGAAGTCGAGCTGGCCGAGCTCGTGACCGAGCGGATGCCGCACGTGGAGATGCTGCGCTGCGTCTCGAGTGGCACCGAGGCCACGATGAGCGCGGTGCGCCTCGCACGCGCGTTCACGCGTCGCGATGCGCTGCTCAAGTTCGAAGGGTGCTACCATGGCCACGCCGATTCCTTCCTGGTGCGCGCCGGTTCGGGAGTAGCGACGCTGGGCCTTCCCAACTCGCCCGGCGTGCCGAGCGCGCTCGCGGAGCTCACGCTCACGGCCCCCTACAACGACATCGCCGCCACGCGCGCCATAGCGGAGTCGCATGCATCGAGCATCGCTGCGATCATCGTGGAGCCCGTGGTGGGAAACGCGGGCTTCATCGCGCCCGATCCGGCATTTCTCCCTGCCCTTCGCGAGCTGGCCAGCGAGCTGGGGGCGCTGCTCATCTTCGACGAAGTGATGACGGGCTTCCGCGTGGCGCCGGGTGGCGCGCGTGAACTATTCGGCGTCACTGCGGATCTCACCACGCTGGGCAAGGTGATCGGCGGCGGGCTTCCGGTGGCGGCGTACGGAGGGCGGCGCGACCTCATGGAACTGGTCGCGCCCGCGGGCTCGGTGTACCAGGCGGGGACGCTCTCGGGAAATCCTCTGGCCATGGCGGCGGGCCTCGCAACGCTGCGCGCGCTCACGCCCGAGCTGCACGATCGAATCGCGCGGCGCACCGCTCGGCTGGTGCAGGGCTTTCGTGAGGCAGCGGCGCGCACGGGCGTGCCATTCACGGCCGACTCCGCGGGCACGATGTGGGGATACTTCTTCAGCGCCGAACCGGTGCGCGACTTCGCCGGAGCGAAGCGCTCGGACGCCGGGCTTTTCCGCCGCTTCTTCCATGCGGCGCTCGATCGCGGCGTGTACTTCGCACCGTCACCCTACGAGGCGGCGTTCATGTCCGCGGCGCACGGCGACGATGTGGTAGACGATGCGCTGGCGCGCATCGAGGATGCACTGCGTGCCGCCAGCGCGTAGCCCGGCACGTTTGACGGCCGCGCTGGCCGGAGCGTTGCTCGCGTCCGCCGCGTGCAGCACCGGAACGCGCGGCAGTCTCCCCGAGGCGCCGGTGGTAGTTCGAGACACCACGCAGCCGCCCGGAGAGATGCCGCTCCCCTGGACCATAGACGAAGTGGCGCCCGCTCCGGACGCGTCGCTCGACATCGGCCAGCCGGTGCGCATAGCGCTGGCGCGCGGCGAGCGCAGGGTGGTCATCTCCGCAACCGGCGAGTGGCGGCTGTACGACTCGGGTGGTGAGAGCACGCTGCTCCGCGCCGCTGCCGGCGAGATGTGGACGGTCGAGGCGCAGCGCGGGGCGCTGCGCGCCGTAGGCGCCGACGGCGTCGTGATGTCGCTACGTCCCGCGCCATTCGTGGCGCGACCCGCCGTGCAGGGATCGTTCATCACGGTGGATGGGAAGAGCTACCGCGGCGAGGTGTGGTTCTTCGCCGACGGCGAGGGTGTGACCGCCGTGAACCGGCTCGCGATGGAGAATTACCTGCGCGGCGTGGTGCCTCTCGAGATCGGAAACCGCGCGCAGTCGGAGCGGGCGGCCGTGGAGGCGCAGGCGGTGGCCGCGCGCAGCTACGCGTACACCCACCTCGCGCCCTCGGCCACGCGCCTCTACGACATGGTCGCCACGGTGATGGATCAGGTGTACGGCGGCGTGAAGGCGGAGACCCCCATCAGCGATGCGGCGGTGGCGGCGACAGTGGGGCTGGTGCTCACCTACCGCGGCGTGGTGGTGAACGCTCCCTATCACTCGACCTGCGGCGGCAGGACCGCGCGCGCGAGCGAAGTGTGGCCGCGTTCCGGAGACGAGCCGTATCTCGTGCCGGTGAGCGACCGCATACCGGGCACCGATCGCTATTACTGCGACATCTCGCCGCGCTTTAGCTGGACGCGCACGTTCACGGAGCAGGCATTGCGCTCCGCGCTCGACCGTTATCTCAGGAACTACGCGTCGGTGCCGCGCGGGGGACCGGGCCGTCCGGAGGCGGTGAAGGTGGCGTCACACACCCCATCCGGGCGCGTGCGCGACCTCGTCATCACTACCGACCGCGGTCGCTACACGCTGCGCGAGAACGACATACGCTTCGTACTGCGCTCGAGCAGTGGTGAGATCCTCAACAGCACCTATTTTTCGGTGGACGAAAAGCGCAACGGCGGCGCTCGCGGCAGGTTGAGCAGCCTCGTAGTGCGGGGGTCCGGCTACGGCCACGGCATCGGGATGTGTCAGTGGGGGGCGATCGGGCGCGCACGCGCGGGGCAGGACTTTCGCGAGATTCTCCGTACCTACTACCCCGGTACCGTCGTCACTGTAATGTCGGGCGACTGAGTCAGGGGAAGTCGCGGCGTCCGGGCATCTTTCACGCGAGCGAGATGACACCTTCAGTACGTATCGGAGTCGTGGGCGCCGGCGCGATAGCGCAGGTGGCGCATCTTCCATCGCTGGCGCGACTCCGCGGCGCCCAGCTCGTGGCCCTGTGCGACAACGACCGCGCCAAGGCGCGCGCCCTCGCGGACCGCTTCGGTGCATCGTACGTGGTCACCGATATCGAGGATCTGCTCGCGCTCCCCGACATCGACGCGGTGATAGTCTGCACGCCGAATCACCTGCACGAGCCGCACACTCTGGCGGCGCTCGCTTCTGGCGTGCATGTGCTCTGCGAGCGCCCGCTCGCGCTGAGCACCCGGGGGATCGAGCGCATCATGGCGGCGGCCGCGCGGGCCGACCGGAAGGTGGCCGTGGGCAACAACCACCGATTCAGGGCCGACGTGCAGGCGTTGAGCGCCTTCCTTCGCGGCGGGGAGCTGGGGAAGCTGCAGGGGCTGCGCGCCGGACACTTCCAACAGCGCAGGCCGGCCGAAGGGTGGCGCTTTCGCCGCGCAGAGGCAGGTGGAGGCGTGTTCACGGAGCACGGGCTCCCGCTCCTCGATCTCGCACTCTGGCTCGCCGACTTTCCGGATCCCGTACGAGTGAGCGCGAGCATGGAGCGCGGGCGGGGAGCGAGCGCCGTGGAGGAGTCGCTCGCGGCTCTCGTGGAGTTCACGGGCGGGAAGACGCTCACCCTGGATTTCAACTGGGATTACGTGGATCGCGAGGACCGCTGGTGGTTCGACGTCCTCGCCACGCGTGGGAGCGCGCAGCTCTCGCCACTGCATGTCGTGAAGGAGCTGAACGGTCGCGCTACCGACGTCACCCCGCGCGGCGCTGCGGCGCGCGAGAGCGCGTTCATGCAATCGTACCGGGCCGAGCTCGCGCACTTCGTGGCGATGGTATCCGACGACACCGCCTACGAGCCTCCCACCGACCAGCTGGCGGTCCACCGTCTCTCGGAGCTCATCTACCGCTCCGCTGAAGAGGGGAAAGAGATACGGCTGGGGTGAGGGGAGATAGAGAGCGGCGAGCAGAGAGCAGGAACTGCCAGGGTTCAGGAGGCAGGGTTCAGGGTTCAGGTACTGCACACCCAAACTGTCATCCCCGCGAAAGCGGGGACCCATGTAAGTCAGCCAAACATGGGTCCCCGCTACCTGTTTCCCGTTTTCTGCTTCCTGTTCCCCTTTTTCCTACTTTTTCAGGATCATACCCTCTTTCGCGGCGATTACATCGAATGGTGGGTCGGTGCGCCTGAGGCGCTCCACTTCGGCGTCGATTTCGTCGTCGGCGCGATCGGGGCTGTGGTGGAAGAGGACCAGGCGCTGGACCGCTGCTTCGCGGGCGAGGGCGAGCGCATCGTCGTAGCGGGAGTGGCCCCAGCCGCGATGGGTCTCGTACTCGAGGGCGGTGAAGGTGGCGTCGTGGACGAGGATGGCGGCACCCCGCGCGAACGCTACCAGGCGCTCGCGCCAGTCGGCGGGAGAGCCGTACGCGGAGGGGGAGGCTAGCTCGTTGTCGGGGATGTAGACCAGGCGTGGAGAGCGATCGCCCGGCGCGTAGAGTCGGAAGCCGAGCGCGCCCCCGGGATGGAGAACCGGGAGCGTGTCCATCGTGTACGAAGCGGCACTGTAGGAGCCGTCGAGCGTGCGGAACTCCATCGTCGCTTCCACATCGTCGAAGTGAACCGGGAAGACGCCCGCCGACATCTGCGCGCGCACGGCGTGCTCGATCTCATCACCGGCGCCGCTGCCGCTCCAGATGCGGAAGCGGTTGCCGCGCTCGTACAGCGGGGCGAAGAAGGGGAGCCCCTGAATATGATCCCAGTGCGCGTGGCTCAGATAGATGTCGCCCGAGACCGGCGCCGCGTCGGGGCGATTCGCGAGATCGTAGCCGAGTGCGCGAATTCCGGTGCCGGCATCGAGAATCACCAGTGCACCGTCGGGCGCACGCACCTCCACGCACGGCGTGTTGCCGCCGTAGCGCACCGTGGACGGGCCCGGCGATGGGATCGATCCTCGCGTGCCCCAGAAGGTGAAGGTGAATTCCCCAGGCATCTCGTCTCGCACCGTCATGGCGCAAGGTGGCGCTCTCGTCGCGATGGCGACAGAGACGTGGTCACTCCACTCGAGTGACTGCGGTCACACCCTGACCTGAGCGAGTCGCTCGAGACCGCTCCGATCGGCGATGGAGATCTGTCTGCGCTCCACGGTTATCAGGCCGCGCTCCTGAAAATCGCGCATCGCGCGCGACACGGTCTCCCTGCTCGCGCCGATCATCTGCGCGATGGTCTGGTGCGTGAGGCGCTTCTGGATCACGGGCCCCTCGCTCTCCGAGGAGACGTCGAGCAGGAGTCTCGCGATGCGACCATCTACGTCGAGCAGGACCAGATTGCCGATCTGCTCGTCGGCGCGGCGAAGGCGCTTGGACATCTCCACGAGCAGCGCCCACGCGACCGCGGGCGATTCATAGACGCGGCGCCTGAAATCCTCCCTGCGGAGGACGATGAGCTGGGAGTCTTCCATCGCGATGACGTGCGCCGAACGCGGTTGCCCATCTATCAGCGACAGCTCGCCGAAGTGCTCGCTCACGCCGAGGATCCCGAGGATTACTTCGCGCCCGTCCTCGCCGATGAGCACGACCTTTACGCGGCCACGGCGGACGATGAAGAGCGAGTCGCCCGGGTCATCCTCGAAGACGATGACACTCCCCTTGGGGTAGCTTCGCTCGCGGGTCATCTCCGCGAAGCGTTCGATCTCGGCGGCGTCCAGCCCGCTGAGCAGCGGAACGGTCGAGAGGAAGTGCGCGGTTTCCACGTGAATGGGGAGGTGAGGGTGGGTTAGAGACAGGGAGCAGGAAGCAGGGTAGACCCCGAAGGGTTGAGGAGGCAGGATTCATGGCTCAGGTGCCGAAAGCGTGCCTCGCTGGCCCGGAAGCTAATCGGGGTTGCCGGCCCGAGGGCAACTTACGAGCAGCCGGGGCGCGGTGTCAAACGAGGCAAGGCGTTGTCAGCTTGTCTTTTACCTCCGGAAATCGGTATATTTACAGGCTAACTCGCATTCGAGGCACCAGTGAAGAAAGATATCCATCCCACATACGCCACGGCCGTCGTGAAGTGTGCCTGTGGCAACACGTTCACCACCCGCTCCACGCAGGGTGAGATCAGCACCGACATCTGCTCGAACTGCCACCCGTTCTACACGGGTAAGCAGAAGCTGGTGGATACCGCCGGGCGCGTCGAGCGCTTCCGGCAGAAGTACGGCACCGCGAGAGAGAGCTGAGCCTCCGCGATCGCCTGGAAGAAGCACTTGCGCGCGCGGATGAGGTGGAGCGAGAGCTCGCCACTCCGCGCGCGACTCGTGACGCCCAGCATCTGGCGGAGCTGGGCCGCGAGCACAGTCGTCTTGCGCCCGTAGTGGAGCTGGCGGGGCGCCTCCGCAAGTACGAGAACGAGCTGGAACAGGCACGCGAGCTCGTGGACGTGGACGATCCCGAGCTGGCCGCCGAGGCACGCGCCGAGGAAGAGCGACTCACCGAAGCCATAGAGGCCGCCGAGCGCTCCCTCGAGCCGCTCCTGATTCCACACGACCCACTCGACGACCGCCCCGCCATAGTCGAAATCCGCGCCGGCACGGGCGGCGACGAGGCCGCGCTCTTCGCGGCGGAGCTGTTCCGGATGTACACCCGCTTCTGCGAGCGGCAGGGGTGGCGCATCGAGCCCATCTCCCATTCCGACGGCTCCATCGGTGGCATCAAGGAAGTCATCTTCAAGGTGCGGGGCGATGGCGCGTACGGTAAGTTGCGTTGGGAGTCCGGCGTGCACCGCGTACAGCGCGTCCCCGTGACGGAGAACCAGGGGCGCATCCACACGTCGGCGGCGACGGTGGCCGTCCTCCCCGAGGCCGAGGAGGTGGATGTGAAGATCGAGGACAAGGACATCCGCGTCGACGTATTTCGCTCGTCGGGACCCGGCGGCCAGAGCGTCAATACCACCGACTCCGCGGTGCGCATCACGCACATCCCCACCGGGATAGTGGTGAGCCAGCAGGATCAGAAGTCGCAACTCCAGAACAAGATCAAGGCGATGGAAGTGCTCCGCTCGCGAATCCTCGATCTGCGCATCGCCGAGCAGGAGGCCGAGCGCGCGCGCATGCGCCGAACGCAGGTGGGCACCGGTGATCGCTCCGCCAAGGTGCGCACCTACAACTTCCCGCAGAACCGCGTAACCGATCACCGCATCAACCTCACCCTTCACGAGTTGTCGCAGACGCTCGACGGTGAGCTGGACGAGCTGATAGACAGTCTCGCGCTCGCCGATGTGAGGGAGCGGCTGGATGGATGAACGCTCGTGTGGCGACGCGTATGACGCTGCGTGCGACGGCGTGCGTGGCGATGCCGGCGCTGACGATCCAGCGGCCGCGTTCCCGGTTTCGGATGCAACGGGCCTCGCCGGAACCGAAGATATTACCGTAGGCGTGCTGGTCCGCGAGCTCTCCAATCGCCTGCGCGCTGGCGGCGTGGATGAGTCGGGGCGAGAGGCGCGTGACATTGTCGCAGCGGTGATGGACATGCCGCGCTTCTGGCCGAGCATGAACCCCAGCGAGTCGCTCGACGCTGCGTACGTCACGCGCGCGAGGGAGGCCGCGACTCGGCGCGCGTCGGGTGCGCCATTCGCCTATGCGGTCGGCCGCGCCGCCTTCAGGCACCTCACGCTCGACGTGGACGAGCGAGTGCTCATTCCGCGGCAGGAAACCGAGGTGTTGGTAGACGCGGTGCTCGAGTGCGCGCGGCGCGATGGCGGAGTGGCGGTGGATGTGGGTACCGGCTCCGGCGCGATAGCGCTGGCGCTCGCCATGGAAGGGAGCTTCGACCTGGTAATCGGCACCGACATCTCACTGGGTGCGGTATCGGTGGCGAGCGCGAACGCGGCGCGTCTGGCGCCGGCCATGAAGGCGCCGCTCGAGTTCCGCGCCGGGTCGCTCCTCGCTCCGGTCCGCGATGTGCGAGCACGGGTAGTCGTCTCGAATCCGCCGTACATAGCGTACGACGAAGCGGCGGCTCTGCCGCGCTCGGTGCACGACTGGGAGCCGGTAGTCGCACTGTTCTCGGGTGCCGGCGGAATGGCCGCCACGGCCGAGATAGTACGTGGTGCACCGGCCATTCTCGAAAGTGGTGGACTGCTGGCACTCGAGGTCGATTCGAGGCGTGCGGCCCTGGCGGCGGAGATGGCTCTGGCCGACGGGCACTACAGCGATGTCACCGTGAGACTCGATCTCGCGGGGCGAGAGAGAATTCTGCTAGCGAGGCGAGCGTAATGACACAGCTGGAAGACAAGGCGAAGGAGCTGGGCAGGATCATCGGACAGAGCTCCGAGTATCAGGCGGTGAAGCGGGCGAACGACGCGCTCAACAACGACCGGGATGCGGTGACCGTGCTCCGGCAGATGGAGGAGCTGCGGCAGAACGCGCAGCGCATGATCGCGCGCGGGGAGTCGCCGACACAGGAGATGGAGCAGGAGCTCGATGACCTTCTGGGTAAGGTGCAGGGGAATCCGCTCTACCAGGGCGTGGCCGTGGCGCAGGAGAACTTCGATAAGGTCATGGTCGGCGTGAACGAGTGGATTCTCGAAGGGATCCGCAAGGGCTCCGCGAGCCCGATCATCACGCTGGGATGAACGTGAAGCGCGGCCGCCTCATCGTGTTCGAGGGTCCCGAGGGAGTGGGGAAGACCACGCAGCTCGGGCTCCTCGGAGCGTGGCTGGAAGAGCGCTCGATCGCGCACATCCGCGTGCGCGAGCCGGGTGGAACCGCGCTCGGGAACGAGATCCGCTCGCTCCTCCTGGACCCGGCCCACGAGATGGACGCGCGCGCCGAGGCGCTTCTCTTCATGGCGTCGCGCGCCGCGCTGGTAGACAGAGTGGTTGCGCCGGCGATGCAGCGCGGGGCGCTCGTTCTGGCCGACCGTTTCTTCCTCTCCACCTACGCCTATCAGGTGGCGGGGCGTGGTCTCCCGGAGAACGAGATCCGCGGCACCAATCGCTTCGCCACGCGCGGGCTGGTGCCCGATCTCACTCTGCTCTTCTCGGCGCCCGCAGGTGAGCGCGGCCAGCGTCGGCAGCTGCGCGGCTCGTCCGACAGGATCGAGAGCGAGGGGACGGAGTTTCACACGCGCGTGGCCGAAGCATTCGAGGGCTTCCTCTTGCCCGAGTGGCAGCGCGATCATCCCGAGTGCGGCCCGATCGCGGCGGTGGACGCCTGCGGTGCTCCGCAGGAGGTGCTGCGGCGCGTGATCGGCGTGCTCGAGTCGCGCTTGCCCGACACTTTCGCGGCGCTGGACGCGTCTCGGCCATGAGTTCGGGGAGCACTAAGGGCGCGGTGAGCATTGTGAGCGTTGTGAGCGTGACGAGCGAGGCGAGCATCGTGATCGTGCGGCTTTCTCTCCGTTCTGCGAGGTGCGGATGCGATCTCGTGCGGTGATAGCGGCGGCAGTGCTGGTTGGCGCACTCGGCACCGGCGGCTGGCTCCTCCAACGGGGGATCGAGCACGGAAGCGTGAGTTACGTGGGCGCCAGGCTGTTCGACGACGTGCTCGCGCACGTCGCCAACCAATATGTGGATTCAATCCCGATGGCCGATCTCTACACGAGAGCCGCCGCGGGGATGGTGGACGAGCTCGGCGATCCTCATTCCGTGTACCTCACCAGTAGACGTCTGGGTACACTCACGGAGAGCACCACCGGCAACTACGCGGGGCTCGGTATCCAGATAGATGTGCGCAACGGCTGGATCACTATCATCTCGCCGCTTCCCGGCACGCCCGCGGAGCGAGCCGGGATCCAGCCAGGCGACAGGATCGTGGCGGTGGACGGGAAGTCCACCGAGGGATACACGCCCGACGAGGCGCGCGAGACGCTGCGCGGCCCGGAAGGGTCGAGCGTGACGCTCACGGTAGACAGGCCGGGAGTGGAAGCGCTGCTTCCGTTCACGCTCCGGCGAGCGGAGATCCACGTCGCCTCGGTGCGCCATCCAACGATGCTCGCGAACGACGTCGGCTACGTGGACCTCACGATCTTCAGCGAGTCGAGCGACAGCGAGTTGCGTGCGGCTGTGGACAGTCTGCGCCGGCAGGGGATGAAGACGCTGATCTTCGACCTGCGCTCGAACCCCGGAGGGCTCCTCGAGCAGGGAGTCGCCATTTCGGATCTCTTCCTCGATCGCGGGCAGAAGATCGTATCGATGCGCGGGCGTGCGCCCGGTACCGATCACGACTTCACCGACGAAGCGAAGGACCTCTGGCCCGGCCTGCGGCTCATCACGCTGGTGGATGGCCACTCCGCGAGCGCGGCGGAGATCGTGGCCGGCGCGCTGCAAGACCACGACCGATCGGTCATCGTGGGGTCCACGACTTACGGGAAGGGGAGCGCTCAGTCGGTCTTCCGGCTCGGCGACGATGCGGGCGCGCTCAAGCTGACCACTGCAAGATGGTACACGCCGTCGGGCCGGAGTATCCAGAAGCCGCTGGCCGACACCGCCGAAGATGACGGCTCGGCGGTGACCGATACCGCGGCGGAGAAGCCGCTTTCGAAGCGCAAACCGTACAAGACCGACAGCGGCCGGCTCGTGTATGGCGGCGGCGGGATCACGCCCGACCTCATCGTGGCCAACGTGGATTCGGCGAGCGCGATGCTGGCGCTCTGGCAGCGGGTGGGGCAGGACATCCCCGCCTTCCGCGACGCGCTCACGAAGTACGCGCTGTCGGTAAAGGCCAGGAAGGGCGTGACCTCGCGCGACTTCACCGTCACGCCCGAGATGCGCGACGCCTTCTGGAAGTTGGCGCGCTCGCAGGGCGTCGCCATCGCCGAGGCGGAGCGCGACAGCAGCGCGCGTGCGGTGGACGATCTACTCGGCTTCGAGATCGCGCGCTTCGTGTTCGGCAGCGAAGCGGCCTTCGAGCGGCAGGTAAAGGACGATCGGGTGATCGCGGCTGCGCTGGAGCTGGCGAACGGCGCGCAGTCGGAGCACGACCTCCTGGCGCGCGCGGCCGAGCGGCGGGCGGCCAGGCGCGAGGACGTATCGCAGCAGTGAGGTGCGAACCCATCTTCGTGATGGGTGCGGGCCGGGCTGGAGTGGGGCTCGCCCGGGCTTTCCGCGCCTCCGGAGTGGAGGTAGCTGGTCTGCACGGCCGCCATGCGGCGGGCGGTCCCGATGGTGTGACGGTCGGCGCGCTCCCTCCTGCGTTCGGGCGCGCCTCCGTGATACTCGTGACTGTGCGTGACTCGCAGATAGACGACGCGCTTCGCGAGCTGCTCGCCGCGCATCCGGCGCCTGGCGCCGTTGTACTGCACGCGAGCGGGAGCGCCGATCCCGCCATGCTCGGCGAGGTGCGGAGGGAAGGGCACCCGGCCGGGACCTTCCACCCGCTCGTTCCACTGTCTGATGCGGCGCGCGCTGCCGAAGCGCTGAAGGGCGCATACATCGGGGTGGATGGCGACCAGGAGGCGCGCGGTGTCGCTCGCGCGCTGGCCGGTAAGCTCGGCGCCTCGATCGTGGAAATACCGCCCGGGGAGAAGGGGCGCTACCACGCGGCCGCGGTGATCGCCTCCAATTTCCCGGCCGTCCTGCTGAGGGTGAGCGAGCGGGTGCTGCGCGAGGCCGGTATCTCTCGCGAGGATTCCGCGGGTGCGGCACGGGCGCTGCTGCGGGTGGCCGCCGGCAATATCGAGAGCGGCGACCCGGCGAGGGTCCTCACCGGTCCCATCGTGCGTGGGGATGCCGACACGGTCCGGAGTCACGTCCGCGCGCTGGCGTCGGACCCCGAGGCGCTGGCGGTCTACCGGGCACTGTCGCTCGCGGCGCTGGAGCTGGCGCGGGAGTCCGGGACGGATTCAGCGAAGCTGGCCGAGGTGCGTGCCGCGTTAGGCTGACCGGCCGTGTTAGGCTGACCGGTGGTGTTAGGCTGACCGGTGGCGTTAGGCCAATCTGCCGGCGTTAGGCTGACGGACGGTATCCGGCTTATGGGCAGCATCAGGCCGGCCAATGATGTTAGGTTGACCGGCGGGGTCAGTCTAACGCCACGCGTCCTCTGATGTACATGATCAGCCCCCCAACCCGCGCCCGCTCGAATTATCAACATTGATAAACTACCTTATGATGTTAGGCTAAATCGAAACAACCACAAGGAGTTACCCAAAATACTGTTTCTGGCAACTGATCTGGACGGAACCTTCCTCGGCGGCCGGCAGGCCGACCGACTCGCTCTCTACCGCCTCCTGCGCGACAGCCCGGAGATCCGGCTCGCCTTCGTTACCGGCCGTGGTGTAGAGACAGTCTTCCCCCTCCTCAGCGATCCCCTCATCCCCGATCCCGAATTCATCGTGGCCGACGTCGGCGCCACCGTGGTTCACGGCGACGGACTGCAGCCGGTGCAGCCGGTACAGTGGGAGATAGACCAGCGCTGGATCGGCGCCGAGCCGGTGATGCGCGCGCTCGCCGGGCTCCCGGGTGTGGAGCGCCAACGGGTACCGCAGGAGCGACGCTGTTCCTTCTTCCTCGATGATCCCAAACTCGTTGACGAAGTGCGCCTCCGCCTCGCCCACCTCGCGTGCGACGTACTCTTCTCGGCGGGCCGCTACCTCGACGTTCTCCCGAAGGGCGTCTCGAAGGGAAGCACTCTTCGCCGGCTCGCCGAGCACCTGCACGTCGAGCCCGATCAGGTGCTGGTCGCGGGAGACACTCTCAACGATGAGTCGCTCTTCACCGAAGGGTTTCGCGGAGTAGTGGTGGGGCATGCCGAGCCCGCGCTCCGCGAGGCCACCGCGCAGCTCCCGGCTGTGCTCCAGGCCGAGGCGCCAGGCGCGGGCGGGATCCTCGAAGCGGTTCGCGCCCTCGACGGTGAGCCCTTTCACGTTCCCGGCGAGGACACAGTCTCGGGCGACGCGCAGCTCGTGGTGGTCTACCATCGGCTCCCCTTCGACGAGCGCGTGGTGGGCGGCAAGACCGTCCGGCGCCGGCATGGAAGTCCCAACGGGATAATCCCCACGCTCCTCGGATGCTTCGAGGACGGTCGACAGGGGTCGTGGGTCGCGTGGTCCATAAACCGGGAGGGCGTGAAAGCCGCGCCCTCGCACGAGCTGGTGGACGAGGCGCGCTACCCCAACCTCGTGGCGGCTCGAGTTCCGCTCAGCGACGAGGACGTGCAGCGATTCTACAAGCGCTTCTCGAAGGAGGCCTTCTGGCCCGTGATCTTTTCCTTCGTGGATCGCGCGCGCTTCTCCTCGGCCGACTGGGCGCACTATCTGGAAATCAACAGAGTGTTCGCCGAGCGCGCGGCCGCGGAGGCGGACGACGGCGCGCTGGTATGGATCCACGACTACAACCTCTGGATGGTACCCGCGTATCTGCGCCAGCTCCGCCCCGATCTCAGGATAGGGTTCTTCCACCACACCTCCTTCCCGCCGGCCGACGTGTTCAACGTCATTCCCTGGGCGGGGCAGGTGGCCGGGAGCCTCGCGCAGTGCGACTACGTGGGATTTCACATCCCGCGCTACGTGGCGAATTTCGTGGACGTCCTGCAGTCGCACGTGCCCGTGAAGATTCTCGAAACCGTTCCATGCGCGCCGCGCTTCAGGGTGCACGGGATGGCGCTCGCGCTCACGGAGATGCCCACGCGAGTACGCGCTGGCGGGAGGGAAGTGGGGATGGGCGCGCACCCGGTTGGCGTGAACGCTCGCGCGATCCGCGACATCCTCGAGGCGCCCGAAGCGCGAAGCCAGTGCGAGCGAATCCGCGAGCGCTTCGCGCGGACGAAGCTCGTGCTGTCGGTGGAGCGGCTCGACTACGTGAAGGGTCCGCTGCAGAAGCTCGAGGCGTTCGAGGCACTGCTCGATGCGCACGAGGAGCTTCGTGGAGCGGTGACGCTGGTCATGGTCACCACGCCGCCCGCGCCCGGGATGGAGGTGTACGACGAGATTCGCGGCGCAGTGGACGCGGTGGTGGGGAGGATCAACGGTCGGTTCGGCACGCTCGACTGGGCGCCGGTGCACTACCTCTTCCGCAGTCTTCCCTTCGAGGACGTCATCACGTACAGCGCCGCGGCCGACGTAGCGTGGATCACGCCTCTACGCGACGGGCTGAATCTGGTGGCCAAGGAGTACGTGGTGGCACAGACGGCAGTGGACGGCGCCGGCGTGCTGCTCCTCTCGGAGTTCGCGGGGGCCGCAGCCGAACTGCACGGCGCCTTGCTGACGAACCCCTACGATATCGAGGACCTCAGCAACGGCCTGTATCGGGCTCTGAAGCTCCCGGAGGAGGAGCGGCGCCAGCGTCTCGTGCGGCTCTCGCGCGTGGTGGAGCGGTACGACGTGGCGGCGTGGAGCCGCGACTTCCTGCGTGCCCTCTCCACGAGCAGGGAGAGGCGAGCGGCGAGGTGAGGCGAGATCGCCGGACGGCAGCCTCCACGTCGTCCGGCGAGCGGTCCTTCGTTCACTGGTCGATGACCCTCACACCCTTGGGCGGCACGAAGGCAAAGACACTCGAGTCGATCTTCGCGTTGGGCTTGATGGACGTGATCGTGATGCGGCGTGTCAGGCCGTTGGCATCGGTGGTCTCGAACTGCCGTATGAGCCCGTCATCGTCGTCGATCCACACCGTCGCCTTCTGAAAGGGGATCGTGGAATCGATCGAGACGAGCTTCACCGCGTGCGTCGCGTGCCCGGCGATGGTGGCCGTTCCCGCGTCCGACATCCTGTAGCGCGTATCCGGCGAATCGAGGAACCACGCCGTGACGTCGGGCACATTGGCTCGCCCGCGCTCGCCCACGTGCGCCCTGATCGCCTGTCCAGGGTTCGTGCTCGGAAGGTAGAGCCACACCACCTTCCCATCGGCCACGATGCGATCACCGGCCGGCTCGGAGAACTCGATCGAGAGTCGCCCCGGGATGCGCTGCTGCATTTCCCCTCGCGACTCCACGTCGCTTCCGGTGAGCGGATTCGTGACCGTCTGAGTGAAGCTCGCGCGAATCGTCTTTATCCCTGCATACGCCTTCACCGCCCTCTGCACCGTCGCCGCGGGCGACTGGGCGGGGAGGGCGGTGGCGAAGACCGCTGCGCTGGCGAGAAAGAGTGCTTTGATGTGCATCCTGTGGCCTTGGGAGTGGTTGAGAGAGCAGAAAGCAGATGGCAGTTCGCTGCTTTCTGCCCTCTGCTTTCTCCGTTCTTCCTACCCCTCCACCCCCACCATGGTCCCCGTCCGCGAGGGCGCGGGGGCAATGCTGCGGCCGATGGCGGAGGCGATGGAGCGTAGCTCGGCCACCAATTGCTCGAACTGTGCCGGATAGAGCGACTGGGCGCCGTCGGAGAGGGCACGCTCGGGGTTGGGGTGCACTTCCACCAGGATGCCGTTCGCTCCCGCGGCCACGGCCGCGCGGGCCATCGGGATCACCATGTCGCGAACGCCGGTGCCGTGACTCGGGTCGGCCACGATCGGCAGGTGCGAGAGCCCTTGCACCACCGGAATGGCGGTGAGGTCGAACATGTTGCGGACGGCGGTGTCGAAGGTGCGCACGCCGCGCTCGCAGAGTATCACGTTCGGGTTGCCGCCGGCGAGAATGTACTCCGCGCTGAGGAGCAGCTCGCTGATCGTGGCTGCGGGACCGCGCTTGAGAAGTACGGGCTTGCCGAGTCGCGCTACGAACTTGAGGAGCGAGTAGTTCTGCATGTTGCGGGCGCCGATCTGGATGCAGTCGCCGTACTCGGCGACGAGGTCGGCTCCCTCCTCATCCATCGCCTCGGTGACGATCGCGAGGCCCGTCTCGCGGCGGGCGACGGCGAGCATCTTCAACCCTTCCTTGCCCAGTCCCTGGAAGGAGTAGGGCGAGCTGCGCGGCTTGAAAGCGCCGCCGCGCAGGCAGGCCGCGCCGGCGTCGCGCACGATGCGCGCCGTCTTCACTATCTGCTCCTCCGACTCCACCGAGCACGGTCCCGCCATCACGACAACTTCATCGCCGCCAACGCTCACGCCCGGTGCGAGCTGGACGATGGTGTTCTCCGGCCGCCATTCGCGTGATACCTGCTTGTACGGCTGGGTGACGTGGATCACCTGCGCGACTCCCGCGAGCCCCTCGATACGGGAAGACTCCACGCGGCCATCGTTGCCAACGAGGCCCACGGCCGTTCGCTGCGCACCCGGCATGGGACGGGCCTCGTAGCCCATCTCCTCGATCGTCCGCACCACGGCATCGACTTCCGACTGCGAAGCGCCGTGCTTCATCACCACGAGCATCAGATGTCCTCTAGTTCGATTGCCCAGCCATCGGTCGCGAGCGCGACCGGACCTTGATAGCGCTCGCCAATGACAGCGCGGATGTCCACGCGCTCGACGGGCGGATAGAAGTGTGTCAGCACCAGCGCGCCCGGTTCGGCCGACGCGGCCAGTTCGGCGCATCGTGAAGGCGACAGATGCGTGGGGATGGCCATCTCGTCGGGGAGCGAGCACTCGGAAAGGAGCAGGTCGCATCCGCGAGCCCACTCGCCGAGCGCGGCCGACGGACCGGTATCGCCAGTGTACACCAATCGGCGCGCACCGCGCCGAATGGAATATGCTACGCTTTCCGCGGTGTGGGGAACCTCCCGCGCCGCCAGCACCACACCGTCTCCGAGCTCGATCTCGCTCCCGGGAGTAATCTCGTTCACCGAGAACGGATAATCCGGGCTCGCCACGGAGCGCCCGAACATCGCGCTCATCCTGTCGAGCAGCGCACGCGTTCCCGGCGGCCCTATCAACTCCATCGGTGCCTCGCGCGGCGGCAGCGTACCCCACCTCCACGCGACCAGCAGGGTAGGGATATCGCTAACATGGTCCGCATCGAAGTGCGTCACCGCGAGGTGCGTTATCCCGACCCAGTCCACGTCCAGCGTCGCCATGCGATGCACCACCGCGCTCCCGCAGTCCATGAGAAGCCGCACCCCGCCCGCCTCCACGAGATGCCCCGCGTTCACCCTCTCCTTGGAAGGAGCGGCGGTACCGGTGCCGATAGTGGTGAGACGCATCTTGAAGCAGGGTGCAGGAGGCAGGGTTCAGGGTTCAGGAACTTCGAGGAGGCAGGAGGCAGAGACTGCGGACCGGTCGAGATCCTCACGCCGAGGTGGTTCCTGCCCCCTGCCTCCTGCCTCCTGCACCCTGTAGCTCCCCATCCACCGCCGGCCCCCTCATCCTCACACTCACGAACGAGGAAACGCCGGGCTCCTGCATCGTGACCCCGTAGACGGCGTCGGCGGCTTCGGTGGTGGTGCGGGGGTTGTGGGTGATGACGATGAATTGCGTGTTGGTCTTGAACTGGTTGAGCATCCGCACGAAGCGACCGACGTTCTGGTCGTCGAGCGGAGCATCCACCTCGTCGAGGAGACAGAAGGGGCTCGGCTTGGTGAGGAAGATCCCGAAGAGGAGCGAGAGCGCCACCAGAGCGCGCTCGCCGCTCGAGAGGAGATGGATTCGCTGCGTCTTCTTCCCGCGCGGTGAAGCGTGGATCTCGATGTCGCAATCGAGCGGCGTCTCCGGGTTGGCAAGGCGAATGTCGCATTCGCCGCCGCCGAAGAGCGTCATGAAGATGTGGCGGAAGTTGTCGCGCACCTGGTTGAAGGTGGCGAGGAACAGTTCGCGCGCGGTGACGTCTATCTCCCGGATCGCCTGCTGAAGCTTGTCGCGCGCCTCGGTGAGGTCGGCACGCTGGCTGGTGAGGAACTCGAGGCGCTTGGTCTCCTCCTCGTGCTCCTCGATAGCGAGCGGGTTCACCGGCCCGATGGACTCGAGACTCTCGCGCAGCGTCGCCAGCTCGTTGCGCAGCTCGTCGTCCGCGAGCTCCACGCGCACCACCTCAGCGAGCATCTCGTCGAGAGGGCGGCGCCACTCGGCCTCCAGTCGTTCACGAATCGCCGTGCGCCGTCCCGACAGCTCGGTGTAGCGAAGCTCGGCATGGTGCAGCGAGTCGGCGAGGCGGTTGCCATTGCGATGCGATTCATCGAGTGCGCGGTCGGCGTCCTCGAGCGCGGAGTCGGCGTCGAGAACGGTGGATTCCGCTTCGCGCAGACGCTGGTCGCTGGTCGCGAGGGCCGCCCTCTTGTTCTCGAGATCACCGCGCCACTCGGCCATACGAACGGTGAGCACGTTGTCTGCCTGGTCGAGGTCGGTCAATTCGGCAACCAGCGAGTCTATCCGGGCCAGCGCATTCGCGACTTCCGCTTCCAGACGGCGCTCGTGGTCGGTCGCGGCCTGAACGCGGGCCTGCGCCTGTGCTTCCTCCACCTGTGCAAGAGTGCGCGATTCGCGCGCTGCCTCCTGTGCGTGCTCCAGCTCGGCCAGGCGGCTTCCAAGCGTCTCGCGCTCCGACTCCGCTTCGGAGAGCGAGTCGGCCAGCGTTCCTCGCTGTTCCTCGAGCATCGTGATGCGCTCCGAGAGCTCCGCGCGCCGCGTGGAGAGTCGTTCGGCGAGCGCGTCGGCGTTGCCCATCTCACGCTCGGCGCGCTGCGCGCGGCGCTCACTCTCGTCGTGCATGCTGATCGCCTCACGGCGCGCCTGCTGCGCGACGGATGCCTCCTCGGTGGCGGCCGCCAGTCGCGCCTCGGCCTCGCCGAGAGCGGTGCGTGCCGTCTCCGCCGCCCGCTCCGCCGCGAGGCGCGCATCGCGAGCGCTCATCGACTCATCGCGGATCGCCTGCAGCTCGGCGCGTCTACGCAGGGGACCCGGGCCGGCGGCGGTGCCCGGAAGCCAGACGGCACCCCGCGCGTCCACGAACGCCCCGCCATCGTCCAGCGAGTGCACCTTTCCAAGCAGCTCCATCACCCAGCCGCGCGCTGGCTCCGCGGCGTCTACCAGCGCGGCGAGTCCGTTCGCGCCGCCGTCGCCGGGAGCGTCCTGCTTGGCGTCCAGCGGGAGCAGGAGCAGTGGGCCCGGGTCTGCCTCGGCATGCCAGGCACCGATTGCCTCGGCGGCAGCACGGTCGCGCACCACCACAGCGTGAACGGTGGCGCCGAGAAATTTCTCGACGATAGCCGCGGGCGCCGCTCCCGCGGAAATGAAGTCGGAGAGCGGGCCGAGCACAGCACCGTCGCCGAAGCGATCGCGCTCTTCGAGGAGACGTGCTGCTGCCGGCGCGAGTCCGGCGCGCTCACGCTCGAAGGACTCGAGTGCACGCGCCTTCACCTCCAGCGAAGTGAGTCGCTCGTCGGCGCTGAGCAGCTCCTTTCTGGCGCTCACGTCGCTCGCGCGTGCGTCTTCAGTGGCTGCCCTGCAGGTGGCCAGCGCTTCCGATGCCAGCTCCGCGCGTTCCGCGCATTCGTCACGCGAGTTGCGCGCGAGTGCGAGCTCGCTGCGCGCCGTCTCCAGCGAAGACGAGATGTGCTCGCGCTCCGCGCTCAGCGAGTCCATGCGCTCGCCGAGCTCGCCGAGCTCGCGCTCCGCGCTCTGGCCGTCGAGCTGAGCGCGGCCAAGCTGGTCGCGCACTTCGCGGATACGCCGCTCGAGCTGCTCGATCTCTCCACGCGCGCTGGCCAGGGCGCGGCGTGCCTCGCTCTCCGACTCCAGGCGCTCGGCCAATCGCGTGCGTGCCGCCTCGAGCTCGGCGGTGAGTCGCTCGCGCTCCGCCCGCGCGATCTCGCCCTCGCGCGCGAGCTGACTGCCGAGCTCCTCACCCACGCGTCGCTCTTCCTCCGCGCGCTGCCGCCTCGCGCCCGCGCTCCGCTGCCGCTCCTCGGCCACGCGCAACTCGCTCTCGAGTCGCATCACCTCTTCGCGTTGCGCGCTCACCATGCGCGAGAGCTCCGTGCGCTGCGCTTCGGCCGCGACACGCGCGTCGTGCGCTTCCTCGCGCGCTGCCTGTGCGGCACGCACCCGCTCCTCGGCCGCGGGAAGACCCTCACGCAGCTCGACGAGGCGCGACTCGAGCTGCACCAGCTCGTCGCTCCACGCCGCCATCTCGCGCGACGCGAGCGTGAGCTCCACGTCGAAGCGCCGGCTGCGAAGCTCGGTGTAACGCTCCGCGCGCTTGCGCTGGCGTGCCAGCGAGCGCACCTGGCTCTGCACCTCGGTGAGAAGATCGTCCAGGCGCGACAGGTCCACCGTCGTCTCCTCGAGGCGCCGCTCGGTGGTGCGGCGGCGATCGCGGTAGAGGCCCACGCCGGCCGCTTCCTCGAAGAGCTCCCGCCGATCATCGGGGCGATCGGAGAGGAGAGCGTCCACCATCTTCGCCTCGATCACGACGCCGGAATCGGCGCCGAGGCCGGTACCGCGCACCATGTCGTGGATGTCGCGTAGACGGCAGGGAGACCCGTTCAGGAGATACGTGCTCTCGCCCGAGCGCGAGAGCCGGCGCGTGATCACCACTTCACGGTATGGCACGCCGAGCGCGCCATCCTCGTTCTCGAAGTGCAGCGACACCTCGGCGACGTTCACCGGACGCCTCGCCGATGAGCCCTGGAAGATCACCTCCTCCATCTTGGCGCCGCGCAGCGCGCGCGCGCGCTGCTCGCCGAGCACCCAGCGGACTGCGTCCGACACATTGGACTTGCCGCAGCCGTTCGGGCCAACGATGGCCGTCACACCGGGCTCGAACAGCAACTGAGTCTGATCCGCGAACGACTTGAAGCCGTGCAACTCCAGCCTGGTCAGCCTCACCTCACCGGCCTCCCGGCTCGCTGCACGACCCGCAGCGCGGCGCCGCCTTCGAGCTCCTCACGCAGCGCTTCTGCCTCCGCGATGGTACGGAAGGCGCCCGCATAGATGTTGACCGTGCCGTCGGGCTGCACCAGCGAGTACGCCGGCATTCCCTTCACTCGATACGTACTGAGCAGGGAGCGCGCATCTTCGGCGCCGAGCCCCGACCGTATGAGGATCGCGAACGGTGCATCGATCACGTGACCCTGCCCGCTGGCGAGCACGCGCTGGCGTCGCAGCGAGCGGAGGAGGGAATTGGCATCGTCACGATCGTGGAAAGCGCCTGCTATCACCAGAAATACCTGTCTGCGAAGATTGGAGTCGTAGAAGGGCGCGTACGTGCCGGCTGGAATTCCTCGCGCCGATTCCTGCTCGATGCGAGTCAACGCCGCGGTGACGTCGTTGTACTGGGCGAGCGCGACGCCGTACGGCACGATGGCACTCGAGTCTACGACGTAGGAGGCCGCGCTCTCGGGCGACGCGCTCGCTGCCGGCGCGGCCGAGTCCGAGGCGGCCGCCACGCCGCTGGCAGTACCCGCCGCGCCCGCACCGGCGGCATCGCGTGGCGAAACGGAATCGGCAGCCCCGCTGTCGTTCACAGCGGAGCGGTCGAGCCGACTATCCACCACGGCTCCAGCACTCGTGATCGAGCTGGTGGCGGGCGCGGTGCCGAGCGAGCTCTGAACCGCCCACCAGGCGAGTGCGGCGACCGCGAGAACCGTGGCCGCGATGGCAACCCAGAACGGCGCGCGCGTGGGGTTGGCGCTGCGCGAAGCGGCGCGTGCGAGCGGTTTCACAGCATGGCCGGCCGGCTCCTCTCTGCGCGCGTGCGCGATGGCCGGCAGGCCCGCTGGCGCGGAGGCATCGTCTACGAGTACGACTCCGTCGAAGAGCGGTGCGATCCGCGCGACCGCCTCCGCGCCTGCGGGCGCAACCACCAGTAGAAGCGCTCCGGCATCGCTCAAGCTCTGCATCAGGCGCGGCCACTGATCGCTGGCGAAGAGCTCTTCTTCGTCGAAGGGCGCGGCGCCACTCGGGATCAGGAAGAGATTCCCCGCGCGGTCCACCGGCGTCGCGACTTTCGCCAGCGAGACGCCGTGCTGCAGCATGTCCACCAGGCCGTGCGCGACACCACCGGGGAGGAGCTTCTCGATCGGGGCGAGCTCCCCCACGGCATCCACCACTGCCACCCTGCGCCTGCGCGCCTGGCTCCTCGCGATGCCGAGCGCCACGTGCGCGGCATCGCGAGGGTCGGAGCCTACGATCAGTACCGCGGAGCGCTCCGCGAGATCGCGCGCGATGCGCTCGCCCTCATCCTCCCGGCTGCTTCGCGCGGAGGATGGCTCGATGTGCACAGCCACTCAGGGTGCTCCCTCGTAGATCCAGTATGGTTTTCCGGTGGCGCGCGCCACCCGCTCGGCTTCGTCGCGCGTGGGGAAAGGTCCCATCACCACCCGGTAGATGGTCACGCCCGCGCGCTCGGTCGCTATGACTCGCGCGCTCGAGGATCCGCTGCTCTTGATCTCGCTGGCCGCATCGCGCGCGGCGTCTTTCGAGCGGACGGCGGCGTATTGAACGGTGAAGCCGGACTCGCGCGACTTGCTTGCTTCCTCTGTCGCCCCCCGATTGCCCGCGCTCGCTCCGGGGGTTGGAGCGGGCCGCGCCCTGCCGCTATCGCGCCGTGCGAGCGCACCCTCCGAGACGGCGCTCCCCGTGTCGTCGCTCCAGTCGGGAACGTCCACGGCGGTGTCGTAGCCGAAGGTGACTGGCTCGTCGAGTCCGGGCGAGCGGGGGCGGAAGCCGTTCCAGGCGACGAAGAGCCACGAGTCGCTGCCGCCCTTCTCGACGGTATTCTCACCCGCCAGCGAAGTGCCGCTCACCAGCCGCACGTCGTCGCCTTCGAGTAGCGCGATGCTTCCATCGGGAGTGACGGTGGGAAGATCATCGCGCCACCGGGTGTGCACCGATCCGAGCAGCTTGTCGGTGCCGACGGCGAACACCCAGGCCGAGTCGCCTGTCGCGGCGCGAGCGAGAACGAACCGCCCCATGGGATCCATGCGCAGCGCCTCGACCTCGCCGGGAGCGCGCAGTTGCGCCTCCGTGCGGTGCGTGTACCGATCGAAGACAATGATCTGCCCCGCGGAATCGGTGGCGACATAGAGCCGGTCGCCGCTCGGCGTGGTCGCGAGCGCACGCACGGGACGGTCGAGACGCACGCTCGGCACCGGCTCCAGGTCGCGTGTGCGCAGACCCACCAGGCCGGAATCCACGGTGAAGTAGATGCGATCGCCGAGCTGCGTGTTGAAGGCGCGTCCCACGCGCGGAAGGATGGCGCTGTCGGAGACGCTCTTATCGGGCGGGTGGAGTTTCCAGAGGATGCTGCCTTCGCCGCGGTCGGCGAGGATGAGAAGCGATCCATCCGGCTCGGGCACTACGTCGCGCGCGGGAGAGTGCGGCTCGTACGTCCAGTCCCCGGCGGGAGTGAGGCGCACGACATTGCCCGAGTCGCTTATCCCGTAGATGGCCGAGCCGTCTTCGGAGGCGAGGTCGGTGAGCTTGGGCTTGGCGCTGCGAGTCACGCCACCCATGCGAAGGTCCACGCGTACCGGAGCGCCCTTCGTATCCACGGCGGCCACCGAGCCCAGGTCGCCATCGAAGCCGAGCACGCGGGCTATGGCGGGCGCCTTCGCACTCGATTCCCAGACGGCGGAGTCGAGTTGCGGGTAGGCGAACGCCCGTACCTGACCACCGTCGCGCGGGAATCGCAGGACGATCTGGTCTGGGCCGCGCATGGTGCTGGCGGGCGACGCCTCGGACACGGCGGGAGTGGCGGCGCGGTCGGACTTCCCGCAGGCCGCCAGCATCAGCGCCAACGCAATCAACGGCTTTCGCACGGGCGAAACCTACCGGAGCGGGGGGGCAGACTCAAGGAGCGAACGCAAGCGCTGTCGCTCTGCTGGCGGCCCGGTAGTGTCGTCGGGGCGGCGCTATCCGGGAATACTCTCCGTAGCTGCGCGAGCGAGATCCTCCATGTCCTCCTGCGTGAGGCGGAGCGAGGCGGCGGCGACGTTCTCCTCGAGGTGCGTCACGCGCGATGTGCCGGGTATCGGGAGCATCACTGGCGAGCGCGCGAGGAGCCACGCGATCGCCACCTGCATCGGTGTCGCGTCACGACGCTCTGCCACGCGCGCGATAGCGCTGTCATCGCTGATGTGCCCCGCCGAGAGCGGTGCCCAGGGGAGAAAGGCGATTCCCTCGCTCTCGCACCGATCGAGCACCCATCCCCAGTGCTGGTCCTCGACGTTGTAGCGGTTCTGCACGGACGCTATCGGGACCACGCGACGCGCTCGCTCGAGCTGCTCCACTGTAACTTCGGAGAGGCCGACATGGCGCGCGAGTCCGTCATCGAGAAACTCGCGCAGCGCCATGAGCTGCTCGCTCTCCGGAATCTCGGGGTCGATGCGATGGAGCTGGTAGAGATCCACGCGATCCAGCATCAGCCGGCGGAGACTCCCCTCCAGCTCGCGTCGCAGGTTGTCGGGGTCGCCATTGGGATGCCACTGATCCGGTCCCGCGCGCTCGAGCCCGCCCTTGGTCGCGATCACGAGTCCCTCCGGGTAGGGGAAGAGCGCTTCCGCGATGAGTTCTTCGGAGTGGTATGGTCCGTACGAGTTGGCCGTGTCTATGAAGTTCACGCCGAGCTCGATCGCCCGGACGAGCACGCGCAATGCCTCGTCGCGATCGGCCGGCGGTCCCCAGATCCCTTCGCCCGTGAGGCGCATCGCGCCGAATCCGAGGCGGTTGACGGTGAGGTCACCGCCGATGGTGATTGTGCCGGCGGCGTCGGCAAGTGGCGCGCCGGACTCATTGTCCATTCGATTGTCCATTGTTCTGCGAACCTCCGGTGATAGAGAGGAGGCAAGCATCGCGCCCGGGGGCGCGGATACGTCTTCATCGGAGCAGGCAGACGACGCGGCCCGATGCAGGTGCATCGGGCCG
>DASSOX010000138.1:0-4846 GCA_035700125.1 Gemmatimonadaceae bacterium
GTCTGGAGCGCTCGCGAGACGTCCTGCGGAGGCATCGCCCACGGGTAGAGATAGCTCAGGCCCACGAGAATGGGGATCGAGAGCAGTGCGAGAATGGGCAGCGTACCGGCTACGGCTTCGGTGAGGCGCCGCAGGACGACATACCAACGCGCGCTCACCAGGTAGCTCATCATCACCAGCATCAGCGCACCGAGCACCGTTCCCAGTACGGCGGCGTACGCGACCAGGTATGACATGTACGCCTGTCGCGGGGTCATGACGATGCCGAAAAGCACGAACGCGAACCCGATCACGCCCAGAGCGACGGCTCCGCGAACCGAGTTGCGACCGAGGACCACGCGCTCCCGCGCGGTGGCGTCGTATGCGGCGGTACGCGCGGTCACAGCCGGCTCCCGCAACCGGGCCCCTTCGGCGGAGCGGCAATGGTGTCTGGCGGAGCACGGCTCTGAAGCTGCCGCACATAGGCAACCACGGCCCACCGTTGCTTCACAGGCAGTTCGGGAGCGTAGGCCGGCATGCGGCCGAGGCCATTGGCGATCACGTTGTAGAGTGCGGTCGGTGGCATGGCTCGTACTCTCGCCGAGAGGAGCGAAGGCGGTGCGCACTGCACCATGTTGCTCCCCACCACGCTGTTTCCATCTGCCAGGGTGCCGTGGCACACCGCGCAGTAAATACCGAATCGCGACTGGCCAATCGCGAGGAGCTCATCGGTCACCTGTAAGGGCATCGCTTCGGTGGAGTCGGCGCCCGTCGTGGCCGGCACGGAGGCTGGAACGAGGGCGGAGTCGGCCAGCTGCTCGCGCGATACCGTGCCGCTCGGCGGAAGGCGCATGGCTCGGCCGTCCGGGAAAAACGAGCTCGCGCCGTACGGCTCGTAGCGCGGCTGCACGAGCATCCGCTCGAAGGTCGGCGCCACTGTGCCGTGCTCGCGGCTGCACGCCGTGAGAGTGGTGAGCAGCACGGTCGCGATGAGCGCCACGGGGTGTACCGAGCGCCGCAAATCCGCCACATCGCGCCGGCGTAGCACCGGCGCTCTCACGCGCCCTCCATGTCGAGCGGCACCACGCGCAACGCACCTGCCTCGGTCACTATGCGCCGCATTTCGTGCGCATCGAGGTCGCTCTGCACTCCTCCCACCTCGATCCAGAAGCGATCCACCGTCGAGCGGTCGAAGCCATCGATCTCGAAGACCGGGTGCCAGAGCGCGGGGAGCCGCAGCGAGATGAAGAGTCCGAAGAAGGCCACGAGTGCGGCCGCCAGAACCGTCCCTTCGAAGGTGGCAGGGATGAAGGCGGGTACCGGATGGATAGGGCGTCCCCCGACGTTCAGAGGGTAGCTCCACGAGTTGGCGAACCACTGAATCCAGTACGCCACTATTCCTCCGGAGAGGCCCGCGAGTGCGACTATCCAGGGGAGCAACGGTCGTCGAAGCCCGAGTGCCGGCGTGGTGCGCGGCATATCGAAGGGCGTGTACGTCTCGAGCTTCCGGTAGCCCGCTTCACTGAGAGTCTCGAGCGCTCTCACCATCTCTTCGGGCGAGACGAATTCCGCCAGGAGCCGCGGCCGATCGCGCTTACCGAAGATGCTCACTGCTCCCCCTTCCTGAGCCGCAACTCGCCGTCACGGCGCGCATCGGCCGGTGCATACTCGGCACGGAGCGCTTCGAGCCGCTCCTTGCGCGCCAGGTCGAAGCGAAGGCGCTTCACCTCGCTCACGGGGACGAAGGGCACCCAGCGAAGGAAGGCGAAGAAGAGGAGGAAGAAGACGCCGAGACTGCCGATCAGCAGTCCCCAGTCCACCCAGCTCGGCGCGTAGAAGTGCCAGCTCGAAGGGAGGAAGTCGCGGTTCAGCGATGTCACGATGATGACGAAGCGCTCCATCCACATCCCGGCCCAGATGACCACCGATGCCAGGAAGAGCACCACGACGTTGGTGCGCAGACGCCTGAACCAGAAGAGCTGCGGCGTGAGCACGTTTGCCGCGGTCATGATCCAGTAGAGCAACGAGTACGGTCCACGAGGCCTGGCGAAGAGGTACGTGTAGCGCTCGAAGTGGTCGCCGCTGTACCAGGCGACGAACGTCTCGCACATGTAGCTGTAGGCGAGCATCAGCCCGGTGGCGAGCATCAGTTTGGCGATCTTGTCGAGGTGCCGCTCGGTGATGACATCTTGCAGGTGGAAGATGCGCCGCACCGGGAGCATGAGCATCAGCACCATCGCGAGCCCCGAGTAGATGGCGCCCACCACGAAGTAGGGTGGGAAGATGGTGGAGTGCCAGCCGGGGAGCTGTGCGATCGAGAAGTCGAGACTCACGACGCTGTGCACGGAGATCACGAGTGGCGTCGCGAGGCCGGCGAGGATGATGTAAACCACGCGGTACTGCCGCCACTGCCGCCCCGCGCCTCTCCAGCCAAGCGCGAAGATCCCGTAGATCATTCGCCGCAAACGCCCCGGAGCGCGGTCGCGCGCCGTGGCGAGATCGGGGACGAGCCCCGTGTACCAGAAGAGGAGCGACACCGTGAAGTAGGTGGCCACGGCAGCCGCATCCCAGGGGAGAGCGCTGCGGAAGTTCGGCCAGACCTTCATCGTGGAAGGGTAGGGGATGAGCCAATAGAAGAACCAGGGCCTTCCCAGGTGCAGCAGCGGAAACATCCCCGCGTTCACCAGCGCGAAGAGCGTCATTGCCTCGGCGAGCCGGTTCACCGACGCGCGCCAGCGCTGCGCGAGCAGAATGAGAAATGCGGAGATGAAGGTGCCGGCGTGGCCGATCCCGATCCACCAGACGAAATCGGTTATCGCGAACGCCCACGCCACCGGGATGTTGTTCCCCCACGTTCCGATTCCTTTCGCTATGGTCCACGCAGCGGAGAAGATGAAGAGCAGAGTCAGGAGTCCGGAGATGGCGAAGAGGATCCACCACACCTTCGAGCCCGTCCAGATGGGAGAGAGAAGGTGATCGGTCAGCGCCGCATCGTCGCGTGCCTCCCTGGTGACAGGGTACGGTTCGAGCAGCGGGTGCTCGCGCGCGTCCACGACACGGGCGGGCTCCGCCATCACGCCTTCTCCTCCATGTCGGGGTTCGGGTTCGTTATCCGCGCCAGGTAACGGACTCGCGGCTCTGTACCCAGCTCGTGGAGCACGGCGAAGGTCCGCTCCTCCAGCAGACTTCGTACGATGTTCGAGTCAGGGTCCGTGTACGAGCCGAAGATGATCGCCTGCGTGGGGCACGCCTGCTGGCAAGCGGTGACCACCTCGCCATCCTTCACCCCGCGCCCCTCCACTTGCGCGTTGATCTGGGCGCGCCGGATTCGCTGCACGCAGAAAGAGCACTTCTCCATCACGCCGCGCTCGCGGACGGTGACGTCGGGATTCTTCACCATCTCCACCGTCTCCGCGATCTCGCGATTGTAATCGAACCAGTTGAAGCGACGAACCTTGTATGGGCAGTTGTTGGAGCAGAAGCGCGTGCCCACACACCGGTTGTAGACCATCTCGTTGAGACCGTCCTTGCTGTGGACGGTGGCGTTCACCGGACACACGTACTCGCACGGCGCCTTTTCACAGTGTTGGCAGAGCATGGGCTGCATCACCGCCTCGGCGTCATTTTCCTCACCCGTGAAGTAGCGGTCTATGCGAAGCCAGTGCATCTCGCGGCTCTTCAGGACTCCGTCACGCCCCACCACGGGGATGTTGTTCTCCGCCTGACAGGCCACCACGCAGGCGCCGCAGCCCGTGCACTTGCTCAGGTCCACCGTCATCGCCCACTGATCGCCCTTCGAGTAGTCGTAGCGATCATAGAGCGATGGCTGCCGGCTGTTCTGCGCGCTGGTGAAATTCGGATCGCGACGGTATTCGTCTATCGTGGCCTGACGGACGATGTCGCGTCCCTGGAGCCGCCAGTGCATCTGGGTGGTGGCGAGCTCGTGTCGCACCGGGCTTCCGCCGCTCAGGGCGCGCTCCACTTTCAGCGGGCCATCCACGTACGGCGCCTCGTGGGTGCGGAGCACGTACGCGTCGACGCCGACATTGCGCGCCACCTCCTCGGCGCCCTGGCGGCCGTAACCGAGCCGCAGGGTCACGGCTTCATCGGCGTGGCCGGGGAGCACGAAGGCCGGCGCGCGCTGCTCTCGCCCACGGAGCGCCAGCACAACCACGTCGCCACTCTGCACACCGAGTTTCGCCGCCGTCGCCGGGCTCATCACCGCTGTATTGTCCCACGTCACCTTCGTGACCGGATCGGGGAGCTCCTGCAGCCACGCGTTGTTGGCGAAGGAGCCGTCGTACACGCGTGGATCTCGTTGGAACGCGATCTCCAATCCGTCCGTTCGCCTCGCGATCCCGCTCAGGAGAGAAGCCAGCGCCGGCCAGCGCAGCGCGGGCGAGACTCGCGCCGACTGCGTTTCATGCGACAGCCCGCGCCCCAGGGTCTCCTCCCAGCGCTGCTCCACGAAAGTGCCGCCCGCCCTGTCACGCCACGATTCGCGCAGGAGGCTGTGCGCACTGGTACCGCCGGCACCATCAGGCCCCGCGAAGACGGCCAGGAGCTCATCGATGGTTCGTGTATCGTAGAGCGGTGCAATGAGCGGCTGGATGAGCGAGATGGTTCCGTCGTATGCCCGGGCGTCGCCCCACGACTCCAGATAGTGCGACTCGGGCGCGAACCACTGACATGCGGTCGCCGTCTCGTTCTCGTACAGTCCCATGTACGCCGTATGCGGCACCGATTTCAGCGCGCCGCCGAAGTCGAGATCCGCGGGTGCGTCGTAGACCGGATTCACGCCGGCCATGACCAGCGTCTGCACCTGGCCGGAGCGCATTGCGTCCACCAGCCGAGCCACATCATGGCT
>DASSOX010000139.1:0-5170 GCA_035700125.1 Gemmatimonadaceae bacterium
GAGCTCCACGCCCAGCGGGCCGTAATCCCACACCGATCCCGTGCCGCCGTAGATCTCCGACGACTGGTAGATGAAACCGCGCCGCTTGCAGAGCGACACGAGCCGCTCGAGTACGTCCGGGGTCGATGTCTTCGTCATTCAGGTGCTGTGGTTGAGAAAGCGGGAGCGGCCGCCCCGGTGAGCTTCCGGGCGATCAGCTCTCCGTGATAGCGTCCATTCTCGATGAAAGTCTTGTTGGCATCGTAGCCCGAGGCGATGACTCCGGCGATGAAGACACCCGCTACGGCCGTCTCCATCGTCTCGGGGTCGTGCTTCGGGATGCCGGTCCCGGAATCTATCGGCACACCGAGCTGCACGAGGAGGTCGTTGTTCGGCTGGTAGCCGAGCATCAGGTACACCTGCTCGGCCCTCACCCGCTCGGTGCCGCGGGGTGTGTCGAGCACCACCTGGTGCGGCTCGATAGCGCGCACGCGCGACTCGAAGCGAGCGGCGATGCTCCCTTCCTTGATCCGGTTGGTGATGTCCGGAACGATCCACGGCTTCACGTTCGGATCGATCGACGGAGCGAAGTGCACGAGCGTGACGCGCGCCTCGGCGCGATACAGATCGAGCGCCGCCTCCACCGCCGAGTTTCCTCCGCCCACGACGACCACATCCTGGTCGAACGCCCAGTGCCCCTCGGTGAAGAGGTGCGTCACGTGCGGGAGATCCTCGCCCGGAACGTCGAGTCGGTTGGGGTGCCCGAAGTAGCCCGTGGCCACGACGAGCGCGCCCACGTCGATCTCGCTCTCCTCGCCGAAGCGGTTCCTCGTGCGCAGGAGAAAGCGATCGCCGCGCTTCTCCGCGGCCACCACATTCTCGTACTGCCGGAGCGGAACGTCGAAGTGCTTCGCCACGGCGCGGTAGTACGCGAGCGCTTCGCGTCGCGTGGGCTTTTCCGTGGGCACCACGAAGGGGATCCCCGCTATCGAGAGCCGGGCGGCGGTGGAGAAGAAGGTGATGTACGTGGGGTACGACGCGATCCCGCTCACGAGGCAGGCGCGGTCGAGGAGTATTCCCTCGAGCCCCGCGCGCTTCACGGCCACCGCGGCCGCGAGCCCGCACGGACCGGCGCCCACGATGGCCACGTCAGCGACAGCTCCCATCAGTTGCCTTCCGTCAAACCGCGCCGACTATCTGGTCGCGCCGGGTCCCCACACTCACGTACACGATCGGCGTGTCGGCCAGTTCCTGTATGCGCTCCATGTACCTGCGCGCGGCACTCGGCAGCTCCTCGAGCTTCCGCGCGCCCGCGGTGGAGCTCTTCCACCCCGCGAACCACTCGTAGCGCGGCACCACTCGTTCCAGCTCGACCAGGTCGCCCGGGAACTCGTCCACCGGCTCGCCGTCCACCTCGTAACCGGTGCAGATGGCAACGCGGTCGAGCGTATCGAGCACATCGAGCTTCGTCACCGCCAGCCCCGTGAGGCCGTTCACGCGCGCCGCGTAGCGCACCACCACGGCGTCGAACCACCCGCAGCGCCGCGCGCGCCCGGTCGTTGCGCCGAACTCGTGTCCGAGCTCGCGAACCTTGCTGGCGAGCGGCTCTTCCAGCTCGGTGGGAAGCGGGCCGTTCCCCACACGCGTGGTGTACGCCTTCACCACGCCGAGCACCGCATCGATGGTCCCCGGCCCGATCCCCACACCGGTGGCCGCACCTCCCGAGGTGGTGCTGCTCGACGTCACGAACGGATAGGTGCCGTGGTCCACGTCGAGGAGCGAGCCCTGTGCTCCCTCTAGAAGCACAGCGGCACGCGCCTTCTGAGCACGGTGCACGGCAAGCCCCACATCGTCCGCAAGCGGGAGGAGGCGCGGCGCGAGCCGCTCGAGCAGAGATACCGTCTCGTCGAGATCGGCGCGCTTCTCGGAGCCGTACGCAGCGAGCTGGATGTTGGCGTGCTCTATGGAGCGGCCCAGCAGCTCGCGGAGACGATCGGGGTGCCGAAGATCGAGCACGCGGATCCCGCGCCTCGCGATCTTGTCCTCGTACGCCGGGCCGATCCCGCGCCCGGTGGTGCCGATCGCGCGGCTGGCAGCGCTCTCGCAATCGAGCAGTTTGTGGTACGGGAGGACGAGATGCGCACGGTCGCTCACATACAGCCGGCCCTCCACATCCACGCCATCGTGTACCAGCTCGTCGATCTCGGTGAAGAGAGTATCGGGATCGAGCACCACTCCATTGCCGATCGCGCAACGCACGCCCGGGTGCATGATCCCGCTCGGGATCTGGTGTAGGACGAACGAGTGGCCGCCGATGTGCACCGTGTGACCGGCGTTGGCGCCGCCCTGGTAGCGCACAACCCAGTCCGCGCGCTCGGCGAGGACGTCGACGAGCTTCCCTTTCCCCTCGTCTCCCCACTGCGCGCCCACCACGACGAGAGTGCGGATGTCGCTATCGAACATGATACTCCGTGAATGAGCGTCCCTCACGCATGAAGCCGCCGGCTTAGCGCAGCCAGCGGCCTCGCGTCTTCACGAAAGATCAGTGTGACCCGCGCCCCCGTCAACTCGCCGGCTGCGTCGCTCCCACCGGCTGCGCCGTCTGCGCACCGGCACCGGTGCCGTCGAGTGGCAGCGTCACGACGAACGTGGTCCCGTGGCCGTACTCGCTGTCCACCGAGAGATCGCCGCCGAGCAGCGACACGAGCTTTCGCGTGATGCTGAGTCCGAGTCCAGTGCCGCCGTACTCGCGTGTACGCGACTGGTCCACCTGACGGAACTCCTCGAAGATCACGTCGAGGTTCTGCGGCTTGATGCCGATCCCGCTGTCGCTCACCCGCACCACCAGCTCGCTCCCGTTCGTGGATGCTCCGAAGGAAACGAAGCCGCGGTTGGTGAACTTCACTGCGTTGGAGAGCAGGTTGAGCACGATCTGCTTCACCTTCGTGGGATCGGTGAGCACCACGGGGATGCGCTCCTCGATGCTCACGCGGAATTCGAGCGCCTTCCTCTTCACCAGCGGCTCCATTTGCTCGGCCACCTCCACGAGCAGCGGCCGCAGCTCCGACGCCTCCAGGCGTACGGGCGTCTTCCCCGCCTCGATGCGTGCCAGATCGAGGATGTCGTTGATGAGCGCGAGCAGGTGCTGTGCGGACGCCTGGATGCGTGTGAGGCCCTCCACCTGCTTCGTGGTGAGGTCGCCGTAGATCCTGTCGAGCATGAGTGCGGTATAGCCGATGAGAGCATTGATCGGCGTGCGCAGTTCATGGCTCATGTTGGCCAGGAACTCCGACTTGAGGCGATATGCCCTTTCCAGCTCGCTCGACTGCCACTGCAGCTTCAGATTCTGCGCCTCGAGATCCGCCGTCGCCATGCGGATCCTGTCTTCGAGGCTGGAGTTGAGCGCCTTGAGCTCCTTGTTCAGGTGCTCGTTCTCCACCTGCCTCGTGAGGTCGTGCAGCACGGATACGATCGCGAGCGGCTCGCCGCGCTCATTGAGAACCTTGCCCGAGAGCACCTCGACCGGGAGCTCGCGTCCTTCGCGCGGCTGCTGCAGCGCGATCCGCTCGCGGCGGAAGGTCGTCGGGCTGAGCACGAAGTCGGAGATGAGCGTGGTGAACTTCGTGTCGTTCTCTCGAACCCGCTGCAGATGCCGTCTGTCGGTGTGCGAACGCGGTGCCTCGAAGAGCTGCTCCGCCTGCGGATTCATCAGGAAGATCTTCGCCTGGTCGTCGGTGACCAGGATCGGATCGCCCACGTTGTTGAGGATCAGGTTGAGGCGATCGCGCTCGCGCGTCGCTTCCATCTCGGTGACGCGCAGGCGGTTGTACTGCCGCTCCAGCTCGATCGAGGCGCGCTTGAGGTCCGTTACGTCGCGCAGCACCGAGACGTACGTCCCGCCTCGCGCGATGCTCGACGGGAGCGGATGCGCCAGCACCTCGAAGAGGAGGTCGGTACCCTCGTTAGGATCCACCAGATTCAGCTCGCGCGAGCTGTTGCGTACACCGCCCGCGAGCGCCGCGCGCGACAGGAAGGAGCTGAAAAGAAGGTTGTTGATCTCCACCGCCCTGCGCCGGCCCTCGGAGTCGTCGTCTCGCATCGAGAGCAGAAGATCCGCGCGCTGATTCTGCACCACCACGCGGTTCGCCGAGTCGGTTATGACGATGGGATCGGGGAGCGCGCTGATGATGGCCGTGAGGAGATTCCGCTCGTCGTCGAGCCGCTCGGCGGTCCGCCCCAGTCCCTCCAGCGCGTGGGCGCGCGCGATGACCGGACCCGCATAGAGAGCTGCGTCGGCCAGCTCCTGTACGATCCCATCGTGGGGTCGGCCTTCCAGTACGAGCACGCCGAAAACCACATGTCCGAGGCGGCGGCGGCGCTCGCTCGAGGCGCCCGGCCAGTCGAACACCGCCGAGGCGGCGAAGCGCGGCGCCAACGTCAACGGGCGGCCGGGGCGTGCCTGCGGCCCCCCTCTGAATCGCGCCTGCGGAAGCGGAACGAGGACGGCGCTCTCGAAAGGGAGACCGGCCAGCTCGCCGTCGCCGCAGACCACCACCTCCTGACCGATGGCGGCAACTGTCATCGGATGCCCTTCGTCGTCGAGCGGCACCGGCGAGCGCTTCACGCTCTTGGTGACGACTCCCTGACTCCCGCGCAGCTCGAGACGATGGAAGGTGGGGTCGACAACGTAGAGCGCCACGCAGGTGGAGCCGGCGGCCTCGCTGAACTGCTTCAGCAGAAGCGATTCAGCCGCCGCGAAGTCGGGACTCTCGGCCAGGTCGGCGAGCAGCCCGGCCAGCTCGCGATCGAGAAGTGCGCAGCTGCGCGTCACATCACGCTCCCCGACGGTCCCGCTCACCGTGCTAGATCGTCCCCTTGGGGCTCACCGCGGCAAGCTCGTCGAGGCGTCTCCTCAGCTCTGCGTTCTCCCGCGCGTAGCGGTCGAGCTCAGTTTCGGCGGCTGCAGCGGCCAGGTCGCGCGGACGGGACACGGGAGCGGTGATGCCCACCGCCTCGGAGTACTTCAGGTATGTGTCGATGGAAGCGACCACGACGCGGGCCTCCACGGTTACCAGATCGATACCCACAAGCGAGACGCGAACCCACGCATCGATCACGATGCCCTTGTCGAGCACCCGGTCGAGCACGTCGATAAGCGAACTGCCACCAGGGGATCTTTCGACAGCCATCG
>DASSOX010000140.1:0-2595 GCA_035700125.1 Gemmatimonadaceae bacterium
GAGGGGAACTGCACAAGGAGTCAGGCTACTAACCGCAAGAAACAGAAAAGAAAAGAGGGGAACTGCACAAGGAGTCAGGCTACAAACCGCAAGAACCGGAAAAGAAAAAGGGGGAACTGCTCCCGCGCCTCAGGTCCTGCCCGGGTGGGCAGGACTCAAAGTGCGGGAGCAGTTCCCCCAAAGACCCTTGTTCGAGATCTTGGCCCTATGCCTTTTCTCTGAAGTACGAGATCCAGGCCCTACGGCCTTTCTCCGCGCTCTCCGCGGTCCTCCGCGCTCTCCGCGATTTCAGTTCAACGAGGGGAGCCTGGCCCCCGTGTTACGCGATCAGCTCCACCCGCGGGAGCTCCACCGGGACGCTGACGACGCGTTGGAGGCCGGCGTCTTCGGCGCGGGTGGTGAGCTGGAGCTGGTCGGGGAACTTGCGGAACCAGGAGGAGAGCAAGAGAAGCTCATCGACCTGATGCGTGGGGATCTGGGTGGTGTCGCGCTCCACCGAACCGAAGACCTCATCGGTGAGTCGCGCGATGGCGCGGCGGTCGGCAGCGGTGCGGGGGGCGGCTCGCTCTTCGCGCACGCGGCCGCGGCGGATCAGGTAGACGCGGTCGTCGCCGGCGTGGCCGGGAACAGTGTAGAGGAAGGAGAGCGTCTCCACTCCGAAGCGGAATCTCAGGAACTGCTCCTTCAGCGTCTCGAGCCGCCCGAGCTTGTCGCGCAGCGTGGCGGCGCGCTCGAACTCGAGACGCTCGGAGCTGGCGAGCATGTCGTTGCGCAGCGAGTCGATGGGGCCGTCGTCGGAGCCATCGAGGAAGGCGCGCGCCATCGCGACGCGCGCGTCGTACTCGCGCACCGTGCACGCGGCGACGCACGGGCCGAGGCACTTCTTCACTTCGTAGCGGATGCAGCCCGGCGTGCGCGCGCCGACCTGGAAAAGCTCGCGCTGGTCGGCGAAGTGCATCTTCCGGTCGAGCGAGCAGTCGCGGAGACCGAGCACGTCGTTGAGCTCGCGGAGCGACTCCTCGACGCGGCGCGCGCCCTGGAATGGGCCGTAGTAGACGGCGTTGTCGTCGCTCGCTCCGCGCACCACTACCAGCTTCGGGGCGGGGGGGCGGGTGATCTTTATGAAGGCGAGATGGTGTGCGTCGCGCTTCATCTGCACGTTGAAGCGCGGGCGCAGGCGCTTTATCAGGCGAAGCTCCAGCAGCAGCGCCGCGAATTCGCTCGGCGTGTACTCCCAGTCTATTCGGACCGCCTCGCGCACGATGCGTGCGCCCTTCTCCTCGGGGTATGAGGCGCGGAAGTAGCTGAGGAGGCGGGTCCGGACGCGCTTCGATTTTCCGACGTACACCACTTCGCCGTCGCGCGCGTGCATCCGGTAGATCCCGGGGCGGTCGGCGCAGCCGGCGCGCACACTCTCGCGCATGAGCGCGAGCTGTTCGTCGCTGGTGGGCGCGGGACGGAGGAGCGTGGCTTTCTTCCTGCTCATTGACGCTTCTCCCCTCTCACCGCTGGCAGTACGCGCAGAATACAGTTGCGCGGCCGTCGACCGCGTGCGTTCCCACGAGGCGCGCGCCACAGTTGGCGCACGGTTCGCCCTCGCGCCCGTAGACCTGCAGGAGAGCGGCGAAGGCGCCGCGCTCGCCGCGCGCATCGCGGTAGTCACGAAAGCTCGTTCCGCGCGCCTCGATCGCGGCCTCGAGGAGAGGGACGATCACGCCGTGGAGACGCTCGACTTCATCCATGCGAAGCGTGCGCCCCTGTCGCGACGGATCTATCCCCGCGCGCCAGAGTGCCTCGTTGGCGTAGATGTTACCGATCCCCACGACCCTGCTCTGATCCATCACCAACTTCTTCACCGCCTGGGCAGACGTATGAAACACGTCCCATAAATACTGCGCGGTGAACGCCCGGTCGAGGGGCTCGATCCCCATCTTCCCCGAGTACTCGCTCCACCGCGCCGGCGACATGAGCGCCACCGTGCCCAGCCGGCGAATGTCGCGGTAGTGCAGGGCACGCCCGTCGGCGAGCTCGAAGGCGAGAGTGGAGTAGAGCCGCTCCTCGTCCGGGAGCGTGCCGTCGTCTATGAGAAGCGCGCCGGTGAAGCGCGGCTGTACCACGAGGCGGTCGCCGGTGGAGAGCTCTATCACCGCGTGCTTCGCGCGGCGCCAGACCCGTTCGATCATCGCACCGGTGGTGCGCTTGGCCAACGCGCGCGCGTTGACTTCACGGAGCACATCGGGTCGCGTCACGCTGACGCCGGTGATGCGCGCTCCCCGCAGCACGCGATCGAGGTCGCGCGCTATCGTCTCGACTTCTGGAAGCTCCGGCATCGTTGATCACACCCTGCCATCCCCGCGAAAGCGGAGATCCATGTTCGAGCCCGTCAACGTGGATCCCCGCTCTCGCGGGGATGACGGAAGGTCTGTAAGATGGGGCTTCGCCCTCCGATGTCCGAGCGGAAGTGCTTCCCCGCGAAGTGGATCTCCTCGGCGGCGTCGACGCTCGCGGCGCGGGCTTCGTCCATCGTCGGCGCGACGGCTGTCACGGCGAGCACGCGGCCGCCCGCAGTGATGAGCCGGCCCGTGGGGTCGCGCG
>DASSOX010000141.1:0-8004 GCA_035700125.1 Gemmatimonadaceae bacterium
CAGCTCGGCGGTAGCGCCAGCTCCTTCGCCTGCTCCACGAGCCGAGGCCGGCCGCCCACGCAGGAAGAAGTGGGTCCTCCCGCTCATTGCGGTGGTGGTGCTGGGTGCGCTCGTATGGGGCGTCCAGAAGTGGATGTACTCCCGTGCTCACGCGAGCACCGACGACGCGCAGGTGGAGGGACATATAATCCCGGTGCTCTCGAAGGTGGGGGGCTACGTGGACGCGGTCACGGTTCAGGACAACGACTCCGTGAACACCGGTGACACACTCGTCCGCATCGACGCCGCCGAGTACAAGGTCAAGCTCGCCCAGGCAGACGCCGAGCTCGCGGCGGCGCGCGCAGCGGCGGGAACCGGTCAGAACACCGGCCAGGCCGAGGCGGCAGTGGCCACCGCTGCCAGTCAGCAGGCCGCGCTCGACGCGCAGATCGCCGCCGCACGCGCCAACGAGTCGAAGGCGCTCTCCGACCTCCAAAGGATGAAGGAGCTCGCGGCCAAGCAGATAGTATCGCAGCAGCAGCTCGACGCCGCGCAGGCGGCCGCGAGTGCGGCCACGGCCAACCTGAAGGCTGTCGAGAAGCAGGCGGCGGCCGGCGGATCGAGCGTGGTGAACGCGAGAGCTGGAGTGCGCGTGGCGCTGGCGCGTCTCGAAGCGGCGCAGGCCGCGCGCGACAACGCCGCTCTGCAGCTCAGCTACACCACCGTCACCGCTCCGGTGAGCGGTGTGGTATCGAAGAAGATGGTGGAGCTCGGACAGCTCGTGCAGCCCGGCCAGCAGCTCATGTCGGTGGTGGCTGATACAGGCGTCTGGGTAACGGCCAACTTCAAGGAGACCCAGCTCTCCGACATGCACGTCGGGCAGAAGGTGGAGATCGATGTGGACGCATACGGCGGATACGAGGCCGAGGGCGTCGTCCAGAGTCTGAGTCCCGCCACGGGCGCGAAGTTCGCGCTACTCCCGCCCGACAACGCCACGGGAAACTTCACCAAGGTGGTACAGCGCGTCCCCGTGAGGATCGCGATCACCAAGGACCTCGGTCCGGGTCGCCCGTTGCGCCCGGGGATGTCGGTCACCGTGCACGTAGCGACGAAGTAGACGGAATTCGGACTGACAGATGGCATCGACTATAGAACGGGAACTCCGCGAGCTGTCGGGCGCGGGGGTTGGGGGAGTGTCATCCCTCGCCGCCGGCGCGGCAGCCGCGGTCGACCCCTACAAGAACAAGTACCTCATCGCCATCGCCGTGACGTTGGCATCGATGCTCGAGCTGGTGGACACCTCGATCGTCAACGTCGCCATCCCCGACATGATGGGGAACCTCGGCGCGACGCTCGACGAGATCGCCTGGGTCTCCACCGGCTACATCATCGCCAACGTGATTGTCATCCCAATGTCCGGGTGGCTCTCGGCGTACTTCGGAAGGCGGCGGTATCTGACCGGCTCGATCCTACTCTTCGTCGCCGCGTCGTTCTTCTGCGGCACGTCGACCTCGCTCATCGAGCTCGTGATCTGGCGCGTGATCCAGGGGATGGGCGGCGGAGCACTCCTCTCCACCGCGCAGGCCACGCTCTTCGAGTCGTTCCCGCCGCACGAGATCGGAATAGGCCAGGCCATCTTCGGAGTGGGCGTGATGGTGGGTCCGACCATCGGCCCCACGCTCGGCGGCTGGATCGTGGACAACTACCAGTGGCCGTGGATCTTCTTCATCAACGTGCCGCTCGGAACACTGGCCGCGTTCATGGTCTGGACGTACGTCAAGAATGCCGCGCATCAGACGCGAGCGCGAAAGATCGACTTCCCCGGGATCGCACTGCTGGCACTGTGCATCGGATCGCTGCAATGGATGCTGGAGCGGGGAGAGCGTAACGACTGGTTCGAATCTCGCTTCATCGTCGCGCTCTTCGTTGTGGCAGTGACGGCGGGGATACTGCTCATCTGGCGCGAGCTGACCACCGACGAGCCGGTGATAGACTTCCGCGTCCTGCGCAGCCGCCAGCTCACGGCCGGTGTGCTCTTCGCCGCGCTGCTGGGCCTCGCGCTCTACGGCTCGGTGTTCGTCCTCCCCGTCTTCCTGCAGTCGCTGCACGGGATGACGGCGTGGCAGACGGGGAAGATCATCCTTCCCGGCGCGCTCGCCTCCGCATTCACCATGGCCGTGGTGGGGAAGAACGCACACCGTCTCGACGCGCGAGTGACGGTGGTGGCGGGCTCGCTACTCTTTCTTCTCTCGATGTACCAGCTCGCCTCGCTGACCTTCGACGCCGGCGCTCACGACATGTTCTGGCCGTTGATATGGAGAGGCGTGGGACTCGGCCTGATCTTCGTCCCGCTCACGAACGCGACGATGGCCGACCTCCCCGACAAGGACCTGGCACAGGGTACGGGGATGTTCAACCTCACCCGGCAGCTCGGCGGCTCGATGGGCATCGCCATAATGGCGACGCTCCTCACTCGCTTCACCGCGGGCCAGAAGGCATCGCTCACCGAGCACGTGGTGGCCGGAGCCCCCGCGACGCAGGCGCGCATCGAGATGCTCACCCACGGCCTGATGGCCAAAGGGATGACCGCGCTCTCCGCCCATCAGCAAGCACTCGCCATACTGGACCGCCAGATAGGCATCCAGGCCAGTGTCCTCGCCTTCTCGAAGATCTACCTCCTCAGCGGCATCCTCCTGGTCGCCGCCCTCCCCCTGATGCTTCTCTTCAAGACTGGACGGGGACGCGGCTTCGGCGGCAGCGTGCATTAGAATTAAGGGTTCAGGTACCACCCATAAAGCAGTCATCCCCGCGCAAGCGGGGACCCATGTTCGGCAGGGTAAAATGGATTCCCGCTTTCGCGGGAATGACTGCTTGGGTGTGCAGTACCTGAACCCTGAACCCTGCCTCCTGAACCCTGTAGTTCCCGCCCTGCCTCCTGAACCCTCGTCCCTCACCTCGTCCCCTCCTCACGATGCCCTCTCCCCTCCCCTCCCGCGATTCCGCTCTCGCCCTGATGCACGTTTACACGGCCAGCGATTCGCTGCGAAAGCACATGCTCGCGGTGGAAGCGGCGATGCGCGCGTATGCACGCAGGTACGGGGAGGACGAAGAAAGGTGGGGGCTGGCTGGGCTGATGCACGACTTCGACTACGAACGCTACCCGAACGCTGGACATTCGCCTACCGAGGAGCATCCGGCGGAAGGGGTACGTCTACTCCGCGAGCAGGGTTACCCGGAGGACGTCCTGCAAGCCATCCTCGGCCATGCGGTGTATACAGGGGTAGCCCGGGAAACGCGGATGGCGAAGGCGTTGTTCGCGGTGGATGAACTGACGGGGCTGATCACGGCCACGGCGCTGGTCAGGCCATCCAGGAGCGTGAACGAGGTGGAGGCCAAGTCGGTGCGAAAGAAGATGAAAGACAAGGCGTTCGCGCGCGGGGTTAGCAGGGAGGACGTGCTGCTCGGCGCGTCGGAGTTGGGCGTGGAGCTCGACGAGCACATCCAGTTCGTCATCGAAGCAATGAGGGGCTCGGCCGAGGAGTTGGGGCTCGCGGGCTCGGCCGAGGCGGGGAGCGCGCCTGGCGGCACCGGGGAGGTCAGCGGGGGGTGAGGTGCCGGATCAACGTTTGGCGGCCGCGTCGCGTACCGTGGTTGAGAACTTCCCTGGGTATCGATGCTTCCTGCGCTACGAATCCAATCCACCAGCAACGTGCTGGAGCCGCCTAATGAATCGGCGGCTCGCGCGCGCGAGCGCGAGCGTGATCTCGTGCTTTCCGCCCAGAAGGGCGATAGCAGCGCGTTCGCCGCGCTGGTACGTCTGCACGAGCGTCGCGCTTACGCGGTCGCTCGCGCGATAGCGGCGACACACGAGGATGCGGAAGACGCCGTGCAGGAGGGTTTCCTGCACGCGTATCGCGCGCTCGATCGCTTCCGTCCCGAGCAGGCCTTCGGCGCCTGGCTCCATCGCATCGTAGCCAACGCAGCGCTGGATATCGGGCGGCGTCGCAAGGTACGTGATGCCGACTCGCTTCCGGAGAATGTCGCGCTACCGATGCGTGATCCTGCATCGGACGCCGAGCTTCGGCGGCGACTCCTTACCGGACTGGGAGAGCTCTCGCAACGCCAACGGTCGGTGATCGTCCTGCACGACGTGGAGGGCTTCACGCACGGAGAGATCGGCGGCATGCTCGGAATCCCCGAGGGAACCGCGCGGTCCGATCTCCACCACGCACGCGCGGCCCTGCGGCGGCTGTTGGCTGACCTATGGAGCGAACGATGACATTCGATTCCCGAATCGGCCCGAACGGGCGCGAAGACGACGTCACCAACGCGCTGCGCGAGCTCTACGCGCCGCCCGCCGACGATCGCTACTGGAGCGACCTCGCCCAGCGGATCATGGCTCGCGTCTCCAGCGAGGGCGAGGGCGACGCGTGGTGGCAGCCACTCGCGCAACTGGCGCGCGTGGGCGTGCTCGCCGCCGGAGTGGCGCTGGCCGTGGCCAGCATCGCGCTCACCCGTAGTCGGACCGCGGAGCCAAGCCTGGCGTACGAGTCGCTCGCCGACACGCCGCGTACGTCGTTCCTGCAGATCGCCATCGAGCCGGATGTCAACTCCGCGCGCGAGGCCACGCTCCGCTACGTAATCGCACCCTGAACTGAACCGGCAATGCGACGCTCGAAGGCCCTCGCCCTCGTTTTCCTGGGCAGCACGCTCGTGGTGGGCGCCGCGGCTGGATTCACCGTGGACCGCGTTCTCGCGCGCAAGGTCTGCGCGAGCGCGGATGATCGGGGATCGTTCCGCGAGTACCTCGCAAAGAAGCTCGATCTCACGCCGTCACAGCGCACGTCGGTGGACAGCATTCTCGACAAGCGCCACCGTGACTGGCAGGCGGTGATGGACCCCTTCCAGCCGCAGCTCGACTCTGCCCGGGCTCGCCTCGACTCCGCACGTGCGCGCTACGACTCCACTCGCGCCGCGGTATTGACTCCCGTGCGCCCGCAGCTCGACTCGATCCGCGTGGCAGCGAGAGGAGAGATCTTCAAGGTGCTCGACGAGAAGCAGGACCCGCTCTTCCAACAAATGATAGACGAGTCGCAGCGCGACCAGTCCAAGAAGAAGGAGAAGAAGCAGCAATGAAAGCCGTAGTGTTGATGCTGGCCCTGCCGATCGCACTCGCGGCGCAGGAGCCGGCGGGAACCGGTGTGCACGTAATACGGCTCGATGAGGCCGTGCAGCTGGCACAGCAAAACTCGCCAAGCGCCGTACAGGCACGCGGAGCGCTGCGCACCAGCAAGGCGCAGGTACGGTCCGCCTACGCGTCGTTCATACCGAGCATCAGCCTGAACGCGTCCACCACGCATTCGAGCAGTGCCGGAGGGCGCGTGAACGAAGCTGGCCAGGTCGTCAGCTCTTCTCTGCCATGGCAATTCGGGAACGGCCTCTCGCTCAACGTGGATCTGTTCGACGGCGGCCAGCGCATTTTCGGCGTCAAGTCGAGCAAGGCGCAGGTCAATGCTTCCGCGGCCAGTGAGGTCGCTCAGAACTTCCAGGTCGCCCTGCAGGTCAAGCAGCAGTTCTTCGCCGTCCTCGCCGCCGGCGAGGCGGAGGCAGCCGCTCGCGCGCAGCTCGCCGAGGCGGAGCAGCAGCTGGCCACCTCGACGGCAATGCTCCATGCACGCACCGCGACTCGTTCGGACTCGCTCCGCGCGGTGATCCAGGTGGGGAACGCGCGCCTCGCGCTCCTCAACGCGCTCAACGATCGCCGCACCGCGGATGCATCGCTCACTCGCCTCGTGGGGACTCCGTTCCCCGTCACCGCGAGCCCGCAAGACACCGTGGCGGAGACGCTGGTGGAGATAGACAGCGCGGCGCTGGTGGCACTCGTGGAAGACGGACCCGGCGTACGCCAGGCGAATGCCGCGGAACTCGCTGCGCATGCATCCGCAAAGGCGGCTCGTGCCCCGTATCTTCCCACTATCACCATGGGATGGAGCCTGTCGGGTAACGGCGGCAACGATGGATTCGCGCTCGCCGCCGACAACTACAAGTACTCGCGCCAGTTTCGACTCGGCCTCAGCTACCCGCTCTTCAACCAGCTCAATCGCGAAGCGGGTATCGTCCGCGCGGACGTGGCCGAGCGCAACGCCGAGGCTACGCTGCGCGACTCGAAGCTGCTCGCCAGGCAGAACCTGATCCAGTACCTGGGTGCCATGCGCACCGCGCAGGAGCAGATGGAGATACAGGTGGCATCGGTGGCGGCGGCGGAGGAAGATCTCCGTGTACAGAAGCAGCGTTACCAGCTCGGGGCTTCGCTCCAGCTCGATGTGCTTACGTCGGAAACCGCGCTCGTGCAGGCTCGCGCGGCACTCATTCAGGCCCGCTACGACTACCGCGTAGCCAAAGCGCAGCTGGAAGCGCTGATTGGCCGGGGCCTCTGATCCCGGCACGTACCGTCATGGAGACTTTCGTGAAGAGACTCATCCTGCCCGCCGCTGCTCTCCTGCTCGCGGCATGTAGCGGCAAGGACAAGAACGCTGCCCCACTCATTCAGACCGCACCGGTCACCCGGCAGGATATCGTCGTGGATGTGGAGGCCACCGGCATCATCGCGCCGGTCAATGCGGTTGAAGTTCGCTCGAAGGCATCGGGGCAGATCATCAAGCTCCCTGTGGAGCTGGGATCGCGAGTCAAGCCCGGTGATCTTCTCGCGCAGATCGATCCGCGCGACGCTCAGAACCGTTACGACCAGGCCGTGGCGGCTCGCGAGGCGGCGGAAGCCAACCTCGAAGTTACCAAGGCGCAGTTCGACCGCTCCACGCAGCTGGCGCAGGAAGGCGTGATCACCGCGCCCGAGCTCGAGAGCGCCAAGCTCTCATACGCGAACGCGAAGTCGCAGCTCGCCACGGCGCGCACGAATCTCGACATCGCGAAGGTCGCCCTCGAGGATGTCACGATCCGTGCTCCCGTTGCCGGCGTCGTGATCCAGAAGCTGGTATCGGTTGGTCAGGTAATCAGCTCGTCCACCAACTCGCCCAGCGGCGGTACCATCCTCCTGCAGATGGCGGATCTCAGCCACGTGCGCGACAGCACGCTCGTGGGCGAGAGCGACATCGGTCGCGTGAGGCCGGGGCTCACCGCCTCGGTGAGGGTGGACGCATATCCCAACCGCGTCTTCCACGGTACGGTAGACAAGATCGCGCCGCAGGCCACGGTGGAGCAGAGCGTGACGATGTTCCCGGTGCTGATCAACATTGACAACCAGGACGGCGCGCTGATGCCGGGGATGAACAGCGACGTATCGGTGCTCGTCTCCCGCGCCGATGGCGCGCTGGCCATTCCGAACGACGCCATCAGGACCACGCGCGACGTCGAAACGGCGGCGCTGGCGTTGGGGATGGATCCCGACAAGGCGAAGGCCGCGCTCGACGCACAGACACCCCAGGGCCGTCCAACGGACTCGGCCAATCCAGGGCGTAGCGGCGAGATGGCGTCCGCCGGACGGCGAAACGGTGCCCGTGGTGGAGCACGCAATGGATTCCGGCAGGGCGGGAACGGTGGCAACGGCGGCTCGCGGCAGGGGATGCGTGGCACGCCAGGCGGTGAGGGTGGCAACGGCGGCCCGCAGTTGCAGATGGGCGGCGGCGAGGATGTCACGACGCCCGAGTCGCGCCCACGGCCGGGCCTCGTGTTCGTGGCCGACAGCGTCGGCTTCGCACCGCGTCTCGTCACGCTCGGCGTCGGAAACTACGATGTCACGCAGGTGCTGTCGGGGCTTCGTGAGGGTGAACGTGTCGCTCTGATCAGCGGTGCCATGCTTCAGCAGGCTCGCACCGAGCGGCAGGAGCGGATCAGAAGCCGCGTCGGTCTGCCGGGCGTGAGACAGGAAAGCTCCTCGAGATCGTCGAACCGGAGATAGTCGGAGGCAATCATGCTCATCGGCGAGATTCTGCGCGTGGCGCTCAGCGCCCTGCGCGCCAACAAACTCCGCTCCATGCTCACGATGCTCGGCATCGTGATCGGCGTGGC
>DASSOX010000142.1:0-14380 GCA_035700125.1 Gemmatimonadaceae bacterium
ACCCCGCCTCAGCGGCCGAAGGGGCGGGTTTTGCGGAGGCCGAGACCGAATCGGGCACCGCCTCCGAAGCCGGCTTCGAGGAACGGGACCACCCCGTTCCAGTCCGGGCCCTCTACACCGAGCGCGATCACCAGGGTGGCGCGCCAGCCGTCGGCCACGCGATCGTAGCGGGCGCCGAGGCCGCCCGCGGCGTACGGCGCCCAGCGAGCGTGGAAATCGGGATCGAGCATGAAGCGGCCGAGCAGCTCGGCGCGCGCACTGAGTCCGCTCGAGCCGCCGTCCCACGAGCCACCGATTCCCCCCACGGCAGCCACGCGCATGTAGCGGCCCGCTGGCGTGCTGAGTTCCACGGCGCCCTGCACGGCAGTGACTTTGGAGACGAACACGTCCACCCTTCCCGCCGGCTGGATGAGTGGCCCGCGATCCATCTGGGCGTGCGCGTCGAAAGCGGCAAGCGCGAGGAGCAAGATGAGTGCGCTCGCTGAGCGCACGACCGACAGACCGAGGCGCCGCGCGCGTCTCGCAATCGACGTCCAGCCACGACCCGCCATGGGAAAACGTTCGACACGTGCTAGATTCGGCGGCGGACGGAAGAGTGAGCCGGTAGACACGAGGTCAAGTTAGGCGCCCGCGGGCACGAGGGGGAATAGCAACGTGACGATCGCGCACGATGAAGCGTCGGGGAGCGTGAACCCCTCCCGGTCGTCATGAAGCTGCAGCACCTCGCCATAGCGCATCTCGCTCTCTGCGCGGCGGTCCTCCTCTGGGATCTCTGGATAGCTGGGCGCGCGGCCCAACTACGCTCGGTGCCGCGCCCACTGGCCGCACTCAGCGGACTTGCCGGCCTGCTCATCCTCCCCGCGCTTGCGGTGCATCTCCTATCGGGCTCACTGCTCACAGGACGGGCCTTCGCCTCGATCGCCTGGATCTGGCCGCTCACGGTGGTACTCGTCGCGCTGCAGGCCATCTACGCGACGACGCGCGGCGTGGCCTCTCCGCTGATCGGAATTCCGATCGCGATCTACGACCTGCTCCTCGCAATCATCTATGTCGCGGCTTATCTCGCCGACACGGGCTACCCGATCACCGACCCGCTCCTCACACTCGTAGCCGCCGAGCGCGGCGCGATCGCGATCAGCACCTTCTCCGCCGCTCTCGCACTTCCGTGGTACCTGTACCTCCCGGTGATCGCGCCAGGCGCACCACTGAGGCGCGGCCTCACGGGCGCCGCCGGCGTCGCGGTTACCGCCATGGCGCTCGGGTGGGCGGGCCTCGTTGCGGCCGCGCTACCCGGTGCTTCGCGCGCCGTACAGAGCTACGAGCGCTTCGCGGCCGACCGCCTCCGCGAAAGACCGGAGCGCGACTTCACCATCGGCATCAAGATCTTCCCCACACTCGGTGACCTCGTGCCCACGAGCTCAGTGCAGCGCGACCTCGCGATCGCCGATTCCATAGGAACGCAGGCGCTCTGCGTCTACCTCTCGCCTCGCGGTACATCGCCAGGCGCGCTACGCGCCCTCGCCGAGACGCTCGACGGCGTGCGCGGCGAACGAAAGGTCATCATCGCCCTCGACCTCTCGCGCCCCGTTCCGGGGATGCCTGCCGCGCGTGCCTCGGTGGTTGCCGATTCGAGCCAGCTCGATGCTCTCACGCGCGACGTCGCGCGCATCGTGCGCATCCTGCGCCCCGACTATCTGGTGCCCGTCCTGCACCCGACGGCGGTGGGCGCCACCGGTGCTGCATGGTCGGTCATCACACCTGGCTCTCTCGACCGCTCAGGGCCCGCGGCCTTCGACCAGAGCGCTCCGGCGGCCACACCATCTCTCGCGGTGTCGGATCGCCCGCTCGCACTCTGGCGGCGCTACATCACCGCTGCCGCACGCGCTGCGCACGGTGCGGATCCCGACACTCGCGTCATGGCCCATATCGGCGGCTTCTCCTCGCGCGACAGCGCGCTCTACGCGTGGGCCGCATCGCGCGCATCACCGGTGGACGCCGTTGCACTCACTCTCTTCCCAGGTCCTCGCGGCGCCCTCGACATCCGCCAGTCCGAGCACACGATCGATTCCTGGCTCTTCGCCGAGCGCGATGCCCCCGGCAAGGAGCACTGGATCCTCGAAGCCGGCGGCTACCCGACGGTCCATGGCGAGCTGAGTCAGTCGCGCGCACTCTGGGGAATCCTCGCGTGGGCCACGAACCACCCGATCATCCGCGGCGTGATCGCCTTCGAGGCGAGCGACTACTCCACCCGCCTCGGTCTCCAGACCCCATCCGGCCGCATCCGCCTCGCCGCTGGTACGCTGAAGCGGGCGATTGCGGGGCTGGGGGAGTGAGAGGGGAACTACAGGGTTCAGGAGGCAGGGTTCAGGGTTCAGGAACTACCTGCACAACTGTCATCCCCGCGAAAGCGGGGACCCATGTTACTCAGCCGAACATGGGTCCCCGCTTGCGCGGGAATGACTGTTTGGGTGTGCTGTACCTGAACCCTGAACCCTTGCAGCTCCCGTCTCCTCTCACCTCCCCCGCACCACCCCCTGCACCAACCTCTCTTCGTCGAAGTAGCGGCGGGCCAAAGAGAGGATATCGGGGGCGGTGACGGAGCGGATGCGGGAGTCGTGTTCGGTCAGTTCGTCGAGCGAGGTGCCGAAGAGATAGGCGTCCAATATGTCGCCGAGGATGGCGGCGCCGCTCTGCTGGCGGATGGCGTGCGTGCCGATTTCGTATTCGATGGCGCGGGCAAGCTCGGCGTCGGTGACGGGGGCGTCGCGGAGCTTCGCGAATTCGTCGAGGAGGCCCTGGCGGGCCTCGTCCTCGCGCTCGGGTGATGTGGCTATGTAGCTCACGAACATCCCGGCCAGCGAGCGCTCCACGGGATAGGCCGAGACGGTGTAGGCGAGCGAGCGTTTGTCGCGCAGTTCCTCGAAGAAGCGGCCGCCCAGTCCACTCGCTATCCCCGAGAGGATGCGCGCGGTGTAGCGGTCGGGATCGCGGCGATCGGGAGATGGGAATGCCAGCGCCAGCGCGGTCTGCGCCTTCTCCCTCGACTCGTATGAAACGACGGGGCTCTCCGGCCAGTCGGGAGCCGCGACCGGTGCGCGCTCGGCGGGGCGGATATGCTGGAAATGACGCGCGGCAGCAGCTGCGGCCTCGTCCGGATCCACGTCTCCCACAACTATTACCACCGCATGCGAATTCAGCACGCGCTGCCGGTGCCACTCGCGTACCTGTCTGGAGTCTATAGCGGCGAGCGAGCTCTCGAAGCCGTTCGACGGGATTCCGTACGGGTGATCGGGGAAGGCGGCGCGTGTGAGGAGGCGCATCGGGTAGCGCCGCATGTCGTCGCGTAGCTGCTCGAGACCGGCGACGGCGATTGCACGCTCGGTGTCGAGCGTCTCCTCGGGGAACGTCGCGCACTGCGCTACATCGGAGAGAAGCTCCAACGCGGCTGCGATACGGCCGGACGGCACCGACATCCCCCACCCGAAGCTCTCGGAGCCAGTGCTCGCCGCGATCGTCCCGCCGAGCAGTTCGGCCTCCTCCGCGATGCATTCGGCAGTCCGGCGCTCGGTGCCCTTGAGCGAAGTGCGCGTCATGAGCATCGTGAGCCCCGCGTGCACCTCGGGCTCCGCGGTGGCGCCGCCGAGCACGTAGATGCCGGCGTGTACCAGCGACGCTCCGTCGCTCGGCCTGGTGCGAACGAGAATCGGGAGGCCGAGCGCGCTGCGATACACGCGCACATCCGCGGTGATGCGCTCCAGTTCGGGGGGGTGCTCTTGCGTGGCCGGCTTGCGTGCCTGAAAAGGCGGCGTGACCGGGAGCGGCTCGGGACGCGGCGAGCGCTCGAGTGCTCGCATCATGTCGTCGGCGTCGCGAGCCAGCGGCGGCGCGCTGGTTGGGCGGTACGCGAGCACTGCCGCGCGCTCCGGGACCAGGTAGCGGCGCGTCACCTCGGTCACCGTTTCCTGTGGCACGGTGAGCAGACGCTCGAGAAAGCGATCGCCCAGCGTCCAGTCCCCGAGCGCTTCCCACTCGGCCAGGTAGTTGGCCTGGCCATCCATTGTTTCGAGCTGCCGGATCCAGCGCGCCTCGAGCAGACGGCGAACGCGCCAGAGCTCGTCCTTTCCAACACCCTCCTCGCGCACGGTACGAAGCTGATCCCACATGGCGCGCGCTGCATCTCGTGCACTCGACGGCGGCCCTTCCGCTCGCATCACGAAGACTCCGAGCTCCGTGGGAGTGTAGTCGTAAGCCGAGACCGACGCGGCCAGCTCGCGTTCACGAACCGCTCGATAGAGCCGCGACGCGCGACCGCTGCCGAGAATCGCAGCTGCGAGCTCCAGCGGCGCGGTATCCGAGTGCAACGTCCCCTGCGTGCGCCAGCCGAAGACGAGTTGAGTCTGCGTCACGTCGCCCGACAGCTCCCGATAGCGGAAACCGCTTCGTTCCGGCTCATCCGGTCCCGGAGTGCGCTCCACCGGCAGCGCCGTCAACGAGCCGTAGTGGCTCTCCACGGCGCGGAGCGCGACATCGGGATCCACGTCGCCCACGATGCTCAGGATGGTTTCGTGCGGACGATAGAACGCGCGATAGAACGACATGAGATCGTCGCGCGTGAGCGAGCGCAACTCGTTCTCGTTGCCGATGCGCCAGCGGCGCATCCGATGCTTGTCGTAGAGAAGCGAGTAGAGCGTCTCCACGCTCACCGCCGACGGGTTGTCGCGCTTGCGCTTCGCCTCCTGGATGATGACCTCCAGCTCGCGCGAGAGCTCCGCCGCATCGATCACGGAGTTGGCGTAGGCATCGGCCTGGATGTCGAGCGCGCGCTCGAAGCCGCTGGACGGAACCACCGTGTAGTAGCTGGTGTGGTCGTAGATAGTGCCGGCGTTGATGTAGCCGCCGAGCGCCTTCGTTTCGCGCGATATCTCACCAACGCCGCGACGTCCCGTCCCCTTGAAGTATATGTGCTCGAGCACGTGCGCGATCCCCGCCACGTCGTCCGTCTCGTCGAAGTAGCCCGCCTTTACGTACGTGACGATGGCCACCACCGGCGCGGACGCGTCGCGACGCACGAGAACCGTGAGGCCGTTGGGGAGTACGGTGCGGGCCACCGACTCTGGCGGGATCAGCGGGATGGAGAGCACGGATTCACGAGGCCATGGGACGAAACCTGACTACGAGGAGAGCGGCTACGATCGCGACGACACCGTAGCCCACGACCCAGAGTCGGGAGCGAGTGTCGATGCCCACACCGCCCAGCAAGGGTGCGGCCGCGCCGGCGAGAAGTTGCAGCGGCGGCAGAAGCACGTCCACCACCCTGCCGAACCAGCTCTCGCCCGCGGGGAACCAGGAGCGCAGTAGCCATGCCAGCGACCACACCACGCCCAGCGCGATCCAATCGTATTCGGTGATCGCCGAGAGGAGGAAGCCCACGCCACCGAACAGCAGAAAGTAGAGAAGCACGAAGTGGAGCGAGCCGGCGATGGGAACGGCGCCGAACACCGCCCTGAACACCAGCAGCACGACGAATGTGGCTGCCAGTGTTCCGAAGAGACTCACGACGAAGGCCTGCGCGTAGTAGCGCGGCGCGGAGATCGGCTTGGCGAAGAGGAGTCGGTAGTAGCGATGCTTCCGGTCGCCCGAGATGATTCCGTTCACCGCGATGAGCACGGCAGTCGGCGCGAACAACTCGAGGAACACCATCGCGAGCGCGAGCGTGCGCACTCCGCCGCTGCCCAGCTCCACGCCCGCCGAGCCGATCGCGCCCTGCGCGGCCATGAGCAGCAGGAGCGCACCCACCAGCAGCAGCGGGAAGCCGCGTTCCCGCGCGTAGTCCGTCGCCTGAAAGAGCGCGTAGCGCGCGAGCCGGCCCTTCATGCCGCGCCCTCGGCGGTGGGCTCGGCCGTTGCCTCGCGGAAGTGTCGCTCCAGCGAGGGAACGGCCGGGTCAATCTCGACCATTCGCGCGAGCCGGCCACGGTACATGATCGCCACGCGATCGGCGGTGCGCTCCAGCTCGTCGAGATCGTGGGACACCACGAGCAGCGCGCGGCTGGGACGACGAAGCTCGTGCACCAGATCGCGGAAACGAAGCGTCCAGGTCGGGTCGAGGCCGTGCGCCGGTTCATCGAGCACGAGCACGTCGGAGTCGCCAAGGAGCGCCTGCGCGAGTCCGAGCCGCTGCAGCGTCCCCTTGGAGAGCTGCCGCACCTTCTTGCGCTCGTGCTCCCCCAGACCGAGGAGAGCGACGAGCTCACTAACGCGCGAAGCGATCTCGCGATCGGCCAGTCCGGAGAGCACGGCATAGCGCGTGAGTGCGGCACGCACCGTCCACGAAGGCGGCATGGCCACCAGCTCCGAGAGGTAGCCAATGCCATGCGACTCGATGTAGTCGCGCGGCGCGCGGCCGTCTATCGTCGCTGCGCCGGAGGTAGGACTCAGGTAGCCGAGGAGGATGTTGATGAGCGTGCTCTTCCCCGCTCCGTTCGGGCCGGCAAGTCCCACCACTTCGCCACGCCGCACGGTAAGAGAAAACCCCTCGACCGCGCGGACCGGGCGGCCAAGGGGTGAGCGGTAGACCCTCGTTACGTCGCGGAATTCGATCACGGACCCTGCGGCGTCCTGGCGGGAGCGGGCGCGTTCTGCGGCGCGCAGGCGTTCCACGGCCCGCTCCCCGCACGCCGGAACCACCCCTCTGCCTCGGAGGTACGTCCCAGCCGCGCGAGCGCGCACCCCAGGTAGCCGCGCGCGGCGGAGTCGGTGGGGTCGAGCTGCAGCGCGCGCACGTACGAACGACGTGCGGCGTTGTAGTCCGAAGTAGCGAGGTCGGGTCTCCCCTGATTGGCGTAGCTCGTTCCGCGCGCGAGGAAGAACGCACCGAGCTCGTTCAACGGCGCGGTGCTCTGCGGCTCCAGCTCCGCGGCGGTCTTGAGCTCGTTCCCCGCAGCAGCGAAGTCGCCGTCCGCGCGCGCTATGCGCGCGAGGTAGAGGTGCGGGAGCGCCAGTTCGGGGTGTGCACGCGCTGCCTGAGTGAAAGCAGTGCGTGCGGCTTCCGGCTGGCCGCGCTCGTAGAGCGCGACGGCGGCTCTGACGTCGGACGGGAGCGCCCCGCTCCGGAACTCGTACCAGTAGACACCGCCAGCCACCAGCACGATCGCGACGAGGATGAGCAGCGCGCCCAGCACGATGGACCGCCTGCGGCGACCGTCTTCCTCACGTGGCGGCGGCACGTACACCGGAGTTGGCGCGCCGGCCGCGGGCGGCGCCAGCGGTGCGGCCGCGGCGTGTGCTGGCGAAGCGGCGGAATTCGCCGTCGCCGCAGCCATGGCTGGCTGATTCGCCAATCCCGACTGGAGCGCGTCGTATGCCTCGCGGGCGGTGGCGATATCCGCCTGCGTGGGCTGGTACTCGGTGTTCTCCACCCGCTCACGCACGCCCTGCAGCTCGAGGAGACAGTGTGCCTGATCGAGCGAGATCAGCTCGCGAGTTCGCAGCTCGCGAATGAGCGGCTGCCCAGAAAGAGTCGAGCCGCCCATCAAACTGCGAAGGGCGGTCTCGACCGAGCTCCAGATTTCTATGATGTCGGCGGCGGTCTCCTCGGGGTGTCGCGAAGCATCGAGCTTCGCCATCCCCGGGCGCGCCGCCTCCAGCGCGGCGAGCGCCGACCGCCGATCGGCGGCGGTCACCGAACTATGCGGAGCAACCCCGCGCTCGCGCTGCCGCGAATGAAGCTTTCCGCATCGGCGGTGGGGATCTTCACTCCCGTGAGCGAGTAGCCGCGACGCGCCTCGGTGGCCATGAATTCCTGCAGCGACCGCCCCGCCATCGCCTTGTTCGCATCACGCATGGCGCGCACGATCCGCTCCCAGCTGCCGGCGTACTGGCGGCCGTCGGTCATCATGATGCGATGCTCGACGCGCTCGTCAACCGCGCCGTTCCCGTTGGTGCCGCGACGGTCGGCCAGATCGTTGAGCAGCACGCCGAAGAGCTCGAGCTGTCCGCGGCCCGCCATCCCCGCCGCGCGCGCGTCGTCTTCCATCACGCGCGCCTCGATCTCCGAGAGGAGGTCGTCTATGTCGTCTACTTCACCGGCCAGCTCGCCCAGCCGCTCCTCCCAGGGACGCAGCTCGGGGTCGTCGTCACCGAGGCGGTACAACGACTTCTTCAGCTCCACCAGGCGCCAGATCCCCAACTCGTCCCAGTGATCGCCGGGCTCCGTGTGCTCGAGGTGGTAGAGCGCCGACTCGTACTCGCCGCGATCGTAGAGGATGTTCGCGAGGTAGATGCGCGCTTCGGCGTGCTCCTCATCGAGCTGCAGCGCGCGCTGCAGGCTCTGGATGGCACCCTGGTCGTCGCCCTGCCGGTGACGAACGTAGCCAAGACACGCCGCGCCCTCGGCGAGCTCGCTCGCCTCGCGCACCGCGATCTCGAAGAAATCGCGCGCCTCGTCCATGAGCTCTTCGCGGAAGAGCGCGCGGCCAACCTGGAGAACCAGGTCTATGTCGTCGGCGTAGCCCAGCTCGAGGATACGGCGGAAGGTGGACACCGCCTGCTCGTGCTGCCCGAACTTGAGAAGCGTCTCACCGAAGCCCGCGAGCGCATCTTCGTGGTCGGGGTCCAGCACCAGCGACTTCTCGAAGCTCTGACGCGCCCACGCGTACTCCTCACGCGCGAGCCGCGCATAGCCTACCCCGATGTGTAGCTCTACCGAATTCGGGTAGAGAGCGAGCCCCTCGCGAAGAACCTCGAGCGCATCGTCATACTGACCTTCGTTGTAAAGTTGGTGCGCCCGCTCGTCATACTCTTCGGAACTCAGAAAGGGGGTAGGCATGGCGATCGAAACCTCCTACGTGTCGGTACGCCTATTGTACAATCCGGCTGCTGATGAGTTCAAGCGGTTGACAGACGCCACTACTTACGTATTGCCAGTTTCACGCCCGTTCTTTCCAACCCCGCCCTGCGCCGTAACTGCCCGCTACCCGTAAAGATAGCATCCCGCGTGCGCCCGCGCCGCCGCAGCCACGCCACGGTGCGGACGCTACACACCAGTCGGCTTACTTCCCCTCCTCGCTCACCGCCTTGAACTCGGCATCCTTGTTCCAGGTGGGCCTGACCGGCGAGTTGGCCAACGCGGCACCGAACTGCTGGACGATCGTCGCGATCTGCGCCGCGCCGCGGAGGTCGAAGTCGGGGCTGTACTCGTCCGACGGCTGATGGTAGCGATGGGCCGTGTAGTCGTTCTCGCGCTCTACGCCCCACCCCTTGGGACGGCCAACATAGTCGCTCCCGGCACCTATTGAAATCGCCGGGATCCCCGCCTTCGCGAACGAGAAGTGGTCGGAGCGGTAGAAGTGGCCGGCCTCGGGGTGGTCGTCGGGCGAGATGGTCATCCCGTCGCGCGATATGAAGTGCGCCAGCATGGGTCCGAGCGACGACTTGTTCTCGCCAAGCACCGTGAGATCCTTCACCCGCCCCTCCAGCGTGATCACGTCCATGTTCAGGTCAGCGATGATCTTGCTCGCCGGGACGGTGGGGTTGTTGGCGAAGTACGAGGAGCCGAGCAGCCCCGCTTCTTCTGCGGTGACGAAGACGAATATCTGCGAGCGGCGCGGCTTCGGCGCCACCGCGGCCGCACGCGCGACGGCAAGGAGCGACGCGACACCCGAGGCATTGTCCACGGCGCCGTTGTAGATCGAGTCGCCGTTGACCTTGGGACCGATTCCGAAGTGGTCCCAGTGGGCGCTGTACGCCACGTACTCGTCGCTCAGCGATCCCTTCTGCCCGGGGACCATCCCGACCACGTTGCGGCTCTCCATGCGGCGCACGCCATTCCGGAAGGAGACGTCCACCTGGATCCCGGTGGGAACGGGGTGGAAGTCGCGCGTCTGCGCTTCCTTGCGAAGCTTCGCCAGATCGAGACCCGCGCTCGCGAGGAGCTTCCCCGCCGCATCGTTGGTGATCCAGCCGCGGAAGCCGAGCGGTGGCGGGAGCTTCGAATCGCGCGGAAGCATGTACTGCGGCGTGGTCCAGGAGCTCACCACCGTGTGCCAGGGGTAGCTGGCCTCCTCGGTAGTGTGGATAATGAGCATCCCCGCCGCGCCGCGACGCTCGGCCTCCTCGAACTTGTACGTCCACCGGCCATAGTAGGTCATCGCCTTTCCGCCAAAGAGCTTCGGCTCGGAGGGCGGCGCCGGCGGATCGTTGACCAGGACGAGAAGGACCTTCCCCTTCACATCGGCGTTCTTGAAGTCATCCCACTTGTACTCGGGTGCGGTGGCGCCGTAGCCAACGAACACCAGCTCGCCGCTCGCCTTGCTCTCGGGGACCGCCGAGCCAGCCCACACAACCACGTCCTCGCTCTGGCGAAGCGTGGCGCTGGCCTTCCCCGAGGCGCGAACGGAGATGGATGCCGAGTCGTTGGTCACCACATCTATCGGCACCTTTTGAAAGTACGAATCGCCGGCACCGGGCTGCACACCGGCCGATCGGAGCTGGTCGGCAATGTACTCGGTGGCCAGCTGGCCGCCGCGCGTGGCCGGCGCTCGCCCCTCCAGGAGATCGGACGAGAGGAAGCGAAGATCGCCGTCTATCTCTTCCGGAGTGATGGCCTTCGAGCGCGAGCTGCTCTGCGCCAGAAGATGCGGCGCGAAGGTGGAAGCGGCGAGAAGCGCCGCGCAGGCGGCGAGCGTCGTACGGCTGAAGCTCATGATGCGACTGACCTCCAATCCATGACGTATGGTCCGAGTTGATGGGGCGAATGGCGAGCCCACGGCTGATGCATATTGGTGGGTGGCGGAGGCGTCAAGGACGCGCTGGGCAACCGCGGCGCTACGGCCGAAAGTCGCCGTAGCACTCCGGCGGCTACCGCGGCCACTCACTTTAGAGGCCTCGCCGTGAGAGGCCTCGCCGTGAGAGGCCTCGCCGTGAGAGGCCTCGCCGTGAGAGGCCTCGCCGTGACCAGGAGACGGTCGGGCGCCGGTCCCACGTAGCGGATGGGCCAGCAGGTGGTGAGCGTGAGCGTTGGGTCGCTCGTCGGGTAGATGGCGGGCCTCCCGGCCTCCGCGACGCGGAGCTGCGTCACCACCCAGCTCTCGCGCCCCGCGCGGGTCTCGGTGATCACGGTATCGCCCACAGTGACGCGGCCCAGCGAGTGGAAGTGCCGATCGCGGTGCGCCGAGATCACCGAATTGCCGGGCTCCCCCGGCAGTACGGTTTCGGGGACGTGGCCCGGTCCAGCCTCGAGCTGTGCTTCTGCCACGCCCTCCAGCACGATCTCATCGAGTCCTACCGCCGGGATCATGATACGGCCCACGGGGTCGCCCGGTGCGGCCTCGACCACTTCGTACGATGTCGAACTATCTGCCGGCCCGAGCCGGGCGGCGGAATCCCCCTCGGCGCTCGCCAGCTCCTTCCACCGCGCCTCGGCGCGCTCTCTCGTGAAGTAGCCCCGGGCGTAGCCCACACCGGCGAAGAGGAGGAGACCAGCGCCGGCAGCGGTCAGAAGGAATCCAATGGCTCGCCTCATCCGGGCGAGCGGCGCGGGCGCACCGCGCTGGTGTCGGGAGGATTCTTCGGGGTGCGTGAACTGTCGGGTCGCGGCGGCATCTGCGGCATGCGAGCGGTATCCGGCGGAACGGGTGGAACCTGCGCCGGCTGCGCAGCGAGTGCGGCAGCGGCAGAGTCCACCCACTCCTTGATGCTCGTCATCCGCTCCTCGAGCTCCTTCGCCGCCTGCTTCGCCGAGTCGGCCTGCGCCGCCGTGTCCACCTCGAGCGGCGCCGGCGGCGGGACGAGCGCGGCGGTGAACTGCGCCTCCGCTCCGGCCGGAGCAACGGCCAGGCAGAGGAGCGCGCTTGCGACGACCATGACCGCGGCACCTGAGCTGTTCACGACTCCCTCCTTCGTACTCGCTTGCGGAATATCACGCCAGCCGAGCGGGGCATGAACGGTGCCGCCGCCGGCCGTGCTCCGCTGAGCTATCTACCCGCCCCCGCAGTCGAGGGTTCGGCCACCGAAGCGGAGTCGGGGAGGCCGAACGCTCGCGCGATCGCAGCACCCATCCGGGCCATCGTGATCTGTGGCTCGCTGTCCAGAATCCAGCGCTGATCCTGGTTCTCCTTCGTGAACACGCAAGCGACCACGCGCGTGCGCAGGTAGAAGAGCGAGCACTCCGTGCGAGCGGCGTCGACGGCTCCTGTCTTGTGCGCCGCGCGCACGCCATCGAGGTAGCGCTGCAGCAGCGTGTTGTCGGTGTTGTGCTCGAGGATGTCGAGCATCGTCGAGTCCGCAGACGGACTCACCGCCTTCCCCTGCGCCATGAGGGTGAACAGCCGCACCATCTCGTTCGGCGTGGCGACGCCCAGGCCGTACTTTTTAGAGCTGTCCATGGCCACGCTGGAGATGCGCAGGAAGGTCTTGGAGTGAACCTTCGTGTGCTGCAGGCCGAGCGATTCCATCTTCTCCCACACTCTCCGGATGATTATCCGATCGAGGAGGAGGTTCGTGGCGGTGTTGTCGCTCTCGGTGGACATGAGCCAGGCGGCGTCGTGCACCGTCACGATCGCGCCGTCGTGCAGGAACTGCATCACGCCCGAGCCGGGGACCTTGTCTATCGAGAGAATCGTGAGCGGACCATCGAGCGAGATCTTCCCCTGCTCCACCAGATCGTAGAGAGTGACCAGGATGGGGACCTTGATGAGGCTCGCCGTCGGGAAGGTCTCGTCGCCGCGGAGCGAGAGCTCCTCGCCGGTGTCGAGGTCCCGGATGCTGTAGCCCACCACGCCATGATGCGCGGCCACGATGCTCTGGAGCGTGGCACGCAGCGAGGCGGTGTCGGAAGGAGCACTCGCGACACCGGCCTTCGCCTGCGCGCTGGCGCACCCCGGAAGAAGGAGGAGAAGCGGGAGCGCCAGCCGCGCGAGATGCGAGCGGGCCGCGCGCTCCACTTTACTCATCCGCGAAGTCGTCCGCCTTCTTGCTGCTGACCATCTCGCGCTCGCCCGAGGTGCGGTCGTAAACCGCCAGCACCTTGATGGTCTCGCCCGAGTAGCAGTCGAACGACTTGGTGGTTCCCTTGTTGATGCCGATCTCGTGGCCATCCTCGAAGCGAAGGATGACGAACGGGTACTCCGTGTTCTCGTAGCGCTTGCGGAGCTTCTTCGGTGGAGTGGGCATGACCTTGGCTTGAAGGGTGTCGGGGGGTTGGTGGTTGCCAAGTTAGTGGGCGGCCTGATGCCGGGCAACGGCGGGGTCAGGTCACCACGCCCTTCGCGGTGAAGGCGCGCCATGCACCGCTGTCGAGTATCTCTCGCATGGCGGCCACCGCCATCTCCAGCTCGTCGTCGCTCGTGTAAAAGTGCGGCGCCACCCGTATCCCTGCGTCGGGACGGTAGTCCACCAGGATGTCCCGGGCCAGGAGGGCGCGCGACACCTCGTAGCCATGCGGCACATCGAACGCCACCGTGCCGCCGCGCCGCTCCGCATCGCGCGGCGCGCGAACCGGGAAGCCCTGCTCCTCCGCCAGCTCCATGAGCCGCGATGTCTGGCGCACGCTCTTCGCGCGAATCTCCTGCACGCCCGCCTGGCGCACGATGCGCGGCCCTTCGATCGCCGCGTACAGCGCGGGGATGGCAGGCGTGCCGTTGAGCCAGCGCCATGCGCCGTGCGCGTAGTCCATCTCGTCCTCGAACGCAAACGGTCGCGCGTGCGCCTGCCAGCCGGTGAACGCCGGCTCCAGCTCGTCGCGGATACGGGGCGAAACGTAGAGGAAGGCGCCGCCCGGGCCACCGCAGAGCCACTTGAGCACGCCGCCAGCCAGGAAGTCCACGCCGCTCTCTTTCACATCCACCGGGATCACTCCCGCCGAGTGAAACGCATCGAGCGACACGAGCGCGCCCACCTCGTGCGCGCGCCGGCAGATCGCGACGGCGTCCATGACGTAGGCCGAGCGGAAGAGCACGTGCGAGACGGCCACCAGACGCGTGCGCTCATCTATCGCCGCGAGCAGCCGGTCGGTATTCACCGACTCGGCGGAGTCGTCGTCGCCAGGCACCACCACGATGCGCGCGCCAAGCCGTGCCGCCAGCGCGTCGTACACGTAGCGCACCGATGGGAAATCGAGCCCGGTCATCACGATGGTGTCGCGCGGCGGCTCGTAGCGGAGCGACGAGAGAACGACGGCCTGCGCAGTGGTGACGTTGGGGAGCATCGCCACCTCGCCTGAATCCGCGCCTATGAGCGGAGCGATCTCATCTCCAACACGCACCGGCATCTCCCACCACCCCTCCGCCCATGCCCGCACGCCGCGCGTCGCCCACAGGTCGCAGTATTCGGCGAGGCGCTCCGGGACGGCACGCGGCATGGCACCGAGCGAGTTCGATACCAGA
>DASSOX010000143.1:0-52907 GCA_035700125.1 Gemmatimonadaceae bacterium
TACGAACGGATTCGGAGCCAGCTTGCCGCGCTCCCCGGCGTTTCGGCGGTGGGGATCGGATCCAACATGCCCCTCCGCACATCGGGGATCACGCTCGACATCAAGGCCGACGGGCACCCGGTCGCGCCCGGGCAGGCGCAGCCGCACTCCGAATATCGCACGGCGAGTCCCGACTACTTCAGCGCCGCGGGAATTCCGCTGCTGCAGGGACGCGCGTTCACGTCCACCGATCGCGCGGGGAGTGCGCGCGTCGTGGTCCTGAACAAGACGCTCGCGAGCCAGCTCTTTCCGAATCAGGATCCCATTGGCCAGCGGGTGGCGTGGACCGGCGAAGTGCTGAAGTTCATCGGCGTCTCGGGCGACTGGCGCACGGTGGTCGGGGTGGTTGGGGACACGAAGGATGGCGGGCTCGATGCAGCGCCGATTCCGGCCACCTTCATCCCCTTCGCTCAGGGCGATTTTCCCTCGGGCGGATTCGTGATTCGAACCAGGTCGAATCCGGTGTCGTTTGCCGCAGCAGCGACGCGCGTCGTGCGGCAGGCAGCTCCGGATCAGCCCATCGAGCATGTGCTGACGGTGGAGCAGATCCGCGACGAGAGTGTGGCGCCGAGGCGCCTGAATGCGATGCTGGTGTCGTCCTTCGGCACTCTTGCCATGCTCGTCGCCGCGGTGGGGATCGCGGGTGTGCTGGCGTTCTCGGTGAGCGCCCGCACGAACGAGATCGGCGTCAGGATGAGCCTCGGCGCCGACAGCGGCAGGATTCAGCGCATGGTGCTGTCGGAAGGCGGGCAGCTCGTCCTCATCGGCCTCACGGTCGGCGTCACGGGCGCGGTATCGCTAACGCAGCTCATGCGCGGCCTGTTGTTCGGAGTGTCTCCTCATGATCCGGTCACACTCGCAATCGTGGCACTGATCATGGCAGTCGTCGGGATCGGTGCGTGCTGGGTCCCGGCGGTTCGAGCGGCGAGGATCGAACCGGCCGTCGCGCTGCGCGCGAACTGAGCTTCACTCCGCACTCCAGAGGTAGCCATAGTGGCGCGGAGTATGGCCCGGTGGCTCCACGGCCTTGACGAATCCGGAGACTATATCAGCGCCGGCGCGACAGTAGCGACGATGATCGTCTTCGGCGCTCCCCGCCAGCCAGGCCTCCTCCGTCAAACCATCCGCGCGGTTCGAGCATCCAACTGATTGGTTGGCTCGCGTAGCCGGGTCGCCGTAGTCGTTCATCGGACCCCTGGCCGCATGCCTTCGAACTTTCTCATCCGCTCCAGCGCGCGCCTCGTGCTCGCCGCAATCGTCATTCCCGTGGCCTCGCGCGCTCAGAGCGCGGGCGCGTCGGTTCACCCCACTCCACCTCCAGTAGCGAATGCGGCGCGGCGCGAGGGCGCTGTCACCATGGACGGAAAGCTCGATGAAGCCGCATGGCAGCGAGCTACACCGATCACCCAGTTCCGCCAGTTCCAGCCCGAAGAAGGCACGCCCGCCTCGCTGCCGATGGAGGTGCGGATTCTCTACGACGACCAAGCGCTCTACATCGGAGCGCGCATGAGCGAGCCGGAGGGCGTAGTCGCGCCACTCGCGCGACGCGATCAGCTTCTCGACGCGAACGGCAACAACGGCTCCTTCAATTCACTCACCACCGACAAGCTCATCGTCAATCTCGATCCGTACCACAACCATATCGACAATGCGTGGTTCGAGGTAAACCCGGCTGGCGTCAAGGGCGACCAGTTCGATGGCGATCCGTCGTGGGATCCGATCTGGGAGGCTGCCGCGCACGTGGACTCGGCCGGATGGACGGCGGAGCTGCGCATCCCGTTCAGCCAGCTCCGCTTCTCGCGCGCTACGGAGCAGACGTGGGGGATGCAGATCTGGCGCTACATCGACCGCCGAAACGAGCGCGACATGTGGGCGTTCTGGCGCCGGAACGCCTCCGGGGGGCCCGCCTTCTATGGCCACCTCGGCGGCCTCACCATCGCCAGCAGGGCGCGCCAGCTCGAGCTGCTCCCGTACGTCGTCATGGGGAGCACCTTCCAGCCCGTGAAGCCCGGCGACCCTTACAACGATGGACGCCAAGTGCGTATGGACGTCGGTGGTGACCTCAAGTACCTGCTCACCTCCAACCTCACGCTCGACGCGAGCTTCAATCCGGATTTCGGCCAGGTCGAAGTCGATCCGGCTTCGCTCAACCTGAGCGCTTTCGAAACTTACTACGACGAGAAGCGCCCCTTCTTCGTGGCCGGCGCGAGCGCGTTCGACTTCGGTGGCTTCAGCTGCATGTTCTGCAGCAACTCCTCGAGTCTGAGCGCGTTCTATTCGCGTCGGATTGGGCGGCCGCCACAACTCGCGCCCTACATCAGCGGCATCGCCGCATACGCCGATCTGCCGGACAACGCCGCCATCCTTGGCGCGGCGAAGATCACGGGACGCACGCAGAGTGGGTACACGGTCGGGCTGCTCGACGCGGTCACGAACAGGGAACGCGCTCGTTATACGACAGCGCCGGGCGCGCCGGAAGCGACCCAGATCGTCGAGCCGCTCACCAACTACTTCGTCGCCCGCGTGAAGAAGGACCTGGGGAACGGCGCGACGACCATAGGCGGGATCGTCACTTCCACGATTCGGCAGACTCGCGACAGTCTCGTGCGCGCCAGTCTCAGGAGCCACGCCGAGGCGGGCGGCATCGACTGGAACCACACCTGGCATCGGCGCGAGTACTCGTGGATGGGGAGTATGCTGGTCTCGAACGTCGCCGGTTCTCCCGCCGCGATCGCGAGCACCGAACGCTCGAGCGCGCGGTACTTTCAGCGCCCCGATCGGCATACCAGCGGCGGAGGGATCTTCGACGCCAGCTACGATACGACCGCCACTGCACTGCGCGGCTATGGGCTCTTCACGCGCGTGGCGAAGGACAACGGGACGCTGCTCTGGGAGGCGATGACCAACATCCGCAGCCCGGGTTTCGAGGTGAACGACCTCGCCTATCTCGATCGGGCCGATTACATGTGGTTCAACGGGAATATCGGCGCGCACTGGACCACGCCCACGAGCTGGTACCGCAGCATCTTCACCACATTCGGCGGAGCCACGCAGTACAACTACGATGGCGATCGCACGGAGACGGAGCTGCAGGCCTTCTACTCGATGGAGTTCCCGAACTACTGGAACCTGCGGACGTTCGTCATCCACGACGTCCCCTCGTTCGACGACCGGCTCACGCGCGGGGGGCCCGTGGTGAAGCGCGCGGGCTACGACCTGGTGGACGTGGAAGTATCCACCGATGCCCGCTCGACTGCAGTGTTCGATTTCGAAGCGCAGTTGACGCGCGGCATCGGCGACCCGACGCACAGTCTCAAGCTGAGCCCGGGGCTGGCTCTGAAGCCGGCCGCCAACATCTTCATCCAGCTCTCGCCGACATACCGCACCAATGAGGACGCGGCTCAGTTCCTGACTGCCGTACCCGACCCCACCGCGACGGCGTTCTACGGAACGCGGTACGTGTTCGGTTCGATCCGCACCAGGGCCATCTCGCTCGACACGCGCGTCAACTGGACCTTCACACCGGACCTGACGTTGCAGCTCTACGCCCAGCCGTTCATCGCGAGCGGCAACTACACTTCCTTCCGCGAATTCGCCGCTCCGCGAAGCAGCAGGAAGCTGCAGTATGGCCGGGACGTCGGCACCATCGACTACGACGGGCCCTCGAACCGCTATCAGGTGGATCCCGACGGTGGGGGGCCAGCGCAGTCGTTCACCTTCTCGAACCCGGACTTCACCGACACGTCACTGCGCGGGACCGCGGTGCTGCGCTGGGAGTATCGTCCAGGCTCGACGCTCTATCTCGTCTGGACACAGCAGCGCTCCGGTGAGGACCCGGATGGCGACATGGGCTTCGGCAATGCGTTCAGACAGATCGGACGAGATCGAGCCACTAACGTCTTCCAGATCAAGGCGACGTACTGGATAGGGCGCTAGCGCCGCTCGGCGCTACGATCGCCGCGCGGTTCTTCACGTCGTTCGTCGATGCACGACCGGGAGTGATGCCAGCCGGCCTCTACGTCGCCTACGAGTCGTCGTCCACGTGCGCCAGCTCGGAGCGTACCTCCGGATGCCAGCGGATCAGGTACCAGGACGTTGCTGCAAGTCCGAGGATGCTCCCCACGTAGATTGCCGGCCAGGCGAATCCTCCGCCGAGCCCATCGCTCGCGAAAATCATCGTGATGCCTACCAGAGCGAGGAGGAGGAGAATAGACACTACGGCCGCAAGCATCAGTACCGCCGGCGTACGCATGGCCACTTTGAGCACCACCGCCATGATGCCAGCGAGACCGAACCACACGACGAAGTGGAATACCGTGAAGACCACCACCGCGACCCATTCAGGCGTGGATGTGGCGCGGACTACGTGCATCAGTCCACTGCCGATAAGCGTGGCGAGTCGCAACGGCGCCCCATTGAGTGCGCCTATGAAAAATATCCAGACCCAGACTACGACAGCGCCCAGAGCGCCCGCGCGAAGAACCTCGTGCGGATGCCCCCGCTCGACACCAGCCAAGAAGTGGCTGGCGTTACCGTGAGTTCCCGAAATTGCCATGGTTTGCCTCGCGAAGTTTCATGATTATCCGGATGCAAGAATCCGGCGCGCAAGGGTGCCTTCCGGCGGCTTCAGCCGGCCGCTATCTTTGGCGGATGACCAAGCGACGGGCAATCGCGCGAAAGAGCTGGCGGTGGACCGCTTCCCGAGCGGCCCGCTAGAACGCGTTCGTCTGTCCGCGCTGAATAACGGGGTCGCTCGATATCGAGCGACCCCGTGTCCTTTTCGGCTGCACTTCGTTGCGCCACGGCACGTGTGAAGCCGGCATCGAGCGGACCCCTCACTCTCTCGAGGAGCTCGACCGATGCAGCACGACACCGTACTCGAACAGTCCAACATGGACGACCAGACGCCTCCAGCGCAGGAAGCCGCCGTAGAGCAGGATGCCGTGAAATCCAGCGACAGGATTCTCACGGGCGATCGGCCCACGGGCACCCTTCACCTGGGACACTACGTGGGCTCGCTGCGCACCCGTGTGGCGCTTCAGGGGAAGTGCGCACAGACTCTACTGATTGCCGATCTCCAGGCGCTGACCGACTCCAGTGGTCGCGCCGCGCACGTTGCCGAGCACGTGGAGGAGGTGGCGCTCGACTACCTCGCCGCGGGAATAGACCCGGCACTGACCGATATCGCCGTGCAGTCGCGTCTCCCCGCGCTCGCGGAGCTGACGGTACTCTACCTCAACCTGGTGACCGTTGCGCGTCTGGAGCGTAACCCCACCGTGAAAGCGGAGGTCGAATTGCGGGGCTTCGCGCGCGACATCCCCGCGGGTTTCCTCTGCTATCCGGTGAGCCAGGCCGCCGACATCACCGGATTCCGCGCTACGCTCGTGCCGGTGGGAGATGACCAGCTCCCGATGATCGAACAGACCAACGAGATCGTTCGTCGCGTGAATAGGCTCGGCGAACGGGAGATCCTTCCAGAGTGTCGCGCACTTCTCTCGCAGACTCCGCGGCTACCGGGGATCGATGGCCGCAAGGCGAGCAAGTCGCTGGGGAACGCGGTCCCGCTCACCGCGCCGCCCGAGGAGATACGCCGCCTGGTGCACGCCATGTATACGGACCCGGGACACGTCCGTGCGTCGGACCCTGGGCGTGTCGAGGGGAATGTGGTCTTCGCCTACCTCGACGCGTTCGACCCGGATTCGGAAGCAGTTGCCGAGTCGAAGGAGCACTACCGCCGCGGCGGACTCGGCGACATGGCGCTCAAGCGACGGCTCGAGGGCGTGCTCGAAGATGTGATCGCACCCATGCGGAAGCGGAGAGCCGCGCTTGCGAACGACCGCGCGCACGTGCGCGACGTGCTGCGCGAGGGCACGGCACGAGGCGACGAGACGACGCACTCGGTGCTGCGTGATGTGAGAGAGGCGTTCTCGCTCGGCGGTCCGCTCTGATCTCACGGCGAGCCGTCGCACACCGCGAGGATACTGCGCGTCACACCTGGGGAACGCCGCACCCCGGACCCTGAACGTTCAACAGGGCCAGGCGGAAGGTGGCACTGTATCAGCCTGTCTGCGCCGATTGTCGGAGCGCTCAGGCGCTCTTCGCGTTCACCTCGAAACAGCAGCGCGGGCGGTCGCCGCGTTCGCAGCACTCGCGAACGGGGACGCCGATCACATCGGATAGCATCGTCTCCACCGCGCTGCACACCTCAGGGTGTCCCTGCACGGCGGCGCCGAGTGGGCAGCTGAAGCCGCGAATCGCCAGGTCGCCAGCGTCGGTCCTCGCCACCTCGGTGATTCCTCCGAGCGCGTCCAGAAGTGCGGCAGCTCCCTGCACGCGCTTCTCGAGCTCTCCTGTCTCCGCGCTCTGGCCATGCGCCATTCGCGTCCCCACGTCGTTCATCACTCGCTCGAGCTCCGCGGGAGGGAGTCGGTCGCGCAGCACCTCGAGGAGCTGGACGAGAACCGGGAGATACGCCTGCGAGAAGAGTGGCTCCGCGTCCGCGGCGATCCGGTACTCGTAAGCGGGCTTTCCCACGCCGCCGCGCTTCGACACGCTCTGCTCCACAAGGCCGTCGCGCTCGAGGCTGGTGAGGTGCGATCGAACGGCATTGTCGGTCAGGCCCAGCGCCGTGGCGATCTGGTCCACGGTGAGCGTCGCCTGGCGAAGAAGCCCGACGATGCGGCCGCGTGTGCTCTGATAAAACTTCTGGCTCCAACGGGTTAGGAGCATGGTTACCTCGGTCCGGTGGCTGTGCGAATATAGCAGGGAGAGCGAGATTGTGCAATTTGTCAAAAAATACATTGACATATTGCGAATCACCCCATATACTCTGCGCCCAGCAGTTCCGCTTCGTCTCGACAGTTCTCAACTCGATCCATAATTGGAGGCACTCATGCGGAAGGTCACTGTTCCATTCGCCGCGGCAGCCATTCTCGCCGCGGGCGTGTTCCCGGCGGTCGCGCTCAGCGCGCCGAGCGCCAACGCCGTACCGGCAGCGTCGGCAATCGATGCCACGCGCGTGGCGCTCGATGATCCCACGATCGTAGCCATCTTCGATGCGGCGAACACCGCGGACATCGAGACCGGCGATCTCGCGGCCCAGCGCGGCCACTCGAAGGAAGTGCGCGACCTCGGCGCGATGTTCGCCCGCGACCACCGCGTGGTTCGCCAGCAGGGGCGCGACCTCGCGAAGAAGCTTGGCGTCACTCCCACACCGCCAAAGAACGACCAGAGCGCCAAGCAGCAGGCCGAGACGATGGCCACGCTGCGCGCCAAGCACGGCGCCGACTTCGACAAGGCCTACCTCGACCACGAGGTTGCCTTCCACAAGGCGGTACTCGATGCGATGGATCAGCAGCTCATCCCGGCCATCCAGAACGAGGAGCTGAAGGGGCTCGTGCAGAAGGTCGAGCCGGCGTTCAAGGCGCACATGCTCGCGGCGCAGTCGCTCGACAAGAAGCTTTTCGGCGAGCAGGCGAGCTCGAAGTGAGTCGTGGGCCGGCACGCGCGGCAGTATGCGGAGCTGCGCGCGCCGGCCGCCTCGGCGCATGACGTGCTGACCTGCGGAGCCATGCGCGGCAGCCATGCGCCGAGTTCGGAAGAATTTCCAGCGCAGGCGACTCCCTGATGTTCGAGGGAGGCGCCTGCCTGAACGTTCACGGTACCGCTGAATCGGGTGGCGCGATCGCGGCGGCGCGGCGGCGTGCATCGGCCACGAGCGAATCGGCACGCTCGCCGGCCTCGCGGATGATGTTGTTGGCCTGATCATCAGCTTCGCGCCGCAGTTTGTCGGCGCCCGCCTGTGCGGCGATCCGAAGCGCGGGGTTGCTGGCCTTCTCGACCAGCGCCTTAGCCTTGACGTCTGCCTCACTGCGCACGCGGGCGGCAGCGGTGTCCGCTGCGGCTCGGATCTGCGCCGCCCTTTGCTCGGCCTCGTTGATGATCTGCTCTGCCTGCGCGCTCGCGCGCTTGCGTGCCTCGATCGCCGCCGAGTCCACCTTCTCCTTCGCCTCGGTTACCCGGGTCTCCACCTGATTCTGTACGGCCTGCTGTACGCCCTCCTTCAGGGAGCTCGCGGTTCCGGTGAACGATGGGCGCACGTTGGGGTCGGTGACGGTGCCAGTGACCTTCACTCCAATGGACACCGCGGCGGCGTCCCCGAGATCGATCCCCGCACGGCCGGCGTTCGCGGCGAGCTTGCTGATTGCCTGGTTCGCGCTCGAACCGAGGAGCGACGTGGGCACTGCGAGTGCGAGATCGTAATCGAGCGACTGGTCCAGCCCGTTCGACCCGGAGACGGTCATTGCCACGTTCCCGATATTGACCTCGAAGGGCTTCACGAACAGCCGGCCCTTCTCGATCGTGAACGCGGCCTTGATGGCGCGCATCATGGGATCCCGGAGCTGCTCGACGTGAATCGCGTCCGCGAGCTTGTCCAGGGGCGGGAAGTTCTCGATGGCGACACCCGCCGTGGTGAACTGGCCCTTCCCGGTGAGCACGTCGAACACGGGCATCATGTTCTGGGCGAGCGGCCCCTCGAGCGTGAGTGTGGAGGAGAACTTCCCTCGCGCGTACTTGGCGAGCGGCACCAACTGTTGAAAGGTGACCAGCGAGGCGAACGCCGTGGGAATGTCCACGGAATCCACGTCCACATCGAACGCGAAGGTCGGCTTCGCGAGATCCGTGGTTTCGTAGTAGCCGTTCGCCAGTACGCCGCCTCCGAGCATGTTCATGCGGAAGCCGTCGAGCGTCACGCGCTGATCCTTCACCAGCACGCGGCCGCGCGCGTTGGCAATATCGAGTTTCCCGTAGGCGACCTGCTTCGCCGAGAAGTCGAGGTTGAAGTCGACGTTGGCGGGGACCGGGATGATCTCGGATTCCTTGTCCGAGCGCCACTCGTTGAGATCGAACTTGTTGCTCGCGACCGTCGCCTGGCCGCGCAGCACATCGTCGTGGAGCGCGAAGCCGATGAGGTTCTCGAGCGAGCCGTTGGCGCGCACGTCGCTGCTCCCGATCTTCGCCACGAAGGTAGGAAGCTCCACGCGCCGCGGCGTGAAGCGAAGCTGCGCGGTATCCAGCGCGATCGGATGGGGCAAGGCGTCACCGCTGGCCGCCACGTGCGACGCCGCCAGGGTACCGGAGGCGGAGATCCTGTCATACTGCCCCGCATCCACCCACGACTTCCTGGTGTGGACGGCGAAATTCGCGGCCAGCAGCCCGGCGAGCTCCTTCACATTCTCGATCTTCACCGTGCGGCGCACATCGGCCAGATCAACCGCTCCCTTCGCCGAGAGTTGCACTTCGGGATCGCTCACCGGCGTGCTGAGCACGAGTCGGGCATCGAGCGGGCGCTGGCCAATCACGACGTGAAAGCGGTCCAGCTTCACCACGGTGTTGTCTACGTTGCCGCCCGGGTTGTCCACGGCGAGGTCGAGCGCGATGTCGCGCGCGGGGAGCGCGAGGTCGGGATACTTGAAGCTGCCGTTCTCCACCTTCGCGTTGACCGCAAGGGCGGGGAAGGCCCTGGGTCCGTAGTCTCCCTTCACCTTGCCGGAAACCGACATCCTGCCCGAGGTCCGCACCTTCGCGAAGTCCTTCGAGTAGACCACCGGCACGAGCGAAAGGATGTCGCCGAAGTCGGTGCTCGGCGTGGAGAAGGTGAGGTCGAGCGCGGTATTCTCATCCCCCAGGGCAACGGAGCCGCCGAAGGCGAGCGTCAGGTTGTTGAGCCGGAGCCGGTCGTCATCGAAGGTGAAGCGCTTCGCGCGCATGTCGGCGCCTACATCGGTGTCGAGTCCCAGTGCGACGTTGTCGAGGTACGTGATCCCGGCGAAGCGAACGGTCACGTCGTCCGCCTTCACGCGAGTGCCGAGGTCGAAGCGATCCTGGGTGAAGTCGCCGTCGAGCGCTACATCGAGCCCCGCGACCGCGGCGCTGAGGTCGGACTGGCGGTTGTCGAAGAAGATCCTCGCACCGTTCACCGCGAGCTTGCGAAGCGACACAGCCATCGGCTTGCTCGTGTCGGCTCGCTCCGCGGGCGGCTTCTCGCGCATGATGTCCCAATTCGCGGTGCCGTCCTTCAAAACCAGCAGGCGTGCCGCAGGCTCCGCCACGTTGACCTCACGCACCACTATCGGGCCGCCGCTCGTGACGTTGCGGAGCACGCTCCCCAGGTCGAGCACCACGCGAAACTGGTCCACTGCCAGGAGCGTGTCGCCCGCGAACGGCTTCTGGTTGATCACCACCAGATCGTTGAGTCGGAAAGTGACGTTGGGGAAGTTGCGCAGGAGGCCGATGCCGACGCTGCTCCAGCGCACGTCGGCGTTCACCGACTTCGCGATCTCCGCGCGCACCCGCGCCGCGATGCGGTCGCGGAAGAGGTACGGGAGAACCGCGAGGAGGATGATGACGACGCCGATGGCGACGGCTATTCCGATTACGAGCTTGCGGTGAGAGCGCATGGCGGCGATTTCTGACGCGAGCGAGGGAATTATCTGTTCCACCGGTGCGCCACCGATTGGCGGCGCTCCCGGGGTGGACCAGGTAAAGTAAGCCCGACGCGCGCTGACGGCAGCGGGCTGCGCTGCTCAGAGCCTGCCGCTTCCCATTGCGTGCGCGATGTCCGTCTGCGAGAGCACGCCCACGAGCCGGCCCTTCTCCTCTACGAATAGTCTCCGCACCTCGCCGTAGAGCATCCGCTGCGCCGCCTGCCGCACGTCGGCGTCGGGCTCGATCGTGACCGCACCCGGGGTCATGAGGTCGCGTGCAGTGGTGTGCTCGAAGAGCGTGGTGCGCGCCTTCCTGTCCTCCTGCTCCGCAGCGGCCTGCAAAACGTCGGTCGCCGTGACGACGCCGAGCACCTTGCCATCGGAATCGACTACCGGGAGACCGGAGACGTGGCCATCCGCCATGGCCTGCACCACGTCCGAAATCGGGGCGTCGGGGGGAACCGTCGAAAGATCGGTGTGCATGAGGTCAGCTACGCGCATTGCTCTCTCCTGTGGGTCGGCCAGGCAGGTCGCCGTACCGGGCCAGTGTCGTTTCAGCTGATTCTCCGGTGGCTGAACCCTCACCGTGCCGCCAACGCGGTCGGCCGATCCTCCTGCGGCAGTGCGGCGGCGAAGCGGTGGGCGAAGCGCCGCACCTCTTCCCAGTCGGTGAACTCATAGTCTCTGGAAGTATCAGCCGGTCCACCTTCCTTCCGCGAGATCCGCCCGATCAGCCAACGCATGAAGGGCGAGTATTTCGTGTACGCCATGGCACCCGGGATGGATTCGGTCATCGCGGGCTGCCAATCAGTACGGCGGAGGAAGTCGGCAATGTACTGCTGCGCGGTGGCGCGGACAGCACCGTCGGGGCTGCACGCGGCACCGCTCACGGAGAAGAAAGCGGAGGGGATGCGCCCCAACTCCTCGACGTTTTCGCGCACGAAACGAGTGATGGAACGCTGATGCTTCCCGAAATTGATGGACGCTCCGACGATCGCGCCGTTGAACTGCCCCGGGGCCATGCCGCGTCTCGAGTCTTCCACCCTCGAGAGCGTGACCATGTCGCCCGCGGCGCGCAACTCGTCGGCGATGAAGTGCGCGATGCGAGCGGTCTGGCCGTAATGGCTGGCGTAGACTATCAGAATCCGGTGGCGCGACATGACGACCTCCCGTAGGTGGTAACGGCAGATTAGCCGCCGCGGCAGGCTGCCACATTCGGGGAATGCCGGATTCGGTGTCGGGTTCCGGCCTACGTGCCTGTGGATGCGAAGGCGATCCTCCAGCTTCGCGCCTTGTCACGGCTCGTGGGCGTAAGCTCTACGAGAGCAACGGTACAGTGCCCGTGCGTCAGGGGGGTGTGACAAGCGTCACTCGCAGGCGAGCAACGAGAAGGGACTTTGCCGATAGAAGCTTGCAGTGAAATACAATCTGACGAGGTCTACCATGAGAAAACAAGTCATCACCGCGCTGACGGTCATCGGCGCTGCTTCAATCACCGCCGTGGGCGTCTCAGCCCAGGGCGACCGTGCCACCGAGTCGGTGCCGTCGGCGCCGACTGTCTACATAGCGCAGCTCAAGCCGCTCAACAGCGACGCCGCCTCGACCCACACCAGCGGGATCGCGCGCTTCACCGTGCGCGGCGATTCGTTGACCATCAGCATCAACGTGCGGAACGCACCCGCAAACATGACGCACCTGCAGCACTTCCACGGTTTCACCGACGGGCGCGATGCCACCTGCGCCACGCAGGATGCAGACGCGAACCACGACGGCGTGGTGGATCTCATGGAAACGGAGCCGATGTCCGGAACCACGATGGTGCCGTTCACAGCCGATCCGGTGAGCATGGAGGTAGTCACAGACAGCTACCCCAAGTCGAACGCGGGCGGCTCCTACCGCTACACCAAGACCGTCTCGTTGAGTGCTCTGGAGAAGGCCTTCGCGGAAAAGTTCAGCGGGCAGAAGCTCGATCTCACTCATCGCGTCGTTTACATCCACGGCGTCCCGTCCGACACGAAGCTTCCCTCGACTGCCGCGTCGCTCGGCACCATACCGGCACAGGTCACGCTCCCGATCGCCTGTGGAAAGATCGAGGCAGTGAATCGCTGATCAGTAGCGCCGGAGTCGGAGGAGAAAGGAGCTCACGTCGAGTGGTGGGGTGCGAGTACGACGCGCCCCACCACGCTCCCCTTCCGCAGCGCGTCGAGGCCGGAGGAGTATCCCTCCAGCGGCAGTACGCGGTCCACCACGGTGCGAACCTTTCCTTCGGCGACCAGTCGCACCGCCTCCTCGAGCTCCGCGAGCGTATTGCCCACCGAGCCGAGCACCTGGGCCTCGAGGATCACTAGCTGGATGGGATGCACCGTGAACTTGTCCTCGGAATAGCCCACGAAGACGAGCCGTCCGCGACGCGCCAGCATGGCGGTGGAGGCGGCCATGGTGGGCGTGTTGGCCACCAGCTCGAATACCACATCCGCTCCACGACCATCCGTGAGCGTGCGCACTTCGGCCGCCACGTCGTCTACCTGCCCGGCGTTCACTGTCGCAGCGGCACCGAGCTCGGCGGCCAGCTCGAGCTTTGCAGGCGAGCGGCCGATGGCGATCACTCGCGCTCCGCGCAGCCGCGCGATCTGTACGAGTCCGTAGCCCACGCCGCCCATGCCGTACACCACCACGGTGTCACCGGCGGATACACGCGCCAGCTCGCATGCGTGAAGGGCTGTGGTTACGCCGCACCCGATCGGCGCGGCCTCCTCGAAGGAGAGCGAGTCGGGAATCGGTACCGCGTTGCGCGCCGGCGCCACCACGAACTCCGCGTAGCCACCGTCGCTGATGAAGCCGAGCTCCGCGCGCGGTGTGGCGCAGAGATTCTCCTCTCCTCGCTGGCACCACTCGCAGCGGCCGCACCCGGAGTAGTAGTAGAGAATTACCCTGTCGCCCGGGCGCCGATCGGTGACGCCGCTCCCGACTGCGTCTACGGTACCGGCGATCTCGTGGCCCATTGTCACCGGCGCGATACCGAGATCGAGAAGGCCCGACTCGAAATGCAGCTCGGTGTGACACACGCCGGCTGCCTCCACGCGAACGCGAACCTCGCCCGGCCCCGGCTCGGGCATAGGCACATCCTCGAGGCGAAAGGGCGCGCGTGGCCCATGGTATCGTACGGCCTTCATTGCGAAACACGCTCCGGAGTGAGGGGGATGCAGGAATCTACACGCGCGTCGGATACCGCCTCGTACCGCACTACCGGCCATGCTGCGAAAAGAAGCGAAGGTTGTACGCTTACTCTCCTGCTCTGGTCGCGCACGGTGTATGCGGAGACTGACGTGCAGCTGGCGGCGCCCATCTCATAGTGAGCGCCGCCAGAGTCGTGCCCAGTCGCCGGGCTCACTGTGAGCATGGGATCCGGCGCGCTTCTCGATGCTCACATGGAGTAAGGCGATATGACGCGCATCGGCTACGGAATGGCGGTGCTGGCGGTTACAGGCGGTCTGCTGGCGGCGGCACCCAGTGCAGCATCGGCTCAGGAGAAGGCGCCCCCGGGTGGGCAGTACAAGCAGGTTTGCAAGCTCGTCGAGCTTCCGTGCTTCCTCCCGGGTCTCGGCGACCTGTACGTGGTGCCATCCACGATCCCCGCCGGCCCGTGGCTCGGGTACGATCACGACGGGAACCTGGTGAATACGGTCTACATGATTCCGATCAAGGACATGGATGATCACAAGAGCTTCGACGACCTCGAGGTAGCGAAAGGGAAGAAGGTGGATCACGTATCCGTACTCTTCACGCCGGCGCACCCGGGAGTCGCCGTGCCTCACTACCACATCATCCTGTGGTACATCCCGCCGGAGAAGGTAAAGGCATTGAAGTGAGCGGCTGACGCGTTTTGCCAGGCGCTGAACGGAAATCGGAGGAGATCCATGGAGGGGACGCACGTGGCGGAGATCTGGGAGTGGGCGGAGTACTTCTGACCGTGGTGCTACATCGCGGCCGTGCGCCTGCGACAGGTAATGGACATGCGTGTACGCAAGGCGTTCTTCGCGGAGAGCCGTAACATCGGCAACAATGGTGTGCTGCTCGACATCGTACGCGATATGGGAGGCGATATAGCCCATGTGGAGCGCGCGCTCACGGGCGATACTGTGCGTCAGAAGGTGAAGCAGGAGTTCGAGCTTGCACGCAGCCGATACGGCGTGCGTGGGACTCCCACGCTGATGCTTCCCGACGGCACGCGCCTCGAGATGCCGATGGCGACGCCGCGCATAGCGGGTGGCAGGATCGTCGGCGTCCGACAGCAGACTTGCCTCGGGGATGGGTGCCGCGATGCGACGCGCGCCCTCTTCGAGCAGGCACTGGCGAAGTAGGGGAGCCATGCTCGCGCCGCACATGGTCCTGATCGTCCTGATAGCACTCGGCATCGTGTGGACAGCCGGCTGGGCAATGGTGGTGACGCATTCGGGGCGCGCGGTACCGCTCGAGGAGCTCGAGGGCTCGGAGACCCGGGTCCGACTCTGGCTGCTCGGCGGGTTGGCGGCCGTCGCGATCGTCCTGTTCATTCTCACGCTGCGCTGGCTTCCATACGAGGCCGACCGCACGAACGAAATCGGGTCGCCTGCACTGAGCGTCGCCGTCACGGGCGCGCAATGGACGTGGACTCTTTCGCAAAGCCGGTTTCAGACCGGGGTACCGATAGACTTCGCCGTCACCTCGCGCGACGTGAATCACGACTTCGCCATCTACGATCCGGAAGGACGGCTGGTAGCCCAGGTGCAGGCGATGCCCGGCTACACGAATCATCTCGTGTACGAGTTCCACGAGCCGGGCAGTTATACGATTCGCTGCCTCGAATACTGCGGGCTGGGACATCACACGATGACCGCACCGCTCACCGTGGTGAGGAAGTAGCCGGTGAGTAGCGCAACACTGATCCCGGCCACGTCGCGTGCCACGACACTTTTCGCGCCGGACCGGAGCAACGGCGCCGTTCTGCGCGTAAGCCTTGTCTACATACTAGCCGGCCTGGGGAGCTTTCTCCTGATGGGGCTTCTCGGGTTGACGATGCGGCTCGACCAGAGCGGGATGGCCGTGATCTCGCCGGTGTGGTTCTATCGGATCATGACGCTCCACGGCGCCGGGATGGTGGCCTCGATTCTCCTCGCATCCTATGGCGGACTCGCCGCCGCGATCAGCTCCACCACCCGACTGAGCGCCAGGGCTCTCTGGTTGGCGTTCTTCGTGTACATGGGCGGGATGATGTTCACCATCATGGCGACGCTCATAGGCGGCTTCGCTGCGGGATGGACGGTGCTATACCCGCTCCCGATGCATGGCCTCATATGGACGGCCGATGCTGCCCTCGCGATGTACGCCGGGTATTTCTTCGCCGCGATGGGGATGCTGATCTACTCCGTGCACCTGCTCTACGCCCTGGCGAAAGCGCACGGAGGAGTGGGGAAGGTCCTCGCGCTGCGATACCTGTTCTCGTTCGGCCGCGACAAGCGTGATCCGCTGCCGCGTCCAGCGGAGCTGATAGCTGCAGTCATCTCGATTGACACGATCGCCGCGGTGGCGGCGGGAACGCTCTACCTGGTTCCCATGTTCGCTCATGCCGCCGGGCTGATGTCGGTGGATGCGCTGTATGCCAAGAATACGGTGCTGCTCTTCGGCCACACGATGGCGAACCTCAGCATCTACGTGTCGGCGGCACTGGTCTACGCGGCGCTACCGGCTTTCACTGGCCGCGAGTGGCGCACGACCTGGGCAGTGGTGGTTGCATGGGATCTCATCATCATCCTCATGCTGGCCAACTACTCGCACCACCTCTACGCGGATTTCGCGCAGCCAGCCGAGCTTCAGTTGCTGGCCGAGATCGGTTCGTACGCGGTTGCGCTCCCGTCGTTCATCGTGACCATCGTGGGCGCGCTCACGATCATCTATCGCTCCGGCATGCGATGGACGGTGGCGCCCATGCTCCTGGCCCTCGGAATCTGGGGATGGGTGTTCGGCGGGCTCGGGGCGGTGCTCGATGCGACGATCCCTGTGAATCAGGTGATGCACAATACCATGTGGGTTCCCGCGCACTTTCACACGTACTACCTCCTCGGAGCGGTGGCGTTCGTGTGGGGATACCTGTTCTACATGGTTGCGGAGTTGAGCGGTCGTCGCGATCCGGGGCCGCTTCGCCTGGCTCCCTGGTTATACGGGATCGGTGGCGCGGGCTTCATATTCATGTTCTTCGTGGCCGGAGCGAACAGCGTTCCACGCCGCTATGCGGTACACCTTCCGCAGTGGCAGGTATACGCTCGCATCGCTGTGCCATTCGTGATCGTGCTGTCGATCGGGCTCGGCTGGTTGGGTCTGAGCATCCTGGCACGGCTGCGACAGGCGTGGCAGGGAACGGAAGCCGATGCCGGGTAGGACCGCCTTCGCTCGGCCATGAGCTCCGACCCCGCCGGTTTCGTCTGGGAGTGGGAGGTGGCGACGCCGCTCGTCGTCGCGCTCGTGATGGTGGAAGTTGCGTACGTAATCGCTTGGATCGGAAAGGGCCGCGATGACGGAAGCGCGCGACGATCGTGGGGACATCTTGTGCTTTTCACGCTCGGGCTCCTCTCGGTCGTGATCGCGCTCATGTCTCCGATAGGCGCCAACGACGAGCGTCTGCTGTCCATGCACATGCTCGCGCACGACATCCTGATCTGGATCACTGCACCCCTGCTGATAGCGGGTGTGGGCGCGCTCCTGGGTGACATGCACCGTCTTCCGAGGCCGCTGCGTGGAGCGTTAGTCTTTCTCACGCGCCCCATGGTGGCCTTGCTCGTTTCTACCGTTCTGCTCTGGGTGTGGCACATCCCCGCCGCGTACGGGAGGGCGCTCGAGAATCACCATCTTCACCATTTGGAGCATCTCTGCTTTCTTGCAGGCTATTTGCTCTACTGGTGGCCGCTCATCGCTCCATCCTGGCAGCTCGGGGCGCTGCACACCGACGCGGGGAGGGTGATCTACCTGCTGGCGGGGATGACTCAGTCGGCGCTGCTGGGCGCGCTGATCACTTTCCACGGCACGGTGCTCTACCGCGGTTACCTCGAAGCGCCTGGCGCCAGTGCTGCCTCCGTGCTCGCCGACCAGCGACTGGCCGGGATGGTGATGTGGATCCCGGGCATGGTGGTCTTCGTAGTGGTTGCCGCCGTCGTAGTAGGGCGGCGGGCGCCCGAACCGGTGCGAAGCAGCTGAGTGCCAGCGCCGTTTGGCTCCCGGTCAACGCAGGGGGATGGACGGGAGCCCAACCTCGCCTCTCTCCTCCAGACGGGCAAGAAGAAGGTGGAAGTACAGCATCCCCTTATGCGGGCCGAGTGCTTCGAGAACGGGTCCCATATTCGCTTCGGGCTCGCCGGTAGCGAGCGAGAGATTGCGTGCGACGCCCGAGTCGTTCATCGGGAATACATCCAGGCGCCCGAAGCCGCGCAGCAGGATGACGGTGGCGGTCCACGGACCGATTCCCTTGATGCCGCGGAGAAGCGCTGCCGCCTCGCTGCTCGGGAGCCCCTCGATGGTGGCTGCGCCGAGTCGCCCAGAGTCGATTGCCTCGGCGGCACGGCGCAGCGTGGCGAGCTTGTTTGCGCTCAGGCCCATGCCTCGAAGTATGTCGTCACTGGCCGCAAGCACGCTCGCTGCCGCGGGGAAGAGATAGAGCTCGGCGCCCTCGCTCTGGAGCGGCGTCCCGAACTCCCGGATGATGCGCTGCACGACGGCGCTCGCGGCGTGCAGGCTGACCTGCTGGTATACCACCGCGTTCACGAACGCTTCCCAGAGCGACCGGTAGCGCGGCGGCTTGAGACCGCGCAGTCGCCGTGCCAGTGGGTCGAGCCAGGGTACGTCGCTGGAGGAGCGGTAGAAGTCCGAGAGGTCGCGACTCACGCCAAGCGTGCGGGCCACGAGAGCGACGAGCTCCTGATGATCGCTTGTATCCCCTGCGTCGGCATCGATAGTCACTTCGAGCTCGCCGTCGCTCACCTGTCGTACCTGCACGATGCGCGGGTGGCGCGGACCTGGTACAGCGTGCAGGTAGCGACAATCGGCCGTGAAAACGTCGATGGGGTTGGTGGGCAGGCGTCTCAGCGCGCTCACCGTGAAATCGAGCCGGAAGGGTTGAACTACCGGGAGCGTGTACACTGTTCCAGCGACACGTTCGCCCACTTTCGTGCTGGTGCGCGGATGGACCGGTGGTTGCGTCATGTCACCCGCAATAGAGAGGAGATTCGTTCATGTCTGAAAAGCGCTTCAAGGTGGGCGACCACGTGAGCTGGAACTCGGAGGCGGGGCGTGTGTCGGGCCACATCACGAGAGTCGTCACGTCGAAAATTCAGTTCAAGGGCTACACGGTGCATGCGAGTGCGGAGGAGCCGCAGTACGAGATAAAGAGCGACAAGACCGATCACATCGCCATGCACAAGGGCTCCGCTCTGAGAAAGCTATCCGATTGACACGGCGCCGCTGATCACCGACGGCGGTGCTTGTCACGCGGCCGCGCGGAACGTTGCTCCCAGCGGGATTCGCTACCGGCGGGCGTGATCCACGACTTCACCGCCCATGAAATGGCGGCAACCATCGCCTGCCACCTGGAGACGTAGCTGTTCCGGTGTCCCGGACCGCGTGTCCACATGGACTCATCCGAGCCGCGCCTCACACGCTCACCGTTGCGCGATCGCGCCGCGGCTCACTCACGTTACGCGCGTTCTCTCGAAGCCAGTCCGCCGTTCGTGCGGCGATGGCGGAGATCGTGATAGCGGGATTCGCGGAACCCTGTGTAGGGAGCACGCTCCCATCGCAGATGAAGAGGTTCGGAACGTCCCAGCTCCGGCACCACTGATCCACAACGGAGTCGCGCGCGGAGGCTCCCATCCGACACGTACCCACCAGGTGCGCGAAGCGTTTGACCCAGTGCGTCTCGTTAGCGCCGGCCGCCGCGAGCACCTCCTCGGCGCGAGCGACGCCGGCGAGCATCATGCGCCGGTCGTTCTCGAACATGCTGAAATGGACGTACGGCACGGGTATGCCGAAGCCATCCTTCTCCGTGGGGTGGATGGTGACTCTGTTGCGCTCGTCCGGGAGGATCTCGCCGAGCACGCCCAGCGCCGCGTAGTGGTTGTAGTCCTGCATCGCCGCTAGCAGCTCCTCGCCGAAAAGCCCGGCCCCTTCCTCTATCGCATGAGCCATCGCAATTGGCAGGGGCGACACGGTCTGCAGTGCGTAGCCACGCACGAAGTCGTTGCGCGGGTCGGTTTCATAGAATTCCTCGGTGAGCGCGCACGCCGGCGGCGCCTTGTACTGGCGAATCATCTTCTCGAAGCGGCCCCACACGACGGGTCCCGCCTGCGCCATCAGGTTCCTCCCGACCAGACCACTGGAGTTGGCGAGACCATCGGGCGCGCGTGACGAAGCGGAGTTGAGGAGCAGCCGCGGCGTCTCGATCGCGTAGCCTGCCACGATCACCATCCGCGCGCGCTGTGCCTCTTCCACCACGCGACCGCCGGCGATCGTACGGAAGTAGCGCACTTCGCTCACACGTCCCGTGCGATCGAGCGGGATCTCGTACGCCATGGAACCCGTGCGGATCTCGGCGCCGTGCTCTATTGCGTCGGGGATGTGGCTCACCATCGTGCTGCTCTTCGCGCCCACCTTGCAGCCGAGCAGACAGAAGCCGCGCATTATGCAGTGTGGGCGATTGCCCACTCGTCCGGCGGGAATCGCGACCGGGCCTCCGGCCACGACCGGAATGCCGAGCTTCGTGCACCCGTCTATCAGCTGCTGTCCGGCGGTGCCGGCTTCGAGCGGTCCGTACGGGTAGCCGTGCGGCTTGCCCCATGGGTAGCGCGCGGGCCCCGAGATCGGATACTCGCGCTCCATTCGCTCGTAGTACGGCTCGAGGTCCTCGTAGGCGATGGGCCAGTCCACGGCGACACCGTCGAGCGAGCGCACGCGGAAGTCCGACGGGTGCAGTCGCGGGCAGAACCCCGCGTAATGGATAGTGCTGCCGCCCACTCCCCTGCCGGAGTTGTTGGCTCCCAGCTCGAGCGGATCTCTGCCGCCCGTGATGCGCAGGTCGTTCCAGTACAGACGGCGCGATCCGGCCTCGTCCGACACCATGTCTTCCTCGGTGTCGTGCCACTCACCCGCCTCGAGCACCACCACGCTGAAGCCGAAGCTCGCGAGGCGCTGCGCCAGGACGCCGCCGCCGGCACCGCTGCCTACGATGCAGAAGTCCACCAGCTCGCCCGGCGCGTACTCGCACATTTCGGTGTCGAGTATCCAGTTCGACGCGAGGTGGACGTGCAGCTTCATCGGGAGTCGCCAATGCGCGGATGCGGCGCGCCGGCGGGTGTGCTTGGCTTCTTCGGTTCGGCGCGGTCGGGTTGCTCGCGCGCCTCCCACGGTTCGGGCGCGCCGAAATTGAGCGCCTGGTAGCCGCGCGGGTAGGCGGGACCGCCGAAGCCTATCTCATCCCACGCATATGGGTGCGCGTAGTACAAGCCCGTGATCTGGCGAAGCGCGACGAAGGTCCACCAGCGTCGGGGCGGCAGGCGTCGCCAGACGTCGCCCTCGGCGACGCCATCGCGAATCGCGCGCAGCACCTCGTAGCGCGATTCATCATCCAGCTCCGCGAAGTCACGGCCGGAAAGCGCATGGGCGGTCTGGTCGAGCCCCTCGAGCCCCGAAGTCCACGCCTCGCGGTTGCCGGGCATGTCGTCGAAGCGGAATCCGTCGTCGCCACCGGCGTCGCAGCGCGCGTCTATCCACGGCGCGATTGGTACTCTGCGATTCTCCGGCCGGTGACCCTGCGGTACGATGCACTCACAGAGCGCTAGGAGCGTGGCGCGAGCGTGCGCGTCGAAAAAGCGGAAGCGCGGGACGTTATAGACGCGATCGAGGATCACCCGCCTCGTGGCATCGTCCCAGTGCTCGCGCTGCGCGAGGATATCGGAGTCGGGGTAGCGATCGCGCAGCATGATCAGCGCGTCCGGCGTCTCAGAAGCGATGCGACGAAGCCGAGCAGCCCCACGGAGCAGAGGAGGAGCGGCGCGAAGATCGGTGGCCCCATCGCCAGGTTGAACTGGAGGTTGTGCACTCCTCCCGGCATCCGCTCGATTCCACGAAGGTGCAGTCCAAAGCCGAGCATCCCGTCGAGGAAGGTGATCGCGGAGGCGGCCGGTAGCACATCGTGCGCTATGCGTTCGCTGAAAGCCGCACCGATCGCCGCTCCAACCATGGGAGGGGTGACCCAGACAGGCGTCCACATGATGCGCTGGTTGAAGCTTCCACGCAGGTGCTCGAAGTACGCCTCTCCGCCGGCCAGGACACCGAACGTCGCCGCGGTGACCGCCATCAGCTGCTGGAAACGCCCCTCGGAAATCCGCTCGGCGAGAGTGCTCGCCGCATCATCCCTCCCACGTCTACTGCCACGCTGCGCTATTCGGGCCAGCGCTCTCGCGGCGTGCGACGAGCGCGGCTCCGGTCTGCCGCGCCGGAGTACTGCGGTGAGCAGACCGCTGACGCCTACGCTGCAGGTGAGGAGCGGTGCGAACACCGGCGGCCCCATGACCACGTTGTACTGCCCCACGGAGAAGCCGCCGGGCATGCGGCGGATCCCGCGCACATGATACACGAAGCCAAGTACGCCATCGGCGAGCGACACGAGCGACAGGGCGGGGAGCACCTCGCGCGCCGCGCGCTCGCTCGTGAGTGCAGCGGCAGCAGTGATGGCGGTGGGCGGCGTGAGCCACACCGGCGTCCACATGAGCCAGTGCGAGAAGGCGCCGCGGCGGTGCTGGACGTACGCCTCGAAGCCGCTGACGATCGCGGAAAAGGCGGTGACGAGCGCCATGCTGCGCTGGAAGCGCCCCTCGCGGATCTCACGCCTCGTGAGGCCCAGCTCACGCGACAGGCGCTTCGCGAGACTCGCAGTACGTGAGCGCCGGCGCTTTCGCTTTCGCGCAATGAATTCGCGCCGACGCTCTCTCTCCGCCCGGCGAGCTGCCGCGAGCCGCCCCATCAGCGTGCAGACACGGTGGCGATGTTCTGGTGCCGCTCGCGCGGCACGCTTCCGGGTGCCGGGGGAGACTCGTGCCGCCGTGAGCGACGGCGCGCGCTGCCTGCGGCGCTTCCGAAGAGAAGGACGGCTACCCCGCCCAGCAGGAGGCCGACGGCGGCCGCGAGGCCCACCTCCAGCACGGTCTCCCGATCAGGAGGCCGTGCCGTGATGGTATCCCTCCACCTGAAGTCCGACTCTCATCGTGCGTTCCATTCCTTGTCGTTATCGTTGCCAACATCCCTGTCTCGCTCGCAAGAGCGGTACCGGATGCAGCTGCTGACCCACTGAATTGAACGCGCTGTCGTGCGGACTACTTGTACGTCACTACGCGCCCCCAGAGACTCGCGGTTCCCCAGATCCCCTGGCGCAGGCACTCCAGCTCAACGATCTGGCTGTGATCCACGAAGAGGTTCACCTCTGGTCCGTAGTGCTTGATGTACCACTGGAACACCGCGGGGTCGGCGGCCTCGAACATGATCGGTTCCAGACCGAGCGCGTCGATGAGTCGGGCGGGCACATCGGTGCGCCAGCTCCGTACATTTTCGGTGATCCCTTCGGATTCGATCATGATCTGGTAAGCCCCCGCCTCCAGGAAGCGGCGCGCGAGCTGGATCGTCCACGCCACGTCGTGCTGACCCTCCACCTCGAGTTCGCCCGAAGCGGTGGCCCCGCCCGCACCGAACTGGATCCCGACCTCGGGCTTGGCCGCGAGTCCCGCGCGTTGCACGCGCTCGATCAGCCGCAACCAGTCGTCGGCCGGAATGGTGATGAAGCCGCTGGAGAGCTCGATGATGTCGAAGCCAACGTCGGCGCACGTATCGATGTAGCGGGACACGGCACCCTCGCCCTGCGTCAGCACGCGCTCCATGAAGCCGCCGGTAGAAACACGTACCTCGTGCTCGTGGCAGAGCGCGATGAGCTCGGCGAGCGCATCGGGCGGCATGAGCGTGAACGACCCGCCGGCGAACTTGAGCGTGTCCACGTACGTGCCCATCGTCTCGAGGATGTCCTCGAGCGCTCGCTTGCCGAGCGGTGTGTAGTACGGGCCGCGGATCTCCGTGATCCCACGCGTGCGTGGTTTGTCCGGACGCTCGTTGCGCCGCAGGAAGTCGAAGGTCGCCCGTGCGGTCGTGTGGGCCGCGGCTGCCGCGAGCGGGGCGGATGGGATGGTCGCTGTCATGGTAGTCTCTCCTCGTTTCATGCGGCCTCGCGATCTGCCTGTGCGGCCGGTGCGCCGGCGCGAGCGAGCAGGCGGGTCAGCTCGGCTACCTCAATGTGTTCCAACTCTCCAATGGCGGCGCTGATGTCGGTGAGCAGCGTCGAATCCACCATGTCACTGCCCAGTGAGCGGTACTTCACGAGCGCTTCGTCCCAGGTCATCGGTCGTGTGCTGAATCCAGGGTAGTCGAAGCGCTCGAGGTCGAAGGTGCGCCCATCGGTGAGCGTCACGAGCACACGCACGGCCATTTCGGTGGGGAAGCGGGTCGAGTAGTCGGCGCGCGGGCGCGCCACCACTCTGCGAAGCAGCGTCTGAACGTCCGCTTCGCGGATTCGCTCCAGCGTGTACTGCCGTGGGAGCACCTCGCCATCGAGGAGCGCCACAGCGAGCATGTAGCGCAAGCTATGGTCGGCATCTTCCTTCGTGATTACCGTGAGCTTGTCGCCCTCCTCGCCGCCGCCGATGATGCGGTGCGCGACGCCGAAGATCTCCACCACCACGTGCTCCACATCGGCGGCGGTGAAGCCATGCCGCCGCCGAAGATCGAGAATTGCCTCGATGGCGCTCTGCGAGTGGATCTCCGCGTTGTAGCGCTTGAGAATCGTTCGATTCACCAGGTCGAGATCTTCTCTCGCCCAGTCGATCGAGAACGGCTCGGCGACCGCCTGCATGAATCCCTTATTGCCCTCGAACACCTCTTCCGGACCAGTGATGCCACGGCTGGCGAGGAGCGTTGCCTCGACTGCGTTGGCGGCGGCAAATGGAGCGGCGAGGCCCTTCCAGTTCGAGAGCGTGCCCGTTCGTGTAACGCGCAGCGCGTTGAGGGCGGTGCCGGCGATCGCCACGGCGTTCGCGGTGCGCTCCGCGTCCAGCCCGAGCGCACGTGCGGCCCCGGCGGATGCCGAGTAGGCGAGGTGGGTGACGTGGTCGAAGCCGTGGTCACGTACGGGTGCTTCGTCGCTCAACCGGCATTGTATCTGGTATGCGACGGCGAGCGCGGTGAGCAGCGTGCGCCCATCGGCCCTCGCCGCCTCCGAGGCGGCCAGAACCGCACCGAGGTTGTCGGAGGGGTGGCAGGTCTCGTCGGGTGCGAGATAGCTGTCGTTGAAGTCGAGATAGCGCACGAGCGCTCCATTCAGGAGCGCTGCGCGGTCAGGCGCGGCCCGGCCGCCGCCCGTGAGCGTGCAGGGGCCGTCGCCATCGGATGCAGCGACGAAGTCTCTCACCCTGGCGATCGTGCCGGATCCGAGCGCGCCGAGCGCGCAGCCTATGGAATCGAGGATCCGGATGCGGAGCTGCAGGCGTGCCTGGTCGGAAAGCTCGGAGAAGTCCGAGCGCGCCGCGAAGTCTGCCAACTGTCTGACTAGAACCACTGAACACCTCGCGTTGTAGACTCTTCAACAATGCGAGGTAACGACCGTGTCGAACAATCCAGCGAACGTACCGCCGACGATGACAGAAGTACCACTACGTCACGCGCTCGCCGGAGGAGCCGGGTCAGATGAAGCGGCGGCGCTGCGCGTGCGTTACCGCTTCCAGCCGGTTGTGGGTGCCGAGCTTCTGGTTCACGTGATGCAGGTGGTTTCGCACTGTTTGCGTCGAGATTCCGAGCGAGCGTGCCACCTGCCCGGGCGCGAGCCCCTCGGCGAAGGCGCGAAGAATGCGCTGTTCCTGCTCGGTGAGCGGCGACGCCGGCACGAGATGCGGCTCATCATCCGCCAGCCGGACCACGTCGTGCGCGGCCTGCACGAGCTGCTCGTAAGTGGCGCGCCGCAGTCTGCTCGATGTGATGTCGTGCGCCAGATGCACCACCAGCGCGGGACTGGAGCGAGTCGGATCGAGCACGAGCACTGAAACGTTGAGCCAGAGGTGACGACCATCCGGCGTCCGCACCTGCATGTCGAAGCTCTTCACTCCTCCGTCTCGCACGGCGCGCTCGCAGTAGTCCATGTCTACCGCCCGACCGAGCGGGCCACGGGGCGCGAGGAGCGACGTGAACTGCCGGCCGGTTGCGTCGGTGGTGGCGATGCCCGTCAGCTCCTCGATCGCCCGGTTCCAGGCTCGCACCTCGCCGAACGCGGTGAGAGCGAACGCGGGATCGAGTGTCCGCTCGATCAGGCGGCTGATCGGGCTAATGGTTTCGGTCACGCGGCACTCCGCCGGGGTGCTGCCGGCTGCGATTGTCCGATTTCACTCGGGATCTCTCCTCTCCCGCCGCCCGCGGAAGCGACGGGACAACAGCAAGCTAGATCCTGCACGTGGGTATAGAATCAAGAGGGGCGCTCGATGGGCGAGCGCGTGACTTCCGTCACGCCGAATGCGCGGTGCCATGCGGAGCTTCACCCACACACCGGAATTAAATAAGGGCCAGCCATGACCATTGCCGCCAACCTCGGATTTCCACGCATCGGCTCCAACCGCGAGCTGAAGCGCGCGCTCGAAGACCATTGGGCCGGCCGCACAAGCCGAAGCGAGCTCGCTTCGGCCGCTCGCTCCATTCGCCGCGCGAACTGGGAGATGCAGGCACGAGCAGGCATCGATCACGTCCCCTCCGGCGACTTTTCCCTTTACGATCATGTGCTGGATACGGCGGTGATGCTCGGTGCAGTGCCCGAGCGCTTCGGGCGACTCGGTGGTGTCGATGAGCTCGACCGTTACTTCGCCATGGCGCGCGGTACCGAGGCCGCTGGCGAAAGCATCGCTGCAATGGAGATGACGAAGTGGTTCGACACCAATTACCACTACATCGTCCCGGAGCTCGAGGATGGGATGGAGCTCCATCTGGCATCGTCGAGAGTGGTGGATGAGTTTCTCGAGGCGAAGGAGCTTGGCATCCTCACCCGGCCGGTGATTCTGGGACCCATTTCCTTCCTCATGCTGGCGAAGAGTCGCGGTGGCACGCGAGCGCCACTCGCCTGGCTGGATCGAGTGCTGCCGGTGTACGAACAGCTCCTCGCTCAGCTGCACGAGGCAGGGGCGGATTGGGTGCAGATAGACGAGCCGTGTCTGGTGCTCGACCTCGACGAGGACGAGCGGAGCGCGTATGGCGAGGCATACCAGCGGCTTGGCAATTCCGGCGTTCGCATATGCTTGGCTACGTACTTCGGAGGGCTTGGCGAGAACCTCTCGACCGCGCTGGCTCTACCGGTTGCCGCACTGCACCTTGATCTCGTACGCGCCCCGGAACAGCTCGAGGCAGCGCTCGAAGCTGTACCGGAACGGCTCGTGCTGTCGCTCGGAGTGCTCGATGGGCGCAACGTGTGGCGCACCGACCTCGATGCAGCGCTCGACAAACTGTCGCTCGCCGCCAGCCGCATCGGACCTGACCGGCTCATGGTGGCTCCGTCGTGCTCGCTTGTCCACGTGCCCGTGGATCTCGAAGGGGAGGAAGAGCTGGACGATGAGCTGCGCGGCTGGCTCGCGTTCGGGAAGCAGAAGCTTCACGAATTATCGCTCCTCGTGCGCGCGCTGCGCGAGGGAACAGGAGCGGTGGAGAGCGAGCTCGCCGAGTCGCGCCGAAGGGTGGAGGAGCGTCGGGCATCGCCACGGATCCACGTCCCCGCCGTAGCGGCGCGTGAACAGGCCGTGCGCGCGGAGATGCTGGAGCGCGCTCCGTTCGCCGACCGGAGCGTGAAGCAGGCGGATGCGCTGGCGCTTCCCCCGCTTCCTACGACCACGATCGGATCTTTTCCCCAGACGAGAGAGTTGCGCCGTGTGCGCGCTGCATTTCGCTCTGGCTCGCTCTCCAGGCCCCAATACGACGCTACGATTCGTGGCCTGATCCAGGATGCCATTCACTTTCAGGAGGATGCGGGCCTCGACGTCCTGGTGCACGGCGAATTCGAGCGCAACGACATGGTGGAGTTCTTCGGCGAGCGCCTTTCCGGCTTCGTCTTCACGCGTAACGGCTGGGTCCAGAGTTACGGTTCGCGCTGCGTTAAGCCACCGATCATCTACGGGGACGTGGCGCGCCCGCGGCCCATGACGGTGGCGTGGACGGTGTACGCCCAGTCGCTGACGCACCGTCCGGTGAAGGGGATGCTTACAGGCCCGGTGACCATGCTACAGTGGTCGTTCGTGCGCGATGACCAGCCGCGCGAGCGCACGTGCAGGCAGCTGGCGTTGGCGATCCGCGACGAGACGCTCGATCTGGAGGCGGCCGGAATACAGGTTATCCAGATAGACGAGCCGGCCATTCGTGAAGGACTGCCGCTTCGCTCCGCCGAGCGAGACGAGTATCTGCGGTGGGCCGTGGAAGCATTTCGCCTGGCCTCATCCGGCGTGCGCGAGGAGACGCAGATCCACACGCACATGTGCTACTCGGAGTTCGACGACATCATCGACGCGGTAGCGCGGATGGACGCCGACGTGCTGTCGATCGAGACGTCGCGCTCGGACATGGAACTGCTCGATACCTTCGGCCGGACCGGTTACCCCAACGCCGTTGGCCCGGGCGTGTACGACGTGCACTCTCCAGTGGTGCCGGAGACCGATGCGATAGAGGCGCTGCTGCTGAAGGCTCTCGCCGTGCTGGCTCCCCAACAGCTCTGGGTAAATCCCGACTGCGGCCTCAAGACGCGTCGTTGGGAGGAAGTGCGGCCGGCCATGGTGGCGATGGTGGGGGCGGCGCGCCGCCTGCGCGAGCGTGTCGGTGTCGAGCAGCCGGCCACACGAGGCGGCCACTCGACCACGCGCACGGTATGAATCAGTATCCGGTGTACAGCTCGATGCGTATGTCGCTCGCCGGCACTCCGCCTTTCGCGAGCTCCTGGCGGACACCGGATACGAAGAGCGTCGATCCGGAGAGATAGTAGTACGACCCGCGGAGCGAGGGGAGGTAGCGCTCGAGAAGCGGCAAGCCGATCCGCTCGGTCTCGCCGAGCCACTGTCGTTCCGACAACTCCATCCCGGTCATGACCGGTACGAAGCGGAAGCTCTTCACATCTCGCGCGAGGCGCTCCAGCTCATCGAGATACGCGGCGTCCTCGGGGCGGCGGTTCGAGTAAAAGAGCGTGGCATTCAACTCGTGCGCCTGTGCCGCCGCGTGGCGGATCGCGCCCAGGAAGGGCGCCACGCCCACGCCACCGGCAAGGTACACCGCGCTTCGGTCGTCGCTTGCCGATAGAGATAGATCATCTACAGGGCCGTCCAGCAGGAGCGCGGAGCCAAGCGGCATGCACGCCATCGCGCGCTTGAACGCCGTGTCACGCAGGCGCATGAGAAGCAGCAGATCACGCTCGTCAGGCGCACTTGCGATCGAGAAGCTGCGCGTAGGTCCAAGCAGGTCATCGCAAGGCGGATCGGGGAGCGTGACGTCCACATACTGGCCCGCGCGAAAGGAGAAGCCGCTCGGGCGTTCTATCACGCACTCGAGGGTCTCGTGCGCCACCGCCGTCCGCCGGAGAAGCCGGCTAGTGTAGATGCTCATCGAAGTTCCTCTCCTTCATGTGCGCAACAGCCGCGCAACCGGATATAGGAACTATCGCCGGTGTACCATGGTGGAAAGTCAAGCTCCGAGGTGCGACCTGCTAGTTCAGCGGCCGAGCTTGAGTGCTACGAGCTGGGCTATCCGCTTCTCGAGACGGCCGGTAGTGGAGCAGTCCACCGGTGCGGTGCTCGTTCCGCCGCGACTGGTCGCGGTAGCGACGAGAGTGCTGTGCACGGCCGTGCTGTCGCCCTGTGCGGGTGTTACGGTGGTGACGAGCGCGTAAGCGACGTCGTAGCTGTCTACGCGCGGGCCGGCGATGCCGTTGCCGCAGTCGACGTACTCGCGGAGTGGCTTCCCACCGAGTGTCCGGGGAGCGCGAGCAACGCTGCTCGATAGTTGGTGGCGTTCGGAGTTCAGGCTGGTGACCTGGAGATTCAGGTCACGGTACGTCACCAGCACCGTCTTCCAGACGGCGTCCGGCCCGGCCCACACCAGGCTGGTCACTCCGCCATCGCTGTTGTCGAGGCGGTAGGAGACGGTGCTTCCCGCCAACCCAGATGCACCGGTGATGGCCAGCTCGGGCGGCGCGCCACCAGTGCCGAGATCGGGCGCTCTGCTCGCGCCGGACTTGCATCCGGCGAGCACTACGATGAGCGCTGGCGCGAGCCGAGCGGCGGCACGGAAGACGAGTTGGCGCATTGAGTGCTCTCCTGTCGGGCAGGTGTCGCGTGCGCGCGGCCCAGTGAGTGACGCGCCGCGTTGGATCGACGACTCGAGACGGCTCTACGATACCGCGCGGTCGAGACGGACACAACGAACTTGTAGCGGATGGGAGGAACGCATCCTGCCACTCTCTCGAGGCGCAGAGCCGAAGGAGGAATGGATGGCTAGCAACGAAGACAGAATAGACGTGCCGCGCGACGACGAGTTCCGCACGGCCGATGAGGGCGGTGACATGCGCGGACCCTACGGCGGTGCGGGCAACTACGGTGGGAGCTACACCGCCGGAGGCTGGGCAGGTGCCGGCTTTGGAGGCGGCTACGTGGGCTACGGTCCGGACACGCTCTACGGTGGCTACGCCGGAGTTTACGGCCACGACTATGGCCTCGAAACCGGAGATCCCGGCTACCCCGGACGCGGGCGCGGACCCGTCACCGGTGTTTCAGCCGGAATCGCGTTCTCACCCGCCAACCGGGTGGACATGCGCTACGACCGGGACATGCCCGTGCCGGTGCCCGGCTACGAGCCGCGCAGGAATTTTGCCGGCCGCGGACCGCGCGGCTACAGACGGTCGGACGCGCGCATCCACGAGGACATCTGTGAAATTCTCACGCGCCATCCCGAGATCGATGCAAGCGACATCGATGTGGAGGTGAAAAACGGCGTGGTGACGCTCAGCGGAACGGTCGAAGACCGCTACACCAAACGCCTTGCTGAAGACGTGGCCGAGCTCGCCCTCGGAGTACACGACGTGGAGAATCGTATGCGCATTTCGTGACATTTGCATGGGAGTCCTGTAGGTGGATTGCACGTGCAAAACGCGAACGGGGGCACCGAGCTCGAACCGCTCGGCGCCCCCGTTCTCCTGCAACGCATTCTCAGACCACTTCGCGTACCTTGTCTTCCGCCACGGTCTTGATGATGTCCCAGCGCCCCTTCTGCCCCTTCGCGAGCGCCTCGGCGAAGTGCAGCGCCTGCTTCGTGGAGATCTTGCCAGGCATCGGAGGCTCGTCGGGGTCTACTACCGCCTCGATGATTGCCGGTCCCCGGTGACGCAGCGCCTCCTTCAGTATCGCTGGTGCATCTTCCGGACGCTCGATCGTGTAGCCCTCGGCGCCGCACGCGCGCGCGTACGCGGCGAAATCTATGGGCTGGAGCTCCACCCCGAACTCCGGGTTGGCGTCCAGCACCATCTGCTCCCACTTGATCATGCCCAGGACGTTGTTCTTGATCACGATGACCTTCACCGGAAGCTTGTACTTCACCAGCGTCGCGATCTCTCCCATGAGCATCGTGAGGCCGCCGTCGCCCACGATGCACACTACCTGGCGTCCAGGGTAGGCCACCGCGGCGCCGATGCTGTAGGGAAGCCCGTTCGCCATCGTCGCCAGCGTCCCCGAGAGCGAGAACTGCATGTCGCCGCGGATATCTATGTAGCGCGCCGACCAGGTGGCGATGGTGCCGCTGTCCGACGACACGATCGCGTCGTCATCCAGCATCTTGTTCAGATGATAGGGGACGACCTGTGGCTTCATCGGCATGTCGGAGCGCGTGCCGCGCTCATTCATCAGGTCGCGCCAGTCCTTCATGCGCTCCTGCGCCTTCTCGAGGAAGCGTTTCTTCCGGTTCTCCTTCAGCAGCGGCAGTAGCCCGCGCAGCACTGTCCTGCAGTCGCCCACGAGCCCGACATCCGCCGGGTGGCGAAGACCGATGCGAGTGGGATCGATGTCTATCTGCACGGTCTTCGCCTGACCGGGCTTCGGGTAGAACTCCATGTACGGGAAGCTGCTCCCCGCTATGAGCAGCGTGTCACACTCTTCCAGCGCGTCCTGGGATGGCGCCGTGCCGAGCAGTCCTATTCCGCCCGTAGTGTAGGGGCTGTCGTCGGGTACCACCGCCTTGCCGAGCAACGGCTTTATGATCGGCGCACCCAGCTTCTTCGCGATCTCGAGTATTTCCGCGCGCGCGTCGAGACATCCACGACCGGCCAGGATCGCCACCCGCGAGCCGCCGTTCAGGATCCCTGCAGCGTCCTCCAGTAGCTGCTGCGGCGGCAGAGGGCGCGGAGCCGAGAACATATCGGAGCTGTGCTTCGGTACGTTGGCGTCGGAGCGCCGCCCATTGGAGCTCGGCCACTCCTGGATGTCCTTGGGGATCGTGATGTGCGCAACTGTGCGCTGGCTCAGCGCTGTTTTTATTGCCTCGTCAACCACGTTGTTCACGTGCGCTTCTCCCATCACGCGCTGGTTGTACGCGGCAACGTCCATGTAGAGCTTGTCCAGATCCACGTCCTGCTGGTAGTGGGTTCCGATGAGGTCGTGGAAGGTGTGCCCCGTGATGGCGAGAACTGGCTGGCCGTCGCACTTCGCGTCGTACAGCCCGTTCAGGAGGTGAATTCCCCCGGGGCCGGAGGTAGCCAGACATACTCCCAGTCGGCCGGTGTACTTCGCGTAGCCGCACGCGGCGAAGGCCGCTGCTTCCTCATGACGCACCTGTATGAACTTCAATTTCTTCTGGTGTGTGCGAAGCGCCTCGAAGATTCCATTGATGCCATCGCCGGGCAGACCGAAGATCGTATCCACATCCCACGCGATTAGCCGTTCCACGAGCTTGTTGGCGATGGTTGCCACTGTTCTCCTCCGCTGAAGTTCCGTATCTCTCGCGCCGTCGCGAAGCGTTCGTCACGCCGTGCCGGCGCTCTCGCTCCGCGCCGCGGCACGCGTGCGTCGCCGGGCGCCATCGGTGAGCGAGGGAACGATCTTCCCTTGGGCCGTCTCCTTGCCGAGATGCTTCACGCCGTGAACGAGATCCGCGGCGGCGTCCTTGGCGAATTTCACGTTCTCGCCGCTCTCGCCCAGCTCTGGCGGGTTCTCGCGATACTGACCACCCGCGGCCTTCACGCCCACTCCGTGCCTGTAGACGAGCGATCCGCCGAGATATGCCGAGTACGTCAGCGCGCCGACACCAGCCAGCCCGAGGCCGAGATATCCAAGCGATGGCCGATAGCGGCGATTGCGCCAGATCGCGAGCGCGCTCATGAGCAGGGTAGCGGTGATGTTGAGGTTGCGATGGGTGATCAGCATGTCCATCGTCTCGCCCTCGACGTTCACCTCTTCCTGCGCCACGAGTCCACTTATACCGGCGAGTGCGGCTCCCACCGCCGCGATCTCCATGGTGTGGCGGGCGGTCTCGAGGAGACCACGATTACCTGTCGCGCGTCCCACCACGTCGGCGCCGATCGATACGGGCAGTAACGCGATCGGGAAGTGCACGAGTGATGGGTGTACCTCTTGCAGCCGTAATGTCATGGTGTGCTCCGTTGGCCTCTGCTGTTGGAGCTACGTTGGCTCGCAATTGCGGTACCGGCCCGGTCACATTCGCACGAATCACGGCTGTCTGCGGCGCTCCCCTGGCGGATCTGGCTCGAGGAGCTGGGGATGCTGCCACGCTATCGCCGGGCGCACCGTGATTCCCGGATACGGTACGTCCGCGCCCTTGATCGCGCGCCAGAGGACGCGATTGAAGAGGTCTTCCTCGGCGCGGTCCTCGGCGCTGAGGTCCAGCTCCTCGGTCTCCAGCGCGCCGATTCCGCCAGACGGGTTGCGCTCGTCGATGCGCACCGCGGGCTGGATGGCAGAGTAGGGAGCGAGGTCGGGGTTGGCCTCGAAGATCCCGCGGAGCGGTCTGCCGTAGTAGTCGAATTGCGAGAGCGATCCGAGATGCAGGATCTCACCGATAGTGGCGATCACGTCGGTGGTGTTCACGAAGCGGTGCACCACTCCCTTTCGGTTGTACGGCGAGATCGCGAGGAGCACGGAGCGGTGCGAGTCCACATGGTCCGGGCCGTTCTGTGCATCGTCTTCGAGGACGAAGACCACCGTGCTCTTCCAGTAGGGCGAGCGCGAGAGCGCCTCGATCATTCGACCGAGAGCGAGGTCGTTGTCGGCCATGTACGCGCGTGGTGTCGGAGCGCCGGCGCGCGCACCGGCCGTGTGATCGTTCGGCAGCCGGACGATTTCGAGAGCGGGCATCTTCCCGCTCTTCACGAAGCTGGCGAACTCCTCGAGCCAGACATCCATGCGCGATTGGTCGGTCTGGTCGAGGTCCCACCCGGGATAGCGCTCGTTGGTGTGCGAGCGAAGGAACGGCTTGTCGCCTACGTAGCGGCGATCGCCGTCACTGTCCTCGGCGGTGTCGTCAACCACGAACTCGCCGTAGTTGCGGAAGGTGATCCCCGCGCGCGAAGCCAGATCCCACAGGTAGCCATTAGCCGGCTCGTTGACATCGTCTTCGGGGATGTCGGCCACGGTGGATCCCCCGCCGTTCGTTCCCTCGTAATCGTAGCTGCGACCGCGCCGCGAATAGTTACTCGGTACGGTCTTCTGCAGGTAGTCGGTCGTGTATGCCGCCGTGGACCAGTTGTGACCATCGGGACTCACCTCGGCGTTCACGAAAAAGCGGTCGAAGATGCCGAAACGCTCGGCGAGCGCGTGGTGGTTAGGTGAGACCGGGCGCGGAAAGAAGACGAGCGACGTGTCGCCATCCGCTTCGGGAAGGTCACCAAGCACCTGATCGTAGGTGCGGTTCTCCTTGATCACGTAGATGACGTGCTCGAAGGAGGGGTAGCTTGGCGCTGCGCGTGATCCTCCGCTCCATCCATTTGCCTCTGCCACCCTGCGTGAGAAGCTCGCCAGAGCGGTGGGGGTGACTGCTTCGAGTGGAACCGACATCAGCGTGCCCGCCGTCTGGCCGAGCGTGTAGTCGCGAGAGTTGGTGCTCTGGGGCTTCAGTGGCGTAGGTCCGTCCGGATTCGATTCTGTGCCGTGCCCTTTTCCGCTGACGACGAGTAGCGTGTCGTGATGCACCAGCACGGCGGTCGGGTACCAGTCGGTGGGGATCCGCCCGAGCAGGGAGTCGGTGCCGGCCGCGCTCCGTACGCCCGACGTGGCAGCACCGAGCCGAAAGAGCGCCACGGCATTGTTGTCTGCCTCCGCCACGTAGAGCCGCGTACCGTCGCCGGAGAGGGCGAGTGCGTTCGGCGTGCTCCCTTCACCAGGGCCGGCCGGAGGCCCATCGTCGAGCCGTGCGATCACTGCTCGCCGTCGCGTATCCACCACCGCTATCTGGTCGGTACTACCCGACACCGCAAAGAGGCGCGAGCCATCGCCGTTGAGGAGCAACGCCGAAGGGTGGCGCCCCACCACTATCGAATCGTGAGCGGTGAGCAAGCCATCGGTACCGGCACCGAACACCGCTACACTGTTGCCGCCCCACGCCGAGACGTAGACGCTGCCGCTGGGCGCGACGGCGACGGCATACGGGTAGCGTCCAGTCGGAACGTGCTGCACCACCTTGCCGCGAGCGAGATCCACCACCGCTAGCGAGTCGGCGAGATTCTCGGCGACGTACAACATCTTGCCATCCGGTGAGAGCGCCAGGCCGCTGGAATAGCGCCTCCCCGTGCGCCGTCCCTCAGCGGGAGCGAGCAGGACGCTGTCGGTTCGCGTAGCGTGCCCGTTCTTCCAGCCGTAGCGGTACACCATGTCCTGGTTTCCACCCGAGGCATACAACTCATCCCCATCGGGCGCGAACGCGACGCCGAGGAAGGCAGCCGGCTGCTCCATGCGCTGTGTAACGCGTCCCGCGTCGCGGTCCACCACCTGAAAGCCCTGTTCGCGCCAACCACTGAGGAGCACCACCACCTGCTCGCCGTCCGGTGAGAGCGCCATCGCGAGCGGCATCGACCCGAGATCGATGGACGGCGCCGCCGGGTCGAGCGAGGCACCGGTGGGAAGTCGGAGACGGCTCGCTTCTGCCCGCTGCGGGGTGGATGCCGTACCGCCGAGGGGGTGGCAGCCGGGGAGCAGAGCAGTCAGGAGCGCGATCACGGCGGCGCGCACGGAGCGCGTGGCGGCGAGGCCTGAAATCTGGCGCGGCACGTCCGGAATCCTCCGATATCTGTGTTGGCGCGAAGCTACGGGCTGCCGGGAACGAGTGTCAAGCAGCCTGCCTGGAGCGCTGCGCTTGAACCGCGCGCCATCGGCGCGCGTCGCGCTTCGGGGTCCGACACTTGCGGCCGATTACGCGCGGCACGTTCGCCGTACGGCCCGGATGTGGACCGTGAGCTGGTGTACCAGGTGGGCCGCGCGATCACAGGACGTCGAAGCGAGGGAGAAGAGAACAATGGACGGGAGAATGGAAGGCAATCGACCGACGAACGCGATGACGCTGCTGGCAGGCATCGGTATAGGCGCCGCGCTCATGTATTTCCTCGATCCGGTGGGCGGAGGCCGTCGGCGCGCGCTGGTGCGCGACCAGGCTGTTGGGGCGCTCAACACGGCGGAGCGCGAGATGAAGGGTCGGGGCGCCGACTTGCAGAACCGCGCGCGTGGCGCGGCTGCGGAGCTCCGCAACATGAGCGACGATCATCCCTCGAACGACCAGTTAGTGGCGCGCGTGCGCGCCGAGCTCGGTCACAACGTGGAGCACGCGCGCGCCATAGACGTGGTGGCGGAGCAGGGAAGAGTCACGCTGCGAGGGCCGGTGCTCAGTTCGGAGCTGGACGACGTGCTTTCTACCGCACGCAAGGTTCGTGGCGTGGAGCGCGTGGACAACCAGCTCGATGTCCATGCTACGCCGGGAAGCGTGCCCGACCTTCAGTGAGGAGCGAGGCATCGGCTCACGACGGCGTCGGTTCACCGCGGCACGTGGGCTGACGCCAGATGCCGCGCGAACCAGTCGCGAGCGAGTCGGGCCACCTGCTCGAGCGTGCCGGGCTCCTCGAAGAGGTGCGTGGCGCCAGCTATGATCTCCAGCCGCACCTCGCAGCGCATGCGCGCCATGGCATCCTCGTTCATGTCGATGACCGGGGCGTCCTCGCCTCCCACGATGAGGAGAGTCGGAGCGCGAACTCGGGGTAGCGCGTCTGCCGCCAGGTCTGGACGGCCCCCGCGCGAGACGACCGCGTGCACGGCGTCCGGTCGCTCGGCCGCCGCCACGAGCGCGGCGCCGCCTCCCGTGCTCGCGCCGAAGTAGCCGATCGGCAGGTTGCTCGTGTCCTGCGCGCGGGCGAGCCAGTCGGTGGTGTTCACCAGGCGCTGCGCCAGCAGCTCGATGTCGAAGCGAAGGTGGCGCGTGCGCAGGTCCACGGCCTCCTCCTCCGGGGTCAGCAGATCCAGAAGCAGAGTGGCGAGTCCGCTCTCGTGCAGAACACCAGCCACGTATTTGTTGCGCGGACTGTGTCTGCTGGAGCCGCTGCCGTGTGCGAAGAGAACGAGTCCCTTGGCATCGCGCGGAATCGCGACCGCTCCCTCGAGCACCGCCTGGCCAGCCGGGACGTGAACTATGTGCTCACCGGCTCCGCTTCGTGCATCAGGTCCTTCGTGATGTTTTGTAGATCGATCCATGGCATGTCACTCCTCTCGGCGGCCGTGCAGAAGGTGGCGCGCGAGGGCCGCGGTCGTCCTCGCGTGTCCCCCCCTCGGTCGTCGATACAGCTCTCTCGAACCATAAATGGGTACTGCAGATGACCGGCCACGGACGAATGCGCGCGTGCGGTACGGCGGATGCGAGCTGCGGGCGCAGGCTGTATCTTCTCACGGTGCGCTGTCGGCATCCGACCTCCGCACGCTCACCCCGAAGCCAACCTCGATACGAGTAGCCATGAGCATCGAACTCTTTCGCATGGAACGTATGCAGTCGACGTGGGAGAACATCGTCGACTACGACATGAGCGAGTCCGGCATCCGCGCGGTGACGCTGCGCGAGATGACGAAGCTGGGCTTCGATCTCGATGAGATGCTCGACACCCCGCTCGGCTACAGCCAGTCTAACGGCACGATCGCGTTGCGCGAGCGACTGGCCGCGCTCTATCCCGGTGCAACCGTCGACCACATCGAGGTAACGAACGGTACCTCCGAGGCGAACTACCTGCTCGCATTGAGCGAGCTGCGGCAGGGCGACCGGTTCGCGTTGGAGATTCCGAACTACATGCAGCTCTGGGGAGTGCCGCGGAGCATTGGCGCCGAGGTAGACGCCTTTCACTTGCGGCCACGCGATGGCACGCGCTGGGAGCTCGATTGGGACGAGTTCGATCGCGCGGTGAAGCCGGGTACGAAGCTCGTGTACATAACCAACCCCAACAACCCCACCGGCTCCGTACTTTCCGCGGATGCGATGCGCCGAGTCGTCGAGAGGTGCGAAGCGGTGGGCGCGTATCTCATAGCCGATGAGGTCTACCAGGGCGCGGAGATCGCCGGCCCGATTACTCCCAGTTTCTGGGGGATGAGCGATCGGGTGATCGTCACGAGCGGTCTCTCGAAGGCGTACGGCATTCCGGGAGTGCGAATCGGGTGGATTGTGGCGCCGCCGGATGTGGTGGCGAAGTGCTGGACGCAGCACGACTACCTCACCATCGGCCCCAGCAAGCTCTCGGATGCGCTCGCGCGCGTGGCTGTCGAGCCGCACGTGCGCGAACACCTCTACGGTCGTACGCGCGCGATTCTCAACGAGAACGAGCCGGTAGTCGAAGAGTGGGTCGCTTCTTTCGGCGACTTCCTCACCCACATTCGTCCGGCAGCGGCGGCGATGGCTTTCGTGCGGTATGCGAGTGACCAGCCGAGCGAGGCGATCGCGGAGTGGCTGCGGCGCAGCGAGAGCACGCTCGTGGTGCCAGGCAGCCACCTCGGCCTCGAGGGGTATCTCAGGATCTGGACAGGCGGCAAGCCGGAGTTTCTACGCGAAGGTCTGCGACGCATCGGCGTGGGCCTGGATGCGTTGCGGAGCGGGGAACTGGCGCTCGCCGGTGCCTGATCGCACTCCGCTGCCGGGCAATGCGGAGCCGCGCGTGGTGCGGCTCCAGGAGATCAGGAGCGCGCTCGAGATCCCGCTGCTGATAGACGAGCTGGCCGCGGGTTTCGTGGCCTACTCGTCTGGCCAGGTGGTGGTGCCGCCCGTGGCGCACCTGGGCTTCGACGAGCCACGCGGCGACGTGCATATCAAGTACGGCTACATCCAGGACGACGACGTCTTCGTCATCAAGATCGCCGACGGCTTCGACGACAACGCCGCCCTCGGCCTGCCGCCCGGCGACGGGATGTTGCTCGTGTTCGATCGGCGCACCGGGATGACGCGTGCGATTCTTCTGGATCGCGGCTACCTCACCGATCTGCGCACCGCGGCTGCAGGGGCAGTGGCGGCGCGTGTCCTCGCCCCGCGCACGGTAGAGCGGATCGGTGTGATCGGCACCGGGGTGCAGGGCCATCTCCAGCTCGAGCTGCTGGCACGCGTAGTGGAGTGCCGGAGCGCGATGGTGTACGGCCGAGACGCGCATCGCGCGGCGCGCTACGTGCACGACATGGCCGTGCATGGCTTCGAGGTTACCATTGCCCCCGATCCCGACACCCTCGCCGCCGCTTGTGACCTCATAGTCACGGCCACCACCGCCCGCGCACCGCTGTTCAGCGCTGGCGTGGTTAGGCCAGGCACGCACATTTCGGCGTTTGGCGCGGACTCGCCCGGAAAGCAGGAACTGGATCCGGCTCTCATGGGCCGGGCAGACGTCGTGGTCGTGGACAGTCTCGCGCAAACATCTCGGCACGGAGAACTGGCGCACGCGCTGCAGGCGCACGAGATCTCGGAGGAGCATGTGCACGAGCTGGGCGCGGTGATCGGTGACCGTTCGCTCGGCCGGACCGGCGACGATCAGATAACGGTGTGCGATATGACCGGTGTAGCCGTCCAGGACATCGTCGTGGCGAAGCATGTGCTGCGGCAACTGGGGGCCATTCATGATTCGCCCTCTCTTGCCGGTCCCCAATAGCGGCCGAGCACGTCGCCTGCTTGGCTGGCAAGCTCCGCTGAGCGCCCCTCGCCGCGCCGGCCGCGACCGGCCGGAAGAAATTCAGAGTGCAACGGAACACGCGGAACGATTTCCGCGTTGCGCGGTGGGTGCGGCGGGCGCATGAACAGGACCACCCGTCGCGACGACACATTTCTGGCTGGAGTTGCGCATGGTTGCTGGCGACATGAGGAAGAGACTTCTTGGAACGCAGGGACTCGAGAGCTCGGAGCTCGGTCTCGGATGCATGGGGATGTCCGAGTTCTACGGCCCCACAGACGAGCAGGAATCCGTCGCCACGATTCGCCGGGCGGTGGAAATGGGCGTTACGCTGTTCGATACCGCCGACATGTACGGACCGTTCACCAACGAAGAGCTGGTTGGGCGAGCGCTGCGTGACGTACGCGATGCCGTTCTCATAGCGACTAAGTTCGGCAATGTCCGCGATCCGAACGATCCGAAGGCGAGGCGTGTGGATGGGAGTGCCGCGTACGTCCACCAGGCGTGCGACGCATCGCTGCGCCGCCTCGGTGTCGAGAGGATAGACCTCTACTATCAGCATCGCGTGGACCCGAAGACGCCGATAGAGGAAACCGTGGGCGCCATGGCCGAGCTGGTGCGAGAAGGGAAGGTGCGCTACCTCGGGCTCTCCGAAGCGGCGCCCGACACGATCCGCCGCGCCCACGCCGTGCACCCGATCAGCGCCGTCCAGACCGAGTACTCGCTATGGACGCGCGATCCGGAGAACGATGTACTGAAAGTCTGTCGCGAGCTGGGCATCGGCTTCGTGGCGTACAGTCCCCTGGGGCGCGGCTTTCTCACCGGCAAGATCAGGCGCGTGGAGGATCTCGCTGATGACGATTTCCGCCGCAGCAATCCACGGTTCACGGGGGAGAACTTCCAGAAGAACCTCGACCTCGTGGACCGAGTGGAGGCGATTGCCCGCCGGAAGGGATGCACGCCGGCGCAGCTCGCGCTTGCGTGGGTGCTGGCGCAGGGGAGCGACATAGTGCCCATTCCGGGCACGAAGCACCGTAGGCGCCTGGAGGAGAATGTGGGCGCAGTGAATATCGAGCTCACCGCGAACGATCTGCGGGAGTTGGGGGATGCGGCGCCGCGGGGCGTGGCGGCTGGCAATCGCTACACGGAAGCCGGGATGCGAAGCGTGCACATCTGAAGCGGGTCGTGGTCGCAGGTGCGCCCCGTTGGCACTACGTCGTGCTCGGGTCCATAATGTATAAATGACACGTACGGTACTACTCTGCGGCGCTACCGGGCTGGTAGGCAGCGAATGCCTCAGCATGCTGCTCGCCGACCCGACCTTCGATACGGTAGCCACGCTCACCCGGCGAGCGCTTCCTCCGGAGCTGGTGCCCGCGGGGCACGCACGCCGGCTGGAGCAGCGCGTAGTGGACTTCGACCACCTCGCCGACAACGCGCCCGCCATGAAGGCCGACGCGATCATCTGCGCGCTCGGTACGACCATCGAGGAAGCGGGCTCGCGGCAGCGCTTTCGCGAGGTCGACTTTGGCTATCCGCTCACCATCGCGCGACTGGGCGCGGAGCAGGGGGCCCACCATTTCCTGCTCGTGAGCGCACTCGGTGCCAGTGCCCGCTCGCTCATCTTTTACAATCGAGTGAAGGGCGAGCTGGAGGACGCCGTGCTCGCGCTCCCCTATCGCAGCGTGAGCATCGTGCGGCCATCGCTGCTCGTGGGGAATCGCGCGCGACCGCGGCGTGGCGAGCAGGTGGCGCAGCGGCTGGCGTTTCTCGTTCCGGCGCGGTACAAGCCGATCCCCGCGCGTGCGGTAGCGGCCGCGCTGGTCCGCATGGCGCGCGAAGATCTCCCGGGGCGCCGGATTCTCGAATCTCGCGAAATGCGGCGCTTCGCCTGAGCGGCGAGCTCATGGACATGCGCGGGAGCGCCGCGCAACTTCATCTCGCCTTCCGCCGCGCGCCGGACCGGCGCGCTGGCTCGATCCCGTCATTGTGAGGAGTCTCCACGTGCTCGGAATTCGCAGGAATCCCGCGTTCGCCTTTGCGGCGCTGCTCGGCGTCGCGCCGGCGCTACCGGTAGCTGGCGCGCTAGCGCTTCCCGCAGTGCTCGCAGCTCAGGCTGCGACGCGCCGCCCCATCGCGCCGTCGGACGTCTACAACCTTCGCTCGGTCAGCGATCCGCACATTTCGCCCGACGGAGCATGGGTGGCGTATACCGTGGGGGCCGTGGATTCAGCGAAGGACCGGAACTTCTCCCACGTCTGGATGACGAGTTGGGATGGCGCGCACACCATCCAGGCCACCACGAGCAACGGGAGCGAGAGCTCGCCGCGCTGGAGTCCCGACGGGCGGTTTCTCTCCTTTCTGTCCTCGCGGGGCGGCGCCGATGATGACCAGCTCTGGCTGATGAATCGACTGGGCGGCGAAGCGGAGATGGTGTCGCACGTGAAGGGCGGAATCTCCGACTACGCCTGGTCGCCCGACGGGAAGCGCCTCGTCTTCGTAGTCACTGATCCGGATTCGACGGCGAGTGACTCGACGAGCTCGCCGAAGCCCATCGTCATCGATCGGTATCTCTTCAAGAGCGATGGAAGCGGCTACCTCGGCGATCGTCGCGACCATCTCTACATCTTCGATCTCGCAACGAAGAAGCTGGAGCAGCTGACGTCGGGGCCGTACGACGATGAGAGCCCAGTGTGGTCGCTCGACGGCAGCCGCATCGCTTTCGTGAGCGCACGCGGTCCCGATCCCGACCGCACCGGCAACACGGACATCTTCGTGGTAGATGCGAAGCCGGGCGCCACGCCGAGGCGGCTCACTACTTTTGACGGCCCCGACGATGGCGATATCAGCTGGAGCCCGGACGGGAAGATGATCGCATACATCCAGGGGAGCGAGCCGAAGTACTCGGCTTACAACATGCGCCACCTGGCCGTGGTTCCAGCCGATGGCGGCACGCCGCGCGTGTTGAGTGCGGGGCTCGATCGCTCGATTTCATCGCCGCTCTGGAGTGCCGACGGCTCGTCCATCTACTTCGTGGTGGCCGACGATCGGATTCGGTATCTGGCGCGCATCCCGGCCACTGGTGGCGAGGTGAAGCGAGTGATAGCGGGGGATCGCGTGGTTTCGTCGCCATCGCAGGATGCGCAGGGCTCGATTGCGCTGCTTTCCACCACACCAGCACATCCGCTCGAGGTGTTCGCCGTCGATGGCGACACGTTGCGGCGCCTCTCGCACCAGAACGACGAGTGGCTGGCTGGAGTGCAGCTGGCGACCACGGAGGGAATCTCGGCGCGTGGGAAGGACGGCACAGTGGTGAACGGCCTCCTGGTGAAGCCGGCGTCGTATCGCCCGGGGCAGCGCTACCCAGCCATTCTCTGGATCCACGGCGGTCCGAATCTGCAGGACCAGTACGAATTCCGCATCGAGCGGGAGCTCTTCGCGGCGAACGGCTACGTGGTGTTCACCGCCAACTATCGCGGGAGCACAGGGCGGGGCGACGCCTACAGCAAGAGCATTTTCGCAGACTGGGGGAACAGGGAAGTTCGCGATCTCCTCGCCATGACCGACAAGGTGGTGGCGATGGGGATCGCCGACCCCGCGCGGCTCGGAATTGGCGGCTGGAGCTACGGTGCGATCCTCACCAACTACACGATCGCGAGTGACAAGCGCTTCCGCTCCGCGGTGAGCGGTGCTGGAAGCTCCATGCAACTGGGGATGTATGGCGTGGACGAGTACGTGACGCAGTACGACGCCGAGCTGGGGCAGCCGTGGAAGAATCAGGAGGCGTGGATCAAGGTCTCGTATCCGTTCTTCCACGCCGACCGGATCGTGACCCCCACGCTCTTCATGGGCGGTGATAAGGACTTCAACGTGCCGCTGGTGGGGAGCGAGCAGATGTACCAGGCGTTGAGAAGCAGCGGGATCGAGACGGAGCTGGTTATCTATCCGGGACAGCATCACGCGATTCGTCGTCCCACGTTCCAGATCGACCGGTTGCAGCGTTACGTGGCCTGGTACGACAAGCACCTCGGCGGCGAGAACGCGGCGGCTCGCTGAGTCGCTCGTCAGCCGCCAGATATAACGCACTGAGCAGCGCGCGCCGGATTTCTGGCGCGCGCTTTGCTTGTCGATGACGCGCTCAGCATTCCGAACTCATGAACATCCATCGTTCCCCTAACGCTGGAGATCCGTATGGCATCGCTCCTCGACAACCTTCAGCAGTACGTGAGCGGCGACACGCTCCAGCAGCTCAGCAGCCAGCTCGGTGCCGACCCGAGCACCACGAAGAGCGCGGTGTCGATGGCGCTTCCCATCCTGGTTGGTGCCCTCGCGAGAAACGCATCGAGCAACGAGGGGGCAGCGTCGCTGAACAATGCGCTCGACCAGCACGATGGGAGCATCCTCGACAACATCGGTTCCATGCTGAACGACAGCACGAAGCGCGACGGCGCGGCCATTCTTGGGCACGTGCTCGGCGGGTCACGCGAACCGGTGGTGCAGGGCGTGTCGAAGAGCAGCGGCCTCTCGGCGGAGAAGGTGGGGCCGCTTCTCCAGATGCTCGCGCCGCTGGTGCTCGGCGCGCTCGGGAAGTCTCGCCGGCAGAACGGGCTGGATGCATCCGGTATGGCATCCATGCTTGGCGCGGAGGCGGAGCAGGCCGGCTCCAGGATCCCGGGCGGGCTCGGGTCGATCCTCGGTATGCTCGACCGCAACAAGAGTGGTTCCGTGATGGACGAAGCCGCCGGGATGCTTGGCAAGTTCTTCGGAAAGGATCAGCACTAGCGCGCCGCACCACTTACCGCGTCGTGCAGCCGCGCGGCGCGATCACCGAACCGGGAGGAAATTCGTAATGTCCGTCGCCAAGATTACCGAGATAACCGCGACCTCCACCAAGGGCTTCGAGGATGCGATCCAGAGCGGACTCGCTCGCGCCAGCAAGACGCTGGAAAATGTGGAAGGCGCGTGGGTGAAGTACATGAAGGTCGATGTGAAAGGAGGGAAGGTGACGCAGTACAGGGTGGGGCTGAAGGTGACGTTCGTTCTGAAGGACTGACGGATCTCATCGGACTCTCCTCCACGGGAGTACTCGGGGCCGCGCTTGCGACCAGGCGGCCTGACCCAGGAGCCACAGGAACTACACACATGACCGCAGACAATCCGAAGGCCGACTTCTCCGATGTGAAGGGCGGCAGCTCCTCGCAGAGCGTGCCAGATGCGTCGTCGGCCGCACAGCAGCAGCAGACATACACCGTGGTGAGCGGTGACTCGCTCTCGAAGATCTCCAAGCGGCTCTACGGTGACGCCGCGAAGTGGAAGAAGATCTACGAAGCCAACACCGACCAGATAAAGAACCCTGACCTCATCTATCCGGGGCAGGTACTCAAGATTCCACCAGCCTGACCAGGGAGAGAAGATCGATGAACCGACTCTCGACGCTGCGCGGTGCTGCCGCCGCGCTCGCTCTCGTCGCCGCGATGACGGCGTGCAAGAAGAATGAAGGTGGAAACGCCGCCGATTCGGCGACTATGGGTGCAGCGCCCGCCGCGGCGCCGGCCGCCAACGCCAGCGTGTCCAACATCGACATCGGCAAGGGCGTAACGGCCGATAACAAGATCGCGAACTCGACCACCAACTTTGGCGTGCGCGACACGATCTACGCTTCGGTCACCACCGAGAATGCCGCACCCGGCTCCACGCTCTCGGCAAAGTGGACATTCCAGGACGGCCAGGTAGTCGACAGCACCTCGCAGGCGGTGGCGCCGGCGGGAGCAAGCGGCGGAAATTCCGTTACAGAGTTCCACATCTCGAAGGCGAGCCCCTGGCCGGCGGGCGACTACAAGGTGGAGTTCTTCCTCGACGGTGCGTCGGTTGGGAGCAAGGACTTCAAGGTGGGCAAGTAGTCCGGCGGCTAAGTTCCGAGTAGCGCGCCGCACCCGAGGGTGGGTACCTCCACCACGGGAGGCCGGTGAGAGCGCGCTGCGACATGGCGTACGACGTATAACTGGCGTCGTACGCCACGTTCACATGGAGGAGAATCGATGACCGACCCGGAAGATGTGCTGGACCGCTCAGTGGACAAACTCTCGACGGTGATATCCCGCGACGGAGAGCTCGAAGTACCGAGCTCGCGACGTGCCTTCCTCCGCCGTGCTTCGGCGCTCTCGCTCGCGATCCCCGGCCTGGGCGCGGCGCTGACGTCGTGCAAGCCGGAGCAGGAAGCGCAGCGCGGCGCAACCACAGGGGCAGACACGACTGGTCCGGGCGCGCGCAGGCGCACAGCTCACAACCCGGACAGCAAGCTCGATACTGCGCTGCACCGGCCCGGCGAACATCCGACCACCACGACGGCCGGCGTGGCCGGGACGGCCGCATCGGCCGTGTACCAGCGCTTCGATCCGACGCTGCCGCCGCTGAGCGATGAGCGCACCCTCCGACTCCACTGGCACTCGCAGGAGACGCCGGTGCGCATCTCAGCGAGCACGGTGGTTGCCGGCTGGACCTTCGAGGGGAATATCCCTGGACCCATCGTGCATTGCCGCGTGGGAGACACCGTGGAGTTCACGCTGACCAACGACGTGGACATCCCGCACTCGATGGACTTTCACGCCGCGCAGATCGATCCGAAGGTCGCCTTCCGCTCGGTCCCCAAAGGACAGTCCATCTCCTACACCTTCAAGCCTCGCTACGCCGGCGCCTTCCTCTACCACTGCGGAACGGCACCGGTGCTCATGCACATCGGCTCCGGGATGTTCGGCGCTATCGTCGTATCGCCGAGGATACCGCTGCCCAGGGCGAAGGAGTTCGTGCTCGTCCAGAGCGAGTTCTATCTGGGTGATGAGAAGGACGGGATGCAGCCCTTCGACTACCACAAGATGCTCGAAGCGGAGCCGGACTTCGTCGCTTTCAATGGACGGCCCGACCAGTACGGCCGCGAGCCGATCCACGTGAAGGTCGGAGATCGGGTGAGGTTCTGGGTGGTATGCGCCGGCCCGACGCTGAGCTCCGCATTCCACATCGTGGGCGAGCAGTTCGAGAAGGTGTATCTGGGAGCGCCCCCCGGGAACTCCATCGAGGGCGTGCAGACCTTCTCGGTGCCGGCCGGCGGCGGCATGTGCTTCGAGCTGGTGTGCGACATACCCGGGGAGTTTCCCTTCGTGAACCACGCGTTCGGCCATGGCCAGAAGGGCGCGATCGGCTACCTGGTGGTGGAGCCATAGCGGCACCGTGCTCTCGTGCCGGATCACCGGCACGAGAGCGGGTGTGACAATCGTCACGCGGCGCGCGGCGCATCCGGGTGAGACTTACTTCGCCGGCGTCGCGCGATATACCATTCGCGCGGGACTCGGCGTACGACCGTACAGCGAGGAATACGCGTGACCGAAAACGACAGCCGACTCGATGCGCTCTGGAACGCGCTCTCCACGGTGATAGATCCGGAGATTGGCCTGGACATCGTCACACTCGGATTGGTGTACGGGGTCGAGATTCGCGACGACGTGGCGGTGATCACCCACACGCTCACCACTCCCGGCTGCCCCATGGAGCGTATCATCACCGATGGGATCCGTGGCGCGAGCATGCTGGTGGAGGGTGTCTGCGGTGTGGAAACCAAACTGGTGTGGGAGCCGTCCTGGCACTCCGGAATGATCGCTCCAGGTGCCTGGGGCTGAGGACTGATGAAGAGCTACGATCCCAATGCGATAGCGAAGACGGCGGTCGCGCCGCCGACTCCGAGGCCCGCTACGGCGCTGATGCACGACGCGCCCGGTGCACGCCTCGTGGTTTTCAGAATCGAGCCGGGCCAGCAGGTGGCGCCGCATACGAGTACCTCGACCGTGATTCTTTCGGTAGTCTCCGGAAGCGGAGTCGTGTTGGGCGCGGAGGGCGAGCGCAAAGTGCGGGCTGGTGAGCTGGTGGTTTACGAGCCGCACGAGTTGCACGGGATGCGTGCCATCGCCGAACAGTTGGTAATTGCCGCCACGATCACACCGCGTCCCGGAGCGGCTGCGTAGCTCGTGCGCGTGCTCTACCTCGCCAACGTGACGGTTCACATCCTGGCCGCCATGTTCTGGCTGGGAGGGATGTTCTTCCTCGGTGTGGTGGGCGCACCGGCGCTTCGCGCCATCGAGCCGGCCGCCGTCCGCCAGCGGATCTTTCACCAGCTCGGCGTCCGCTTCCGCGGTGCCGGCTGGTGGGCGATAGCGGTGCTCCTCATCACGGGCACGCTCAACCTCTACTTCAGGGGATGGCTGCGCGGGGACGTCCTCGGTTCCTCGGCGTTCTGGACGAGCCCCGTGGGCCACGCGCTCGCATTCAAGCTTCTCGCCGTGACCGCGATGCTGGTCGTCAGCAGCATCCACGACTTCGTCCTCGGTCCCAGAGCCGGCCGCGCCGCCCCCGGCTCCCCAGCGGCCATCTCCTACAGAACCCACGCCGCTCACCTCGCGCGCCTGAATGCGCTGCTGGGCGTCGTGGTAGTCGTGGCAGCGGTGATGCTGGCGCGGGGATGAGGGGAGAGAGCAGAGAGCAGAAAGCAGGAACTGCAAAGGGTTCAGGAGGCAGGGTTCAGGGTTCAGGCACTACCCTGAAACAGTCATCCCCGCGAAAGCGGGGACCCATGTGACCCAGCCAAACATGGGTCCCCGCTTTCGCGGGGATGACCTGCTGGGTGTGCAGTACCTGAACCCTGAACCCTGCCTCCTGAACCCTGCAGTTCCCGCCCTGCCTCCTGAACCCTCGTAGTTCTTGCTTCCCCCCCTGTCCGATGTCTCCTTGCAGCTCCCGCCATCGTCAGGGTCTTATCAGGCGCATCGCCTCCTCTCCAGGGATTGCGCCGAAGTAAAGAGAGAGGTCCAGGTCGGAGAGGGCGGAGGTGATGGCGGCGGCGTCGTAGGGAAGGCCGAGGAGGCGCTCTTCGATGTCGTGGACATCGCGCTGGCCCATGAAGTCGCCGAAGATGCGGATGGAGGAGATGCGGCCGTCCTGGATGAAGAGGCGGACGTCGATCTCGCCGGCGGGGAAGCGATGGGCGCGCTCGATGTTGCTGGGTGGGTTCTGGCCGTAGTTCCATTCCCAGGTTCGGTACTTCTTCTCGAGCAGCTCCTGGATGGCGCGGTGGTCGGCGTCATCGAGAGGAATCGTAGGGATCCTGGCGCGGTCGCGTGTGCCGAAGATTCCTTCGAGGATCAGCTCGCGCAGCTCGTTCACGTCGATCGGGCTGTTCAGAAACTCGCTGATGTTGGCCACGCGGCTGCGGATGGACTTCATCCCCTTCGATTCCACCTTGCCGGGACGCGGGCGAAGAGCGGCGGTGATGTGATCGAGATCGGAATCGAGCAGAAGCGTGCCATGACTGAACATCCTGTCGTGGGTCGCGAACTGCGCGTTACCCGAGATCTTTCGTCCTTCCACGAGGATGTCGTTCCTCCCGCCGATCTCCGCGGGGACGCCGAGCGAGCGGAGCACGTCGACCACCGGTCCATTGAACTTGTCATACCGGTTGAAGCGTCCGCTCACGTCGCGCGTCATGAAGCTGAAATTCAAATTGCCCAGGTCGTGGTAGACGGCGCCGCCACCGGAGACGCGACGCACGACCCTGATACCGCGCGCCGCCACGACGTCGGGGTCGATCTCCTCGATCGTGTTCTGGTTGCGGCCAATGATGATGGCCGGCTCGTTGACGTAAAAGAGAAGGGCATCTTCCTCACCGAGCTTGTTGCGGAGGACGTACTCTTCCAGCGCGAGGTTGTGGTGCGCATCGGTGACGCCGCCGTTGTCCACGAAGATCATTGTGTTCGTTATCGAGCGTTGGGGTGGATCTCAGTGGGAGGCGGATGCGCTGGCGGCCTGCACGCCTGCTCCCTGCGAGCTGGAGTTCGGCTTTTCCGGGTGCGACGCTTTCGCCTTCGGCTGATAGCTTCCCACTTCGTTGCTCCGGAAGCTGATCGAGAGCCGGTTCCAGCCGTTGATGGTGATGATCGCCATCGTCAGTGCCACGAGCTCCTGCTCGGAAAACTGCTCGCGAGCCGTCGAGAAGAGCTCGTCGGAGATCCCGCCCTCACTGATCAGCGTTACGGCCTCGGTCCACGCCAGAGCGGCCCGCTCGCGGTCGGAGTAGAAGGGCGCCTCGCGCCACGCATCGAGCACGTAGAGCCGCTGCTCGCTTTCACCAGCCGCACGCGCGTCCTTGCTGTGCATGTCCAGGCAGTACGCGCATCCATTGATCTGCGATGCGCGCATCTTCACCAGCTCGAGCAGCGAGGCCTCCAAGCCGCTTTCGTGGTTATATCGCTCCATGCCGAGCATCGCGTGCATCGCCTGCGGGTCGGCCTTGTAGTAGTCGAGTCTTTGTGCCATCGCTCCCTCGCTTGTTGGTGTCTCGTGCGAACATCGCCGCGCAACGAACCCTCGCGCGGTCGTCCACATTCTTCAATCTATATCGCGTCCAATCAGTGCCCGGCGATGCGAACGGCGGCGATCCGTGGGGACCGCCGCCGTGAGACCAGCCTTCAGTATGGTACCGAGTGTTCGAGCTACGGCCGCGTCACATCAATGCGACATGGTGGCGAACTGCGTCGGGGTGCCGACCTGGATCATCCCGACCGCGCCCTTCTCGGCGTCGGCGAATGCATGCGTCACGAAGGGGTAGAGCCCTGTGCCGCTCGCGTCCTTGTCGAACACCGCCTCGAACACCACTCCGCCGCCGGCGGGGACAGGGTAGGTCTGGACGCCTTCCAGCACGTGGGCCGGATCGCCGTCGGGGTACACGCGGTCGAAGATCGCGCCGACGATATGGAAGTCGCTGGTGAAGCTCGGCCCCGCGTTGACCACGAAGATGCGTACGCGATCACCCTCGTCCACCTTGAGCGGATTGGCCTTGTACTGGAACGCACGCCCGTTGAACACCACGTAGCTCGCGTCCTTCTTCATGGCCGCCTGGTAGTCGGGGATCGCGGCCGGGATCACGACGGTGTTCGCCGCGTCGTCGGCATCCGCGGCATTCGGCCCGCTGTGGTGCGCATCGCCGTGCTCCTTGGCGTCCTGCTCGAGCGCCTTCGGGTTCTCCTTGCTGTAGAACTCACTCTGCACCAGGACGAACTCCTTGTCGGCCTTCGTGCCCCAGCCGTCGGCCGGGTCCACGATCATCGCGAAGTACATTCCCTGCATGATGTGCATGGTGACGGGTGGTGTTCCGCAGTGCACCATGAACGCTCCCGCCACGCGGGGAGTGAACTCGAAGGAGATCGAGTCGTTCGGCATGATCGTCCGATACGCCACGTTTGCCGGCACCTGTGCCGCGTGGAAGTCTATCGAATGCGGCATCGGCGACTCGTTCACGACCTTGATGCGTACCTTGTCGCCCACGCGAGCGCGGATAACGGGGCCCGGAACGGTGCCGCCGAAGGTCCAGCCATCGTACGATACGTTGTCGGCGATCTCGATCCGATCGTCGGTGATCGGGATGCGGTACTCCTTGACGTCGGCGTCGGACGCGGGCGCCAGGGCCGCGTTGTACGCTGGGGTGGTAGCGGTTACAGTCCTGGCGAAATCAATCTGCTCGACGGTGGGTCCGTGCCGCGCCCCGAGCGCGGCCGCGGCACCCACGCCAATCGCGGCGATGGTGGCGAGCGAAACGATCGTTCTTTTCTCGAGTACTTTGATGGCTGGCATTTCGTTCTCCGGTCGGGCAGGTCTCAGCGCCTGCTTCTTGTTGGTGCCAGCAATCTCGGACTTTCAACGCCGCGGATCAGTCGGGATATGGTGGAATTTTCACGTCCGCAAAGCCCCACAAATCGTCATCCATTACTCCACGCCATGTAGGGGATTCCTTTATGCTCGCCTCGAGCAGTAGCATTATCCCATGGTAGATCTCGCCGACATACGGACCGCACGCGAGCGAATCGCGGACTCGGTCGTTTACACACCCACGGTTCCCATGCTCGCCCTGGGCGACCGTCTTCCCGGGCGCTGCTTCCTGAAGCTCGAGAACGTTCAACGAACCGGTTCCTTCAAGGACCGGGGCGCTCTCAACCGCCTCCTGGATCTCGACGAGGCCGAGCGGGCGAGGGGCGTGGTGACCGCGAGCGCGGGGAACCACGCTCAGGCGGTCGCCTATCACTGCAACCGCCTCGGCATATCCGCGCGCGTCGTGATGCCGGAGCACACTCCGCTCATCAAGGTCATGAACACCCGCCGCCTCGGCGCCGAGGTGAGCTTCCACGGCGCAACGCTCTCCGATTCCATGGTCGAGGCCCGGCGGCTGGAGGCCGAGGAGCACCGCGTGCTGATCCACGCCTTCGACGACGACCGGGTGATCGCGGGGCAGGGCACGATGGGGCTCGAGCTGCTCGAACAGCTTCCCGATCTCACTGCCGTCGTGGTCCCGATCGGCGGCGGCGGGATGATCTCGGGGATCGCTACTGCCATACGCGAGCAGCGGCCGAAGGTGAAGATCTACGGCGTGGAGGCCTCCGCCGCGGCGTCGGCGCTCGCTTCGCGGAAGGCGGGTGAGGTGGTGAAGATCGAGACCTCGGAGACGATTGCGGACGGTATCGCCGTCAAGCGGGTGGGCGAGCGCACCTTCCCGATCATCGAGCGTTACGTGGACGACATCGTGGCCGTGGAGGAGGGTCGCATCGCGGATGCCGTGCATCTGTTGCTGGAGCAGGAAAAGACGCTGGCGGAGGGTGCCGGCGCGGTGCCGCTCGCGGCGGTCCTGGCCGGCCTGCTTCCGATCCGACCCAACGACGTCACCGTGATGGTACTCTCGGGTGGCAACATAGACGTGAACCTGCTCGAGCGCGTCATAGACCGTGGCCTGGTGGAAGGCGGCCGCTTGGCGCGCCTCACGGTCACTGTGCGCGACAGGCCAGGACACCTCGCGCGGCTCACCGAGCTGGTAGCGCAGTGCGGCGCCAACGTGCTCGAGGTGGCCCACAGGCGCGAGTTCGCCGACATCTCGGTGCGCGACGTGGAGATCGCGATGCAGCTCGAGACGCGCGGGCGCGACCACGTCATCTCGATCATCGAGCTGCTCGAGCGCCACGGCTTCCGCGTGGTCGAGACGCGCTGAGCGGCGGGGTCAGGTCTCGAAT
>DASSOX010000144.1:0-12780 GCA_035700125.1 Gemmatimonadaceae bacterium
ATGGTTGCGACTGCCCGACATCAACGAGCTGACCCCGTTGGTGCGCGGTCGGTGATTGCTCATCTTCTCGCGCCACGGGGAAGTGTCGCGGTGCGATGAGCACCACCGCCACCGTTAGCAGGGCGACGAGCACCGCACCCGCGTAGACGTGGTGGGTGGCGACGTACATTGCGTGCCGCAGGTAGTCGTCAGCTGCGCCCACCAGTTTGTGCCCCTCGAGCGCGCCGATCACCGAGTCCACATCTCGCGGCAACGCCCCGCGGAGCGCCACGGGCGCGCTCGCGAGTTGATGCGCCATGGCGTTGTTGAACACCGCGCCGAAGAGCGCGGCGCCGAGACTCTGCCCCAGATAGCGCGAGAAGATGTTCGCGCCGGTGACCACGCCGCGGTCACGCCACGTCACCGTGGTCTGCACTCCCACCAGGAGCGGTGTCGAGAGGAGGCCGAAGCCAGCACCCAGCAGCATCTGGTCGATCAGCAGCGGAACGAGCGAGCCGGGGTAGGGAACCAGCAGAAACCCGACCGCGGCCAGCACCATGAGCACTCCGCCCAGAAGCGCCGTGTCGCGGAAGCCGATACGCAGATACAGTCGCCCCGATAGCGACGACGCCGTGGGCCAGCCGATGCTCATGCTGGCGAGAAGGAACCCCGCCGCTATCGCACCCAGGCCGAGCACAGATTGGCCGAAGGTGGGCAGATAGGTGTTGGGGCCCATCATCACGAGGCCCATACCCACCATCGCGAGGTTGCTTCCGGCGAGAACGCGGTGCCGCCAGAGCCATGAGGGCATGATCGGCTCGGCAGCGTTGCGCTCGCGCCAGACGGTGGCCGCGATCAGGAGCAGCGCCAGCGCCAGGACGGTGAAGCTCGGCGCCGAGAGCCAGGGCCACGACTGCCCGCCCTCGAGGAGGCCGAAGATCAGTGTCCCGCCCGCGAAGAGCATAAGCAGCGCGCCCACGTAGTCTATGGTGTGCCGGTGATGCGGCGCGCGCTCGTGGAGAAAGCGAACCATGAGCGTCAGCGCTACTGCACCGACGGGAAGATTTATCAGGAATATCCAGCGCCACGACGCGTACTCGGCGAAGGCACCGCCCAATGTCGGGCCGACGATGGCGGCAACACCCCACACGCTGGAGAGCCATCCCTCGATTCGCGCGCGCTCGCGCACCGAGTAGAGGTCGCCGGCAAGCGTGTTCACGGTGGCCATGATTGAGCCGGCGCCGAGCCCCTGCAGCCCGCGGAAGGCGATGAGCGCGACCATGCTCCATGCGAACGCGGATGCCACCGATCCAGCTAGGAAGATCAGCGTGCCCACGATCAGGATCGGCTTGCGACCGAATATGTCGGCGAGCTTCCCGTAGATCGGGATCGTCACCGTCTGAGCGAGCAGATAGATCGAGAAGACCCAACTGAAGAGCGCGAAGCCGCCGAGGTCGCCGACGATCTGCGGAATCGCCGTGGAGACGATTGTCGTGTCCATCGCCGCGAGCATCATGGTCATCATGAGCGCGGCGAGGATCCAGCGCCGCTGCGCTCTGTCGAGCGCGTCGGGCGGTCTCGGCTGATGTGTGGCGGGAACGACAGGCGGAGTAGTCACTCCCGCAAATGTATGCGCGTACCCTGTTGCCATCCGGGAGTCGGGGGTATCCTGCGCGCCATGCCAGAGGCTACGAGGTAAACCAGCGGGGTCAGACTCCTTCGGTCACCAAGGCGATCGAAGGAGTCTGACCCCGGTGGGGCGTAGTCGTTCCCGCTTTCGCGGGAATGACGCGAGGATCGCGAACGACGGCGCCTACTCCACTACCTGGCAACCCTCCGCCTTCGCGCAATTGGGATCCACCGGGAGAAGTCCCGCCCCCGACAGCTCGCGGTTCACAGACACGAGATCTGTCTTCCAGAGCTGAGTGAGCTCCGCGGTGTAGCCGTCGAGCTCCTTCGCGAGGATGCCGTAGATCTCCGGCATGTTGCTCGTGGGGCGGCCATCGCCGCGCTCGGCCATGGAGAGCAGCGTGGCCAGTCGGTTGTTGACCTTGATCGGGAAGTTGAGCGGATCCTGGCCGCTGCGATTGCGTACCTGATAGATCTTCTCCTCGATCGCCGAGGCCTTCCTTTCCAGTCCGCTCATGGATGACTCGAGCGTCGCGTCGCTGGTCTTCTTCCCGCGATCCTCGAGCTGCTTCTTCACGTGACGGATGGCGATCACCGCCTCGTTCGCTTCGTTGGTCTTGTCGCGAACCTTCTTCGAGAACGCGTACTGCGCGCGGAGGTCTGCGTTGGACACGTCCGTAAACCACGGGTTGCGCTTCACCACCACCGGCGCGGTGAGCGTGCGGCCATCGGCAACGAGGCGTACCGTGTAGCGGCCCGGGGGCACGGCGGGGCCGCGAGCGCGCGCACCCCAGAGGATCATCCCCGGGAAGGTCGCGAACCCTTCGGTGCGCAGATCCCAGTTGATGTGATTCAGCCCCGGACCCACCGGGAGGTAAGCGGCCGCGTTCCGCCCGCGCCGCTGCGGCGCGCGACGCGCGCTATCGCTCTTCGCGCTGTCCGGCTTCGAAGTGTCGGGCATGAAGGTACGGAGCACGGCGCCGGTGGAGTCCACGATCTCGAGCTTCGCCTTCTTCGGCGCTTCGCCGAGCCACCAGCTGATGGCTACCTCCGGTCCGGAGCGTACGCCGACCGGCGGCTCGAAGAGCTGCGCGCCCGAGGCGAGCGTCTGCGGCGTTACCTGCCGGAGCGGCGCCACGTTGTCGAGCACCCAGAAGCCGCGCCCGTGCGACGCCACCACCAGCTCGTTGTCCTCCACCACCAGATCCACGAGCGGGATGTCGGGCATGTTGAGCGTGAGCGACTGCCACGAGGCTCCATCGTCGTACGAGATGTAGACGCCATGCTGCGTCGCCGCGTAGAGCAGTCCACGGCGATGCGGGTCCTGGCGAACCGCATGCACGTACGCGTCGGAGCGAATGCCGTTCACGATCTTCGTCCAGCTCCTGCCGTAGTCAGTCGTTTTGAAGATGTACGGTGCGAAGTCGTCGAAGAGCGGCCGACGTACCGAGATGTACGCCGTACCGGCATCGAACGCCGATGCGTCTATCTGGCTCACGCGCCCGAAGTCCGGCATCCCCTTCGGCGTCACGTTCGTCCAGCTCTTGCCTCCGTTTCTCGTGACGTACACCAGACCATCATCGGAGCCGGTCCAGATGACGTTGATGTCCTTCTTGCTCGGCCCCACGCTGAAGATCACGCCGTACACCTCGGGACCGTTCATGTCGCCGGTGATCGGCCCGCCCGACTTCCCCTGCGTCTTCGGATCGTGGCGTGTGAGGTCGCCACTGAGCGCGGTCCACATCTGCCCGCCGTCGGTGGTGCGCCAGAGCCGTTGCGACGACGTGTAGAGAGTCTTCGGATCGAGCGGCGAGAAGATGATCGGGAAGGTCCACTGCCAGCGTTCCTTGATGTCCTTCGACGGCTCGCCCGAGTAGAACCAGGGGTACGGGTTCACCTCGCGCGACTGACCCGTGCGGCGGTTGTACTTGTCTATGTACCCGCCGTTGTTCGTCCCCGAGTAGAAGAGCTCCGGGTCGCGCGGGTCGGGCGCGATGTAGCCCGGCTCACCGCCGCCCGCGTCGTACGCGAGCGCCATCCCGCCCGCGGTGATGTCGCCAGACGACGCGCCGCGTTCTTCATCGTCGTCATCATTGCTGGCCGAATCTCGCCGCGAGCGCTGTGCCGCCTCGAAGGCGCGCACGTTCCAGTCGAAGGGGACGCAGAGCGTGGAGTTGTCCTGCTGTGCGCCGCACACGTGATACGGGATGTGCGCCGTGGTAGCCACGTGGTAGAACTGTCCGGTGGGGTAGTCTTCGTCGGTCCAGCGGCCGCCAGTGTTCATCGACACGGCGCCGCCGCCGTCGTTCCCCACCACCAGGTGCGCCGGGTCGTCGGGGTCTATCCAGAGATCATGGAAGTCGCCGTGCGTGCCGCGGATGGCCTCGGTGGTCTTCCCGCCGTCCTTGGAGCGGAAGAGCGAGGTGTTCTCCATGTAGACCACGTCGGCGTTCTTCGGGTCGGCGAAGACGTGCGTGTAATAAAAGGCGCGCTGACGAATCGCGCGGTTGTCGTTCACGAGCTTCCAGGTTGCGCCGGCGTCGTCGCTGCGGAAAAGTCCGCCGCTGTCGTTCTCGACGAGCGCGTACACCCTCCGAGTATTCGCCGGCGATACCGACACGCCGATACGCCCAACGACGCCGGATGGCATCCCGGGAGTCCGGGTGATCTCCTTCCACGTCTCACCGCCGTCGGTGCTCTTGAACAGGCCGCTGCCCGGCCCACCGCTCGACATGTGGTATTCGTTGCGGTACGCCTCCCAGAGCGCGGCGTAGACCACGTTGTGGTCCTCGGGGTCTATGCTTATGTCGATTGCACCCGTCTTGTCGTCGCGGTAGAGCACCTTGCGCCACGACTTGCCACCGTCGGTGCTCTTGAAGACTCCCCGCTCGGCGCTCGGCTCGCTGTATTTCCCGAAGGCGGCGACGTACACGATGTTCGGGTTCGAGGGGTCGATGCGAATCTTCGAGATCGCGTCCACTCCCTCGAAGCCGACGTGCGTCCACGTCTTTCCCCCGTCGGTGCTCTTGTACACGCCGTCGCCCGGCATGATGTTGTTGCGGATGCAGCTCTCACCGGTGCCGATGAACACGATGTCCGGATCGCTCTCGCTCACCGCCACCGCGCCCACCGATGCACTCGAGATCTGGCCATCGGTGACGGGGAACCAGTTCTCGCCGCCATCGGTGGTCTTCCAGAGACCGCCGCCCACCGCACCGAAGTACGCTTCCTTGGGACGCCCCTTCACGCCGGTCACCGCGATCGAGCGCCCGCCGCGGTCGGGCCCGATGTTCCGCCAGCGATAGCCGGCGAGGAAGGCAGAGTCGAGCACGACGGGGGCGAGCGGGGCTACGGAGACACGAGCGAGGTCCGTGGAGTCTGCCCGCGGCGGAGCGCCGCGTGAGGGGACGGGCGGCGTACCGGCTGCCACGGGGATGAACGTGGTGAGAGCGGCAACGAGCAGGGAGCGGGATGCGAACATGGCGGAAGGTGCTGGGGTGGGCGAAACGGGCGCGGGTCGATCAACCGTGGAGCGAGCGGGCGGTGCCGCACTCCGAAAACGTGCACTACAGTTGCAACGTTGGCCGGTTATACGTTAGAGGGCAAGGCTCGGCATGCCGTGATTAGCGCAAACCAACCGCGATGAGGAACAGTGCATGGGCACCTGGGGAACCGAAATCTTCGCCAACGATGACGCCATGGACTGGATCGCGTCGCTCGAGGACACCGACGACATCGGCGTCGTCGAGCGAGCGTTGAGCGGCGTGAATGGGGCCAGCGGGTACCTCGAGGCGTCCGACTGCAGCGTCGCACTGGCCGCAGCGGAGGTGGTGGCGTCGATTCTCAAGAGGCCGGGGCCCGATGTACCATCGGAAGTCTTCGAGTGGATAGCGCGCGTGGGTCGTGAGATGCCGCGCTCGCTTCCCGATGATGCACGGCGCGTGATAGATCGAGTTGCTTCCGACTCGGAACTGCTCGAGCTCTGGGAGGAGGCGGGCGATCCCAGCCTCGGCGAGTGGCGCGCCACCCTCACCGAACTGCGCGGCCGGCTCGAGTAGAGTGCGTCATTCCCGCAAGTCGCGGGGATGACGGTCGAATCCGAGGGGGATGGCGGTAGAAGGTGCAACAGAGTCCCATCCGGTCGCGCCCGAAACAGCAGTCGCGGACGAGACTGCCCGGGGCATCTGGCCCTCGTGAGGCTTTTTCGCTACCATATCGCCCATGACATTCGTGATCGTGGTAGTCGTCGCGGTGCTCATCGCCGGCTGGCTCGCGATGACGTTCAACCGCCTCGTCGCGATGCGCAACCGCATGCGCGGCGCCTGGGCAGACGTGGACACGCTCCTCAAGCGACGGGCGGACCTCATCCCCAACCTCGTGCAATCCGTACGCGGTTACATGGATCACGAGGAGGGAACGCTGGAGCGCGTCACCGAGGCGCGTGCTCGCGCCGCGAGCGCGGGCTCCGGTCCGGAAAACGCCGCCGCGCGCGCGGAAGCCGAGAACGCGTTGACGGCCGGCCTGCGTCAACTCTTCGCGGTCGCGGAGAGCTATCCCGACCTCAAGGCCAATCAGAACGTCCTCGATCTGCAGCACCAGCTGGGCGAGACCGAGAACGACATCGCCAGCGCACGGCGCTACTACAACGCCGTGGTTCGCGACTTCAACACCCTTCGCGAAACGTTCCCGAACGTGCTGATCGCGGGGCCCTTCGGCTTCCGCCCCGGCGAGTTCTTCGAGCTCGCCGACGTCGCTCAGCGCGAGGCGCCGAAGGTGGATCTGGGCAGAACCAGGTGACCAGGAGCGGCGCGCGCCTCGGGGCGCTGCTTGCGCTGGTCATTCTAGTTCTTCTCCCGCCCGCACAGATCCAGGCGCAGGACACGGGGTGGACGATCACGTCGTTCAACTCCGAATACACGGTACGTCCCGACCGCACCATCGACGTGGTGGAGCGCATCGTCGTGGATTTCGGCCCGCTGGAGCGGCACGGCATCTTCCGCGACATCCCGGTGCGCTACCGTAGAGTGGTGCGCCCCGGACTTCCGCTCGATGCTGGGAAGGTGAGCGTGGATCTCGACGTGCTCGGCGTGACCGACGCGTCTGGGCGCAGGCTTCCAACGAAGATCACGCGCGGCGATCGCGTCCGCATCCGCATCGGCGACGCCGATGAACTGGTCACCGGGAAGCAGGTCTACGTGATCCATTACAAGCTCGGTAGTGGGCTCGGTTTCTTCGATGACCACGACGAGCTGTACTGGCAGGTGACCGGCACGGAGTGGCCGGTGCCGATACTTCACGCCGCGGCGAACGTCACCCTCGCAACTACCACGGTGGCTGCTGCGGAGGTGTCACCAACCGACACCGCGGGGTGGTCGGCGTGGTGCTACGCGGGATGGGCGGAGAGCTCGAGCAACGAGCGGTGCGAGGCGGCGTTCGCGGGCGAGGGCACCTACCACTTCGAGTCGGGACGCCTGGAGCCGGGCGAAGGGCTCACACTCGTCGCGGCTTTCCCCAAGGGGATCATCGCTCCGCCCACTGCCGCCGAGCAGGCCGCGTCGACCGCAGCGAAGTGGTGGCCGGTGGTGCTCCCACCGTTCGCGCTCCTCTTCATGATCAGCTTCTGGTGGCGCAACGGACGCGAACCGGCGGCGGGGAGCATAGTGCCGAACTGGCATCCGCCCGAAGGGCTGCCGCCGGGTGCCGCGGGCGCGCTGGTGACTCAGAAGGCCGACATGGATGACGTCGTAGCGACGCTCCTCGACATGGCCGTGCGCGGCTACGTCACCATCCACGAGGTGCAGCTCGGCGGACCGATGGGGATCGCGTCGGGTGATTCGTTCGTCGCGAAGACGCTTCGCTCGATCGGCATCGGCGACACCGACTGGGAGCTGCGCCGTACCGACAAGCCGGAGAACGGCGAGCTCACGGCTTACGAGAAGAGTGTGCTGAGCGGAGTCTTCGAGGGGCAGCCATGCCGCCGCATGAGCGAGCTGCACAACGAGTTCTATACGCATATCCCCGGCATCAAGAACCAGATCTTCACCCTCCTGGTGGAGAAGGGGTTCTTCCCGAAGAGTCCACAGAGCGTTCGGAACCGCTACATCGTGATTGGTGTGCTCTTCGATGTCCTCGGCTTCTGGCTCGCGATCGGTATGCAGAACGTCATCGTGGGTATCGGGCTGGTGGCCACCGGACTGGTATTCTTCGGCTTCGCCAATGCAATGCCGAAGAAGACGCTTGCCGGCGCGCGCGCATGGCGCGACCTGGAGGGGTTGAAGGAGTACATTCGCCGCGCCGAGAAGTCGCAGCTCGAATTTTCCCAGGCGCCCGAGCGAACCACGCAGCTCTTCGAGACGCTCCTCCCATACGCGGTGGCGCTCGATGTCAGCGACATCTGGGTAAAGCAGTTCGCCACGGTTCTCGCCTCCTCGCCGCCTACTTGGTACACAGGCACCACACCGGGGCGCTTCGATGCGCACCACTTCCAGAGCGGCCTCGGCGACTTCCGCAGCGCCGCCGCCAAGACCATGGGCTCCTCGCCCGGCTCGAGCTCCGGCTCCGGCGGTGGCGGCTCCGTTGGAGGTGGCGGCGGTGGTGGGGGGGGAGGGAGCTGGTAGCCACGCCCCCGAGCCCCTGCCGCAGACTCACGAACGCGCGTGTCGGGGACCATCGCGCCGGTGCGATGAAGCGAGTCCCTGCGCACACCGGGTTCATTGGAAGTGCCACCGCAGGAGAGTATTTTCAGCGTAGCGATAAGCGACCGATTCTTACACGGAGAAGCCATCATGACCTCCCCGTACCGTCGTAGTTGGGTGCTGCCGGCAGGGCTGTTGCTCGCGGCGGCATCGTTCGTGACCCCGCTCGCGGCTCAGCAGGGCGCCGGCAATCGCGGGCCGTCGGGGCCGATGCGGGAGGCCGCGGCGCTCGATCGGGAAGGTAAGACCTCCGAGGCGCGGGCGATCTTTCAGCGGATGATAGACTCGGCGTCGAAGCCGGCCGACAAGGCCGCCGCGCAACGCGCGATGGCGATGTCATACGCCTTCGACGGCGACTGCGCCAACACCATCAAGTACGAGCAGATGGTCATCGACTACTGGAAGACGCAGGAGCAGGCCGACCCGCAGAACGCCTTCTATCAGGAGGGTGAGATGGCCAACGAGGGCGCCCGCATCTGCATCGATGCGGGTGATCTCGACGCGGCCGAGGAGTGGTACAGGAAGGGCTACGACCTCGGAAACAAGGAGCCCGAGCCGCGTACGCACCCGAAGTCGCTCTGGGACTACCGCCTCGCGCACGCGCTCGGTCGTCTCGCGGCACGGCGCGGCGACAAGGCCGAGGCGGAAACGCAGATCGCCGCCGCGCGCCGTGCGCTCGACAGCGACACCGCGATGGCCGCGCAGCAGGAGCGCTTCTTCCCGTACCTGGTGGGGTATGTAGCGCTCTACACGGGCGATCTCGCGAAGGCCGAGTCGGAATTCACGAAGGCCATCGCCATCAAGGGGAACGATCGCGATCCCTTCATGCACTGCCTCCTCGCCATGACCTACGAGAAGGAGGGGAAGGCCGCGCAGGCGAAGGAGATGTACCAGAAGGCGTACGACCTGGCCACCGCGCACAATCCGCCCGCGGCGTTCGTGCGCCCCTTCGCGCGGAAAAAGCTGGGGCTCTAGAGGCTGAACCGCCAGAGCCCCTGGCCGTCGGAGGGGTCCACCACCCGGCTGGCGCGCACCTGGAAAACGCGCTCTACCAGCTCCACAGGAATCTCGGCCGCGTCGCGCGCCTCGTGCGCGACGCGGCCGTTCTCCATCAGGAAGAAGACGTCGCCGTACTGCAGCGCCATGGTGATGTCGTGCAGGATGGCGATCACCGTGCATTCGTAATCGAGGAGTCCGCGCGCCACGTCGAGGAGGTGCAACTGGTAGTGCACATCGAGACTCGTGGTGGGCTCGTCGAGAAACAGGTACTTGGGCTCGCGCGGCTCGTCGTAGTTCCAGATCTGCGCGAGAACGCGCGCGAGTTGCACTTTCTGCTGCTCGCCGCCCGAGAGCGTGGTGTAGCGCTGCCTGCGTCGCGCATTCATCCCCACTATATCGAGCGCCCGAGTCACGATCTCCCGGTCGCGCTTCGCGGGCGTGCGGCCGTAGTGCGGGTAGCGCCCCATGAGTACCACATCTTCCACGTCCAGCGGAAACGCCAGCTCGACTCGCTGCGAGAGCACCGCGCGCTTCCGTGCGAGTGCCGGCGCGGGGTACTCGCTCACTGGCCTGTCGTCGTAGCACACCTTGCCCGCAGTCGGCTCGAGCAGGCCCGTGGCTATCCTGAGCAGCGTGGATTTCCCCGCGCCGTTGGGCCCGAGGATGACGTTGAAGCGGTTGGGCGCGAAGCTCACGCTGACGTCATCGAGTATCACCGTCTCTCCAACCCGGTAGCTCACCCGATCCACTTCAGCCATAGAACCCCACGCTTCCACCGCGCGTCTGGCGGAGCAGTATCCAGAGGAAGACCGGCGCGCCAATCACGGCGGTGATGATTCCTATGGGCAGCTCCGCCGGTGGGATGATCACACGCGCCGCGATGTCTATCACCTCCATGATCAGCGCGCCCAGGAGCGCCGAGGCGGGGAGAAGGAAGTTGTAGTCCGCCGACTTCAGCATCCGCAGTACGTGCGGGATCACCAGCCCTACGAAGGCGATCACACCCACCATCGCCGTGGCCACCGAAACCATGATCGTGTTGACGACGATGAGCTGGAGGATCAGTCGCTCCGGATTGACTCCCAGCGAGGCGGCCTCGTTCTCGCCGAGCATCAGCGCGTTCAGCGACTTGCCGTACCTGAGCGCCCACGCGAAGCAGATCACGAAGAAGATTCCGATCAGCTCCACGCCGCGCCAATCCGCGGTGGTGAAGGTCCCGAGATTCCAGAAGGTGATGTTGCGCGCCTGCGGGTCGCGCGCCACATACGAGAGAAAGCCCGTTCCCGCGGCGCACACCGCGTTGATCGCGATCCCCGCCAGCAGCAGGGTGAAGACGTTCACCTTCCCGAACGAGGTCGAGAGGCGGTAAACGATCATCGTCGCCGCGAACGACACCACGAATGCAGCCACCGGCACCGCGAGCGACCCGAGCGGAGTGGCGAACGACAGCGCCGTACTCTCGCCGAAAACGAAGATGATTGCCGCCCCGAGCGCCGCTCCCGCCGACGTTCCCACCAGCCCCGGCTCGACTATCGGGTTGCGGAAGAGTCCCTGCATGAGCGTGCCCGAGACGCCGAGCACCGCGCCCGTGAGCCCCGCCACCAGCACCCGGGGCAGGCGCAGCTTCAGGAAGACGTTGCGCCCCAGATCGTCGGCCGCCACCGATGGGAGGACCCCGAGCCCCTCGCCCAGGTAGCGGAGCATCCGCTCGGGCGTGAACGAGAACGCGCCGATCGCCGCCGATGCGACGAGAGCGATGACCAGCACGACGCCGAGCAGGAGGTAGCTCTGCCCGAACGAGAGACGCCGGAGCATCTCAGGGAAAGAGCATCGCGTGCAGCTCGCGGACCGCCGCCGGTGTGCGCGGCCCGTAGTACATGATCTTCTGCTCGTCTATCCGGTAGATGCGCTTGTTGCGCCCGGCGGGCGTGAGCGACACGCCCGGGAGAGTGGCGAACTTCTCGGCGCTGCCGAAGCGATCGAAGCCCACATCGGTGGCGATTATGACATCGGGCGCGGCTCGCGCGATGAGCTCGGGGGTGAGCCGCAGCATCCCGCCTACCGAATCTATCGCGTTGGTACCACCGGCCCAGCGCACCAGCTGGTCGGCCGTGCTCCCGCTCTTCACGGCGAGGTAGTTGTTGATGATCTGGCCGAAGTGGATGATCAGCACGCGCGGCCGCTTCTCCCCGGACCACGTCGCGGTGTCGGCCCAGAGCTGATCCATCCCCGCCTTCCACTCGGCCAGTACGCTGTCCGCCGCCTGCTCGCGATGGAAGAACTCACCGAGGTGCGTGAGGAGCGCCTGCGCGCTGTCCACGGTGCTTCCCGGGTGCATCACGGTTATCGGTATCCCCACCTTTTTCAACTGATCGAGCACCGCGTCCGGCCCCACGTTCCCGTCGGTGAGGAAGACGGTGGGCTTCATCGAGATGATCCCTTCCGCACTCAACGCGCGGTGGTAGCCCACCGTGGGCAGCTTGCGGATCTCCGGCGGATATACGGACGTGAGGTCCACCGCAACCAGGTCGTGCTGTGCGCCTATGGCGAAGATGAATTCGTTGATCTGCTTGGAGACGCTGACGATGCGTCGCTCCTGCGCGTCGCGTGCGCGTCGGTCGCCCTGTCTGCCGCAGCCGGCAAGCAACGCGAGTGCAAGGCCCGCGCAGACGATGGTGGCGGCCAGGCGGTGCGGCCGCTGAAGTGGTGATGGCATGCTCATGGGTAAAGCTACGTCCCGCGCGGGCGCAGCGTTGGAGTGAGGTAAGACTTCACGCGGCGGTACCGGGAGCGATCATACAGTCTGCACGAGCATCACCACGCCGATCGCCACTCCTATCCCCACCGCCACCCAGCGCATGGTGCTCTGCTTCAGCTTCCGCCCGACGCGCGCGCCGAGGTAGCCGCCGACGATGGAGCCCACCGCCATGGTTATCGCGGCGTGCCAGACCACGCGTGACACCACGATGAAGTAGATGACCGCGACGCCCTTGATGGCCACGCTGTACATGTTCTTCATCCCGTTCGCGGCGTGCATGTCGCGCAGGCCGAGCAACCCGAGGGCGGTGAGGATGAGGATCCCGAGGCCGGCGCCGAAGTAGCCGCCGTACGCCGAGATGACGAGCTGCACGGTGAGCGCGAGCGCCATCCAGCGTGTGCCGCGCCGCTCGGCCTGAAGGGCAGTGAACCGCTTCACGAGAAGGGGCTCCGCGGCCATCAGCACGCTGGAGCCGATGACGAGCCAGGGCGCGATCGAGCGGAATATGGCGGAGGGCGTATGAACCAGCAGGTACGCCCCGATGGCGCCGCCCACGAACGATGGGATCGCGAGCCAGTACCAGCGCCGGGGACTCTTCCTGATTTCCGGCGCGAAGCCCGCCGCGGCCGACATCACGCCCGGCCAGAGCGCGGTGGCGCTGGTGGCGTTGGCGGTGATCGGTGGCAGTCCGAGCCAGAGAAGAACCGGGAAGGAGATGTT
>DASSOX010000145.1:0-8115 GCA_035700125.1 Gemmatimonadaceae bacterium
TAGGCGTGCCTGCTAAACATTGGAGACCTGACCCCGTCACCTGAGGCGCGATAATTTCGGGGCGGACCCGAACCTGGAAGAGGCTCATGCCGCTTGTACTGCTCCGGCTTCTCCTCCCCGTCGCGATGATAATCGCGGGAACTCGCGACCTCCCCGCGCAGGCTGCGCCCACGGCGCGACAGATCGTGGGGCGTATCGAAGCGAACGTGGGAGTTCCGTGGAACTCGCACGGCGTGGACACCTTCAAGGAAGGCGATCCGGACACGCCCGTCACGGGCGTGGCCGTGACGATGATGGCCACCTTCGACGTACTTCAGCAGGCCGCCGCGGCAGGCGCGAACTTCGTGATCACGCACGAGCCGATCTACTACTCGCACCGGGACACCACAGGCGCGCTCGAGCGCGAGAGCGATCCGGTGTTCACCGCGAAGCGCGACTTCATCCGCCAGCATCACATGGTGGTCTGGCGCTTCCACGACAACTGGCATGCGCACCGGCCGGATGGCATCCAGCTCGGCATGGAGCACAAGCTCGGCTGGACACGCTACCGCTCTCCCGCGAACGATTCGCTCGGTGGAGAGGATTCGACGAAGGAGTATCTCTTCCGGCTCCCGCCCACCACCGTAGGAGCCCTGGCCGCCGAGCTGGCGAAGAAGCTGGATGCGCACGCGGTGCGCATCGTGGGTGATCCCGGAATGCCGGTGAGTGGAGTCGCGTTCGCGGGCGGCGCCCTCGGCGCCGAGGCTCAGCGGAAGCTCTTCCGTCGCGCCGACGTGGACGCGCTCGTGATAGGCGAAGCGCACGAGTGGGAGACCGTTGCCTACGCGGCGGATGCGGTGAGCGAGGGGGAGAAGAAGGCGCTCATCATCGTTGGCCACACGCCCTCTGAGCAGGGCGGCATGGAGGAGTGCGCGCGGTGGCTCCAGCGCTTCGTGACCGAGGTGCCCGTGCGGTTCATCGCGGCGGAGGATCCGTTCCGGTGAGGCGCAACGGCGTCAGTCGCTTGGATTCGTGGCCCACACCGTGGCGTCGGTGATGAACCCGCGATCATCGAGGGCGAGCATACTCGCTATCACCTGCGCGATGTCGTCGGCGTGGAGCTTGGTCGGGTTTTCCGCCTGTCCAGCGCGCCCCGAGTTGGCGCGGAACTCGGTGAGCACCTCGCTCGGATTGATCTGCATCACGCGCACATTGTACCGGCGCAGCTCGGCGCGCCACACCTGGGTGAGACCCGCGAGTGCGAACTTGCTCGACGCGTACGCCGAGCCGTTGGCGCCGCCCCTCTGCCCGGACGTCGACGCCACGTTCACGATGTTACCGTGGCGCTGTGCGACGAAGTGGCGCGCCGACTCGCGCGCGGCGAGCATCGCGCCTAGCACGTTCGTCTCCCACACGCTCCGGAAGTCATCGGCGGTGGTCTCGAGAAGCGGTGCGAAGCGCCCGAAGCCGGCGTTGTTGATCAGAGTGTCGTAACCGCCGAGCTCGCGCACCACTGTCGCGACTAACCGCTCGACATCGTCTTCGCGGCTCACGTCGGCAACGATGGGCACGGCGCCCGACTCTCTGGCCGCCGCCTCGACCGCCGGGGCACGGCGGCCGCAGATGGCCACGCGCGCGCCAGCGGCGACGAGATACTTCGCCGTCGCGAGCCCGATACCAGAGCTGCCGCCCGTCACGAGAACCTTCGCGGTCTTCAGATCCATCCTCTGCTCCTGTCGTATTTACTCGCTGTTACGGGGAGCGACAGCGGGATCCACCCAGGATGTGCGCCAGGCGGGGACTGCGCTCGCGATCAGTGCCACTGATGTAAAAACAGCCATCGCCAGCGTGAGCGCCAGGGGATCGCGTGGCGAGACTCCGTACACGCTGGCGGCGATGATCTTTCCGGCCAGGAGCACGACCATCATGCCGACGCCTGTCCCACCAGGGTCGCGCAGCAGCGCGTCGAGCTCGGAGTCGCTGACCGAGTCGGACCTCACGTCAGACTGGACGACGATTGAGCGGCGTGGCGGCGCCGATAAAGAGAAGGACGCAAGTGCCGAAGGGCGAGCCCCGACCGGGCGACATCGAGACGAACCGCGGTCGTCCGCTGCCGGTACATGGAGCCGGGCGCGATGTCCTGGGGCAGTGCTGCGCCCTTCAGCGGGCTATTACAGACACCCGCCACGCACGGATCGCCCTGGCGTGAATGGGATAGTGGTGATACGTGTCCCATTTCAGGCGCCGACGGAAGGGAGTTTCGGTGGCGTACAACTCTGCTGGTGCCGCGCTCACGTACTTCACGAGCCGGTCGTGCACCTGGTCATGCTGACGCAGCACCTCCGCCAGCGAGAGTCCTTTACGCTTCTCGGTCATCAAGGCGTTGAACGCATCGATGCCGCCGTACTTCACCGAGTATCGCGGCGGACGCCGGCCATCGAGGATGTCGGGAAGGTGTGTCAGAGCCTCCTCCTCCCACCAGGTGACGTGCGCGATGATGTCGCGCACGGACCACTGGCCGGTGACGCCAGGGATAAGTAGCTCGGAGTCGGTGAGGCCGGCGTACGATTCTTCAAAATCTCTCCACGCGCGGTCGAGGCGTGAGAGCAGCTGCTCGGTTTTCATGGAATCCTCGTACTTCTGCTGTCGTGCGTCGGCGATCGCTCCGTCGTGGCGCGTCGTCGACCGGCACTCGTCCCGGCCGGAAGAATAGCGCCCGCGACGGTCCGCAGCTCGCCAGATTCGGACATGGCTACAAGGAGGCGTGCCGCTGTGTAAACGGGTGTCGCGCAACGCTTTGCGCCATTGGCCACGGTGTCCGAAAATGGCTAGCGTCGAGTTGTCGCCGACGCTATCATCACCAGCATGACAAACGACCACGCGGCACTCTACAACGCGCTCGCATCGCGCGATCCACGCTTCGATGGCGTGTTTTTCGTGGGCGTGACTTCCACCGGGATCTACTGCAGGCCCATCTGCACCGCCCGGACGCCACGCGCGTCCAACTGCCGATTCTTCGAGAGCGCGGCGGCAGCCGAGAAGGCATCCTTTCGCCCGTGCCTCCGCTGCCGTCCGGAGCTCGCTCCCGGTCGCGCGCCGGTGGATGACGCGCAGCGGATCGCGGCGCTCGTGGCCAATCGCATAGAGGAGGGCCTCCTCGACGACGGCTCGAGCCTCGAGAAGATCGCTGCGCACTTCGGTTGGAGCTCGCGGCAGATCCGGCGCATGGTGCGAAAGGAGCTCGGTGTGTCCCCGATGGAGCTGGTGCTCACGCGACGTCTCCTCCTCGCCAAGCAGTTGCTCACGGAAACCGAGCTCCCGATGAGCGAGATCGCGTTCGCGAGCGGCTTCTCGAGTGTGCGTCGCTTCAACGACGCGTTCGCGGCGCGCTATAGTATGGCTCCCACGAGACTGCGAAGCGCTGCGGGCGGCGCCAACGGGCAACGCGCGAGGAGCGATGCGGCCGCGCACGATACGCTGACGCTCCAGCTCGGGTATCGCGCACCATTCGACTGGGAAGGGATACTCCACTTCCTCGCCGCACGCGCGATGAAGGGAGTGGAAGCCGTGGAGGATGCCGCGTATCTCCGCACGGTGCGGCTGGGAGGTGTGACAGGATGGATCCGCGTTCGCGACGAACCAGGAAGGAAGGCGCTTTTCGTGGAGCTCCCTCGCACGCTCACCCCGGTACTGCCGGCTCTGCTCGGGCGGCTGCGCAGTCTCTTCGATCTCGGCGCGCGTCCCGACGTGATAGCGGAGCGCCTCGCGTCCGACGAAATCCTGGGCGCGGCGGTGTCGCGCAATCCCGGCCTCCGCGTTCCCGGCGCCTTCGACGGCTTCGAGCTCGCGGTCCGCGCCATCCTCGGTCAGCAGATCACGGTCAAGGGAGCCACCACGCTCGCGGGACGCTTCTGCGCCACGTTCGGGGAAGCGATCGAGACTCCGCATCCCGCGCTCACGCATCAGACGCCGCGCGCCGAGCGCGTCGCAGAGGCGGGTGTGGACGAAGTCACGTCGCTCGGGATAGTGGGCGCCCGTGCGCGATGCATCATCGAGCTCGCCCGAGAGGTCGCGTCGGAGAGGTTGAAGCTCGAAGCGGGTGCCGATGCGAAATCCACGATCGAGCAGCTCGTCGCCCTGCACGGAATCGGACGCTGGACAGCCCATTACATCGCGATGCGCGCGCTGCGCTGGCCGGATGCCTTTCCGAAGGAAGATGCGGTGCTGCGCAAGCGACTCGGTGGTGTGACCGCGGCGCGCGCGGAAGAGATCTCGCGGGCATGGCAGCCCTGGCGCAGCTACGCGACGCTACACCTCTGGCACCAGATGCCCGCGTAGAGCGTTGCTCCGGCATGCGGCTCGCTTACGGGAATGCGAATGCGAGCCCGTGTCGGCGGGTGACGTTTTGCCGGCCGACCACGTGAACGCGGCACCGGCAGGTAACATCTCGAGGAGGGTTTCCAGAATGAAAGTCGGCTTCATCGGACTCGGACAGATGGGCTCCGGCATGGCAGCGCGCCTGCTCGAAGCAGGGCATGCCCTGACGGTCTACAATCGGACCCGCGCGAGAACGAAGCCGCTGCAGGAGCGCGGCGCGTCGGTGGCGGATACGCCAGCGCTCGCATGCAGCGGCGCGGAGGCCGTCTTCACGATGCTCGCCGACGATCACGCGGTGGAAGATGTGGTCTTCGGCGAGCGGGGGATACTCGGTGCCCTCCCGCGCGGTGCGGTGCACATCTCGTCGAGCACGCTGAGTGTTGACTTCACGAGGCGACTCGCCGCTGCACACGCCGATGCTGGTCAGCGTTTCCTCGCGGCTCCTGTATTCGGACGGCCCGATGTGGCGGCTGCAGGCAAGCTCTTCGTGGTAGCCGGCGGTGAGCAGCACACGGTGGATGCGGTCCAGCCGCTCCTCGATGTGATCGGCCAGAGAACTTTCGTGATGTCCGAGCGTCCGGAAGCCGCCGCGCTCGTGAAGCTGAGCGGCAATTTTCTCATAGCATCGGTGATCGAATCGGTGGGCGAAGCGATGGCGCTCGTGGATCGCGGCGGCGTGGATCGCCGGGCGTATCTCGAGCTCATCACGTCGACGCTCTTCAACGCGCCAGTGTACAAGGGCTACGGGCAACTCATAGCTGACCGGAAGTACGAGCCAGCCGGTTTCGCGGCCCCGCTCGGTCAGAAGGACATCCGTCTCACACTCGCAGCCGCTGAAGAGCTCCGTGTCCCCATGCCGGTGGCGAGTCTCCTGCGCGATCGGCTCCTTCGTCTCCTCGCGAACGGCGGCGAGCAGCTCGATTGGTCCGCTCTCGGCGACTTTGCTACAGCGGACTCGGGAGCGTAACGGAGAAACGTCCCGCACGCCTCACGCCGTCATCCCCGCGAGAGCGGGGGTCGGTGTGATGTAGTCATCCACGCGCAAGCGTGTACCGTCATCGCCGCGACAGCGGGAATCATGTTACTCAGCCAAACATGGATCCCCGCTTTCGCGGGGACGACAGTACACGCTTTCCCAGGGATGACGGCTGGTACGCACCGGGCCAAACCCTCCGCGCCCTTCAGTGGTCCAATTGCGGAGGACCGGCGCGCGGTAACCAATCGGCGAAGTTTTCGTACGGTCCTTTCAGCCAGCTTCCCCTCCCCTTGGCCAGGACCGACCATGGACGCTCTTCGCCAGGACATCCGTCAGAGCTTTCGTCGCCTTCGCAAGCAGCCGGGATTCACAGCCGTGGTCGTTCTGACTCTGGCCCTCGGCATCGGCGCGAACACGGCAATCTTCTCCGTGGTGAACACGGTGCTCCTCCGTCCGCTCCCGTACATGGAGCCGGGCCGATTGGTAACCGTCCAGCACCGCTATCCAACGCTCGATCTCGACGCTCCCGTCTCGGCGCCCGGCTTCCGCGCGTACCACGACGACACTCGCATATTCGACGGAGTGGCGGTGGAGGGTTCGTGGTCGGCCAACCTCACGGGCGTGGGCGAGCCGGTGCGGCTGCGTGGCGGACGAGTATCGGGCGACTACTTCCGCACGATGGGAGTGCCGGCGGCGCTCGGCCGGGTGCTCCTCCCCGAGGAGGACGCGCCGGGGCGCAACCGCGAAGTCGTGATAAGCGACGGTCTCTGGAAGCGCCTCTTCGGCGCCGAGCGTAGCACGGTGGGGCGTTCGATCTCGCTGAACGGCGAGAGCTACACGATCGTGGGAATCATGCCGCCCTCCTTCCACGACTTCTGGTCGCGCGACGTGGAGATCTGGACGCCACTCGCGCTCACGCCCGACTACTTCGCGGCCGGCAATTTCACCAACGAGTGGCTCGACCTCACCGCGCGGCTGAAACCGGGCGTCACGACGGAGCAGGCCGCGCGAGACATGCGCGCATTCGCCGAGAAACTCAAGCGTGACAATCCGGGCTCCTTCCCCGACAAGTGGACTCTGAAAGTCACTTCGCTGGATCGGATAACGACCGGTGACATCCGGCCGGCGCTGCTCATCCTCCTCGGCGCGGTGGGCTTCGTTCTCCTCATTGCGTGCGCCAACGTCGCGAACCTCCTCCTCGCACGAGCCGCGGGGCGCACCAAGGAGGTCGCGATCCGTTCAGCACTCGGCGCCGAGCGGTGGAACATCATCCGGCAGCTACTCACCGAGAGTGTGGTGCTGTCCTTGATAGGCGGCGCCGTCGGTCTGCTGCTCGCCTACTGGAGCGTGCGCGCTCTCGTGGCCGTGAACCCGAGCAACGTGCCGCGCGTGGATGAGCTGGGAGTGGATGGCAACGTGCTGCTCTTCACGGCGCTCGTTTCGGTGGGTACCGGTCTCCTGTTCGGACTGATGCCCGCGCTGCAGATATCGAAGAGCGACCTGCAGACGACGCTGCGCGAGGGCGGGCGCAGCGGCGGCGGCGATCGCAGCGGCCAGCGCGTGAGACGAGTGCTCGTGGTTGCCGAGATCGCGCTCGCTCTTACTCTCCTCGTGGGCGCCGGCCTCCTGGTGCGGAGCTCCGCGCGTCTCTCGGGCGTGGATCCGGGGTTCGATCCCAACGACGTGCTGACCTTCAGTCTCTCGCTTCCACAGATCGATTATCCCTCGGACACCGCGGTTCATGCGTTCTTCGACGAGGTAATACCCGCGATCGAACGGCTGCCCGGTGTGCAGGCCGCGGGCGCGACGACCGTGATGCCTTTCGGCGGGAGCTGGGCCACCGGTGGCTTCAATGTCGAAGGGTATCAGCCGCCGGCCGGCGGGAACGGTCCGTGGGGTGACATCCGCATCATCAGCCCCGGCTTCCTCCAGACTCTGAAAGTGCCTGTACTCGCGGGACACGTCTTCACCGACCAGGAGGCGCGCAGCGCGCGGGATGTCGCGGTGGTGGACGAGGAGTTCGTACGGCGCTTCTACAAGTCGCCCGCCGATGCGATCGGGAAGCGCCTCTGGCGAGGACAGGCCACGCCCAACGACAGCACGCGCTACTTGACCATAGTCGGCGTGGTGGGACACACGAAGCACGAGGGACTGGCGGCGGAGCCGCGCGTGCAGCTCTACATGCCATATGCGCAGCGTAGTGGGATCAGCCGGATGGACATCGCGGTTCGGACCACCGGAGACCCGGCACGCTACGTGAACGCCATCCGCGGCGCCGTACGCTCGGTAGACAAGGATGAGCCGATCGCCAACGCGCGCACAATGGAAGATCTCATATCGTCGTCCATGGGGCAGCGCCGGCTCTCGATGACGCTCCTCGGCGTGTTCGCCGGTATCGCGCTCCTCCTCGCGTCCGTGGGAATCTACGGCGTGATGGCCTACAGCGTGGTTCAGCGCACGCGCGAGCTGGGACTGCGCATGGCGCTCGGCGCCAGGCAGAGCGATGTGCTGACGCTCGTCCTGCGCCAGGGGATGGCGCTCGTGCTGGCTGGCGTGGTGATCGGAGTGGTATGCGCGCTCGCCATCACGCGCGTGATGGCGAGCCAGCTCTACTCGGTACGCCCGACCGATCCGGTGACTTTCATATCGGTGGCGCTGCTCCTGGCGGCGATAGCGCTGGTGGCCACGCTCGTCCCTGCCTGGCGAGCCACGATGGTGGATCCCACCGTGGCGTTGCGGGAAGAGTGAACGGCGGGGTCGGGTCAATAATGTCGCGCGGGATC
>DASSOX010000146.1:0-17134 GCA_035700125.1 Gemmatimonadaceae bacterium
GCAATCGCACCCGGGCCACCGCGGTGGCCATATGTTTCACCAATTCTGGGCGACGGTCTCGCTTCACACGTAGTCGACCTCGTGCCGAAACCGCCCTTGACATAAGGGATCCCGGACTACCTGATAACTGCCACTTGGAGTCTGGATACTGGATTCGACCCTATCCCGAATCGCAGGCGATGCTCCTGAAGTTCCGATCGAGTGGTCGAGCACAAACCCCGAGCGACGTAACCACGATCGTACAAGGAGGGCAGCATGAGATGGTCCGGTTTCCGGAGAGCGGCACTCGGCGCTGCATGCGGCGCCACGTTGCTGTGTAGTACCGCGCGACAAGCAGCTGGACAGAACACAGCCACGATCGTCGTCGGCACCGTCACCGACGCAGCCACACAACGACCACTCGCCAACGCGCAGATCGTCGTCGTCGGCACACGACTGGGCGCGATGGCGGATGCCGACGGACGGTATCGCATCACCGGTATCACCCCGGGAGCCGCAAGACTGTCAGCGCGTCTCATCGGCTACGCGCAGTCGACGCAGAACGTGACCCTCGCCGCCGGTCAGACCGATACGGTGAATTTCGCGCTCGCGCAGTCGGCCGTCACGCTGAGTGATGTGGTCGTGACCGGAACCGGCGGCGCGGTGCAGGAGAAGAAGCTCGGCAACACCGTCGCCAAGGTGGATCTGCGTGATCTCCAGAACGCGCCGGTCAGCAACCCCGACGAGGTCCTCCAGGGCCGCGTCCCCGGCGTGAGCCTCCTCCCCACCAGCGGCGTGACCGGCGAGGGCGCGCGTATTCGCATTCGCGGCAACGCCAGTCTCTCGCAGTCCAACCAACCGATCATCTACATAGATGGCATCCGCGTCGACAACGGCGGGGGCGGGGGCGGCGGCTCCTCGGCGTCGCGCCTGAACGACATCGACCCGAGCTCCATCGAGCGGATGGAGATCCTCAAGGGCGCGGCCGCGGCCACCCTCTATGGTACCGAGGCTTCCAACGGTGTCATCCAGATCTTCACCAAGAAGGGAACCTCCGGCACGCCGCGCTGGAACTTCCAGGTCGAGCAGGCGTTCTCGTCGTACCCCGATCGGGTCGAGCCCAACTCGGGCTTCGCGCGGACGCAGCCCCAGGCAGACTCGCTCAGCATGCTCTTCGGCCAGACCATCACACCCTTCAAGCCCTTCTCCTATCCCGTGATCAACCAGCTCTGGGAAACGGGCCGCGGCACGGTGCTCAATGGAGCGGTGAGCGGCGGTGCCACGGGCATGACGTACTATGCGTCCGGTCGCTACCAGCACGAGAACGGCCCCTTCACCAGCAGCAAGGTGGGCGGACTCACCAAGGATGTGCTCAATCGCTACCAGGGCACGGCCAACCTGAATCTGTTGCCGAGCGACAAGGTGCACATCGATCTGCGCACCTTCTACTCCTGGGGTAATCACCAGGCGCCGAGTGGGCAGAACGGCATCAACTCACCGTACTCCCTCGCGCTGTATGCGAAGCCCGATCGCGCCTACTGCCTCGACGATCAGGGAAAGAAGTCCTTCCAGAACATCGCCGGCGTCGCCCGGTGCTCGGGCCCCGGCAACCCGTTCGGCAACACGGCATTCTATACCATCCGTGAGTCGATGTTCGACATGAACAAGCAGGACGAGCGGCACTTCAACGGTGGCCTGACCTTCACCTACACACCCACATCCGAGATCACTGTCGGCGCCACGGTGGGGCTCGACAACGTGAGCTACTCCGGGGTGAACTTCATACCTTTCGGCCGCGCGGTGGACAACTTCACCGGCTACGACATCAACGGCACGCGGTCCGTGAACGAGGCGAACATCCAGAACACCACGGTCGACACGAAGATCAGCTGGGTACGCCAGATCGGCTCGCGGCTCAGCTCCAACTTCGTGGTCGGTGCGCAGGGCTTCATCCTGAACCAGCACTTCACCAACGGCTCGATCGTGGAGTTCCCGGCACCTGGCCTCAGTGTGCTGAGCGCAGGCAGCCAGCCGGACGTGGGCGAAAGCATCCTGAAGAACGTCAACGCCGGCTTCTTCGCCCAGGAGCAGATCGGCTACAAGGACTGGATCTTCCTCACTGGCGGCGCACGCTACGACTACAACAGCGCTTTCGGCGAGTCGGCCGGCGGGGTGCTCTACCCCAAGGCCAGCATCTCCATCGTCCCCAGCGATCTCCCGAGCTGGAGCAGCACCACGGTATCCGCGCTGCGCTTCCGCGCCGCCCTTGGCAGGTCCGGACGGCAGCCGGGCGCGTTCGACAAGTTCACGACGTACGAGGCCACTCCTTCCCCGTACGGCAGCGGACTCACGCCGGACAACCTCGGCAATGCCGACCTCAAACCGGAGATCTCCACCGAGATCGAGCTGGGCGCGGAGGTCGGACTCTTCTCCAACAAGGTCAGCGTGTCGGCCACCTACTGGGACCGCACGGTGGATGACCTGCTCGTCCCCAAGCAGTACGCATGGAGCGGCGGCTTCACCAGCACGCAGCTCTCCAACGTGGGCCAGATGAAGGCGCGCGGACTGGAGCTGAGCGTCTCCGGCTTCGTGATGAACAGACCCAACCTGTCGATCGATCTCTTCGCCAACGGAGCCTATATCTGGCAGAAGATCACGGACATGGGCGGCTCGCCGGCGCTGAAGGTGGGTGGCAGCTACATCCGCTACCGCAACTTCCTCAAGGAAGGCTACGCGCCCGGCACACTCTTCGGCGCCAAGCTGGTGACGGCGTGCAGCAGCTACTCCGCCCAGCAGGCGGAGGCATTGCGCGCGCAGAACCTCTGCCTCATGCCTGGTGAGCTGCCCTACGATCTGAACAACGACGGCAAGCCCGATACCGAGGCCGAGGTACTGGCTCACCTCAACAACCCGATGGACCCCGGGCAGCTGAAGCCACTCAGCGCGGACGACGACATGGATGGCGATCTCCTCGATCACTACCTGGGCAAGCCCTATCCCGACTGGAGCGGCGGCTTTGGCGGCTCGGTGACCTTCCTCAAGCAGTGGAAGGTACAGACGCTCTTCGAATACAAGGCGGGCAACTACACGATCACCGATCTCACCGACGCATTCCGAACCGCGCACTCCTCGATCGGCCGCAACGTCATGCGATCATCGCAGGTGGAGGCGACGCTCCAGAATCCCGCGAGCACCGCGGACCAACGGCTGGCAGCGGCCGAGAAGTGGCTCGGCCTCGTCGCGCTCTCACCGTACGATGGCGTGAATCAGAACGGAAATGGGGATTTCATCCGATGGCGCGAGGTGAGTCTCACCTACACCGCCTCCAGCTCGCTCGCATCGAAGCTGGGCGCACGCGACCTCTCCATAACGTTCGGCGCCCGAAATCTCATGCTCTGGACGAAGTACTACGGTGCCGATCCCGAGGTGAACCTGCAGGGTGTCAGCAACGGCGGAGGCATCGATAACAACTTCATCGACGCGATCGATGCCTACAACTTGCCGATCCCGCGACGGTTCAGTCTATCCGTTCGTCTCGGCTATTAGGGGAGGCTCGAATACCTATGAGAACATACAGGAAGACAGGGAGCCCCTCAGGTGGCCACTCGCGCCGCCTGACCAGTGCCGGCGCGCTCCTGGCGACGCTCTTCGTCGCGGGCGGATGCAACATCCTCGACGTGACCAACCCGAACAACGTCAACAAGGACGCGCTGGACAATCCCGCGGCCATCCAGGCCGAGGTGAACGGCGTGGTAGCCCAGACCCTGCAAGGTCTGCTCATGATGTACGGCTACATCGAGTCGGCGAGCGACAACATCGAGTGGGTAGGCTCGCTCGATGGGATGCACGAGATCAACATCGGCAACGTTCGGAACCCGTTCAACGAGTTCTCCGACGACGCCGACCGGGCGATGAACCCTGCGCGCTGGCTGGCTAACCAGACCGTCCAACGCCTCGAGGCGTTCCAGGCTGCTGGCCAGCTCACGGACCCGGCGCAGCTGGCGCGGGCCAATCTCTTCGACGCGATCGTCTACGATCATATCGCCAACTTCTACGATGATTTCGTCATCACCTCCGATGGCATGGAGGCCGGCCCTCCGGTGGGGAGTGGTAACATGATCACGCTCTACGATTCCGCGCTCACGGCCATCGATCGCGGGCTCGCGCTCGTGAGCTCGGGCGAGTTGCGCGGCCAGCTCTACGCGATGCGCGCTCGCACCCGCTTCGACCGCGCGGTGTGGCAGAAGCTCAACCCTTCCGGTCAGACGCCGGCCGACCCGCTGGTCAACGACCCGGCCGCCGCCGCGGATGCCGATTCCGCGCTCGCCATACTGGGCCAGGATTACTGGTTCCAGTTGAACCAGGATAACGGCGGGCTCGGGTTCGGCAACTGCTCCTTCGCGAGCTGCGTCAACAGCCGGAAGGAGATCCGCTTCAACACCGCCATCGCTTCCTACGATTACAAGAACGATGCGATCACCGTAGCACTCGAGGATCCAATAGATGGCGTGGCAGACCCGGTGATCGAGGCGATCGTCACCGAGTTCGCGGCGGCTCAGAACCGGTCCCCGGTCACGCTCACGAGCAGCCGCGCCATGCTCCTCATCAAGGCGGAGAACGCGCTGGCCAACAGCAACAGCGCGGGCTTCTCCAGCGCCATCAACGCCATCAGGGCGCTCGACGCGCTCACGCCTTGGAGCGGCCAGGTATCCGCGGATTCCATCCTGAAGTACGAGAGGCACGTCAATCTCTACCTCCAGGGACGGCGGCTCAACGACCTGTATCGCTTCGGCGAGACGTCGCCCTACTGGACGCCGGAGTCCAACGCGTCCGAGTGTCCGGGCTCGCTCTTCCCGATCTCCAAGACCGAGCGGGCGACGAACCCCAACGTCACGGTGCAGCCAGCCTGCGGGCAGTGACGATCGAGCGGTTCCAATGAGATGTCGATCGGCACATGAGGCACGTACCCACGGGCACGTGCTTCATGTTCCGAGCTTCGGTACCCAACGACGATTCGCTCATGTGCCGCTCGCACGAGCGGCATGCTCCAACGGAGGAAGCATTCATGTCAGGTAACGCAGGCAGGTTGCAGGCGTGTACCGCGGCCGCGGCGGTGGCCGCCATCGCCACCGTGGCCGCGATGGTGCTCGCGCCACGACAGCTCGGTGCACAGGCACAGCCGAGAGAGGCCACGCTCGAGAAGCTTCCATGGCGCTCCATCGGCCCGGCCAATCAGGCGGGCCGTGTATCGGTGATAGTCGGAGTCCCCGGTGAGCCGTTCACCTTCTACGTGTCCGGTGCCAACGGCGGGGTCTTCCGGACGAGGGACGGAGGTGTCTCGTACGACACTCTGTTCGATGACAAGTCGGTGCTCTCCATCGGAGCGATCGCGATCGCCCCGTCCGATCCGAACATCGTGTACGTGGGCACCGGTGAGGGGAACCCGCGCAACAACGCATCGTTCGGAAACGGCGTGTACCGCTCCGACGACGGCGGGGACCACTTCATCCACGTCGGACTCGAGGGGACCGACAAGATCCCGCGTATCGTGATCGACGACGAGAACCCGCGTATCGCGTACGTCTGTGCGCTCGGCCGCGAGTGGGGTCCGAACGAGGATCGCGGCGTTTTCAGAACGGACGACGGTGGATCGACCTGGAAGAAGGTGCTCTACCTCGACCAGCTCACCGGATGCTCCGACATCCGCGTGGACCCTACAAACTCGCAGGTTGTCTACGCCGGAATGTACACCTACCTCCGCCAGCCGTGGCACCTCTCGAGCGGCGGCGGCCGCACCGGAGTGTACAAGAGCGTGGATGGCGGCGAACACTGGGTGAAGCTCACCAGGGGGCTGCCGAAAGGCGACATGGACCGCATCGGCATCGCCGTGGCGCGAAGCAATCCGAGCACCGTCTACGTGATCAGCGAAACGCGGAACGAGGGTGAGCTCTGGCGCAGCGATGACGCCGGCGAGAGCTGGCGTGTGGTGAACCGCGATCCGAACATCAACTTCCGTCCCTTCTACTACGCCGACATCCGCGTAGATCCGTCGAACCCCGACCGCATCTTCGCCCTCTCGGGAAGTCTCTACCTCTCCGAGGACGGCGGCCGGAACTTCCGCAGGATCGGCCGCGATGTGCACGGCGACCATCAGGCACTCTGGATCGATCCAAGCAACCCGAAGCGCGTCCTCAGCGGCAGCGACGGCGGCTTCCAGATATCGCGCGACGGCGGGAAGAACTTCGAGGTGATCAACAACATCGCGTTCACTCAGTTCTACCATATCGACTTCGACATGCGTACGCCGTACTGGCTCTGCGGCGGACTTCAGGACAACGGCCACTGGTGCGGGCCGAGCCGCACGGCGCTCGACGAGGGGATCCGCAAGCGCGACTGGTTCACGATAAGCGGAGGCGACGGCTTCTTCGCCGTTCCCGATGTCGCCCGGCCCTGGCTCGTGTACTCCGCGTCGCAGGGCGGCAACCTCGTGCTGACCGACACTCGAACCGGTGACGAACGGAGCATCCACCCCTACCCGAACCGCGTTGGCTCGGCGGGCGATGCCATGGCGGATCACAAGTACCGCTTCAACTGGAACTCGCCCATCGCCCTCTCGCCGCAGAATCCCGGCACGGTGTACTTCGGCGGCAACGTCCTCTTCAAGAGCACCAATCAGGGACAGTCGTGGGAGGTGATCAGCCCTGACCTGACCGACAACGACAAGAGCAAGCAGGGGAACTCCGGCGGACCGGTGGTGGTGGACAATACCGCGGCAGAGTTCTACAACACGCTTCTCACTATTGCACCGTCGCCGCTCGATTCCAACGTGATCTGGGTAGGGACGGACGACGGCCACATCCAGGTGACGCGCGACGGCGGCAAGCAGTGGAGCGACGTCGGAAAGAACATCCAGGGACTCGCTCCGCACGCGTGGATCCCCACCGTGGATGCATCGCATCACGATGCCGGCACGGCGTACGTGGCCGCCGATCACCACCGAGACGACGACTACTCGCCGTACATCTACAGGACCACCGATTTCGGGAAGAGCTGGACGAAGCTGACTACCGGGCTGCCGAAGGTCGGGTGGGTGCACGTCGTGCGCGAGGACCCGCGCAACAAGAGTCTCCTGTACGCCGGGACCGAGGTGGGACCCTACGCGTCTTGGGATGGCGGCGCTCACTGGCAGTCGATCGCCGGCGGCCTGCCGCCCGCTCCGGTACGCGACATCAAGGTGCATCCGCGCGACAACGATCTCATCATCGCCACCCACGGCCGCGGTGCCTACATCTACGACGACGCGACTCCGCTTCAGGCGCTCCCGAGCGCGCTCGCCGCGCAACGCTACCTCTTCGACATCCGTCCCGCCGTCAGGTGGGTGATGTGGGGTAACGATGGCAATCTGGGACAGGGCGACTACTCGGCGAAGAACCCGCCCTACGGTGCGCTCATCAACTATTACCTCGCCGAGGCGCCGAAGAGCGACGTCACCGTCACCATCACCGACCCCGCCGGCAAGGTGGTGCGCAAGATCGAGAAGGCATCGAAGAAGGTCGGGCTCAACCAGGTCGCGTGGGATCTGCGCGACGCAGGTCCCTGGCAGCCGGACACCAGCGCGCGCCGGGCGGACCGCGCGAAGCGCGATACCACGCCGGCTGCAGGTCCGGCGGCCGTCCCGCCGGGACCGGTGAAGATCGACAGCACACGTATCTCCGTCCAGGGGGGTGCGGCACGCGGCGGTGAGGCCGAGGGCGGCGACGATGAGGAGCGCCGCTTCTTCGGCAGCAGAGGATCGCTCGTGATGCCCGGAACCTACACCGTCACGCTGGTTGCCGATGGCCAGCGAATGTCCAAGTCGGTGGAAGTCCGGATGGATCCGCGCGTCGAGATAAACGACGCCGACCTGAAGGCGCAGCTGGTGGCCACGGCGAGCATGGACTCGCTCGCATCGCGAGCCAACCACCTGCTCTACCGAACCAACGACCTGCTCCACCAGCTCGATGCACTCTCCACGCAGCTCAAGCGTGCTTCGTCGCCGAATCTCGCGGGCGGCCCGGACGGTAATGGCAAGGCCGCGGCGGACAGCGCATCGTCGCCGGTGCAGAAGCAGGTGACGGCCGCGATCGAGAAGCTCGAGAAATTCCGCGACGATGAGCTCACCCGCCCGATCCGCGGACTGGGCTACCGTCAGTATCCGCGGCTGGTCGAGGAGGTGCAGCGCCTCAGCCGGATGATCTCCGGAACGGTGAACAGACCCACCGACCCCGCCCTCCTCCGCATGCACGAGCTGCAGACGGAGACGAACCAGGCCGAATCGACGCTGAACTCGATCATCTCGACCGACATAGACGCAATCAACCGCGCTATGGATGACGATCCGCGGATCATGACTGCGAACCGGATCGTGATGTGATCGTGCGTCCATGGGCAGGGCGACATCGCCCTGCCCATGGACTCCGCGTCGCACGCGACGCATAGTGTAGCACACCGGAAGTCCTCGTCCCCGCCCTTCGTGCGTCCAGCAGCCGCCATCCTCCTGGGCATCGCTCCGCTCATCATCGCGTGCGGCGACAGCCGACCCGCCGCGGAACCGGTCACGCTGCCGGCCAACCGCGCCTCCACTCCCACCACCACCCTTCCAGCCGCCGGCGGCCGGGAGCTGGTCGCGCAACTGGGTTGCGCGGGGTGCCACCCGGGTGTGGGCGCGGTAAACGACGCGCGCGAGCGAACGCCCTCTCTGGCCGGCATCGGCGCTCTCCGCTCGCCGGGCTACATCTTCGCCTACCTCGCGGATCCATCGCGTGCGCGATCGGGCAACGCTCGCGCGCGGATGCCCGACTTCCACCTCGACGAGAGCGAGCGGCTTGCGCTCACGCTCTACCTCGGCGCTCTCCGCGGCGACGCCGCGCGAACGGAGCGCTCCGCCAACCTCTCGCTCTCCGAGGAGGAGTCGCGAGCGCTGGACGATGCCTTCGAGCGTGCGCGTGAGCGCCATCCAGAAGTCACGCCCGCTGTTGGCGAACGCATCTTCGCCTCGCTCGACTGCACGGCATGCCACGCGCTCCCTGGCGCCACCCGCTGGCTCGCGGGCCCGGATCTCGCCGCCGAGGGGTCGCGCGTGAAGGTCGAGTGGCTACGCACTTTCCTCACGAAGCCGTCCGCGATTCGACCTTTCGGATCGTACGTCGGCTCCGGAAGCCGCATGCCCGACTTTCACCTGTCCGGGGATGAGGTGGATTCGCTGGCGGCATACCTGACAGCGATGCGAGCGGATCTCGCGCCCGCCGATAGCGGGCCGACGCTCTCGGTATTCCGCGAGCGCGAGGTCGAGTCTCTGCTGCGCAATCGTCTCCCCTGTCTTGGCTGCCACCGACTCGGCGACGATGGCGGACGGATCGGCCCCGATCTGACCAACGTCGGCGCGCGGCTGCAGCCCGCGTACATCCAGGCCGTCATGGCTGATCCACAGCACGCCGTGCCTGGCACCATCATGCCGCGCGTTCCGATCCCGCCACGCGAGGCAGCTCGCGTCGTCGCTTACCTCGTCGCGCACGACTCCTCGGGCGCGCCACGCGGCGACAGCGCGAGAGCCGGCTATCTCTCCCTCGTCGACAACGCCGCCACTCGTCCCACGGTAGCCGATGATGCCGCGGCGCTCTACGGACGGATCTGCGCCAACTGCCACGGCAGGACCGGCGGCGGCGATGGCTGGAACGCGGTGTACCTCCCGCTGCGCCCGACGATGCACGCGGACGCGAAGTACATGTCCACTCGCAGCGACCGCACGCTATACGACGGGATCGCCGCCGGTGGCTACATCCTGGACAGGAGCAACCGGATGCCGCCCTTCGGCGAGACGCTGCCCAGCGCGCAGATCGATTCGCTGGTGGACTACATCCGCAAGCTCTGCGACTGCGAGGGGCCCGCGTGGTCGCGCGACGGGGTGACCCGATGAGCAAGCGACGCAAGCGGCCGGACGGCCAGGACAGTAGACGAGCAGCCGGAGCCGGGCGCGGCTCGACGCGCTCCACGCCGAAGTCGGCGGTGTCGCGGCGGAACGAGAATGCGCGGCCTGGCGAGCGCGACTCGAGGCGGAGAGCGACGCGGCCGTGGGCGCTCGGTGTCACCCTCCTCGTGGCGCTCGCCGCGGGCGCGGGTGCATTTCTGCTGGGGCGTGGACACTGGCCCTCGCGTACCGCCGAGCGCGTCGCGCTCCCACCACCATCCGGAGCGAGAATCGCTCACACAAGTGACTCCGTTCGCTTCGCCGACTTCGTCGGGAGTGAAGCATGTGCCTCGTGTCACCAGCGGGAGTACGATGCATGGAGGCGGTCTACCCACGGGCGAGCGGGCGGCACCCCGTCGGCGGAGCACTCCATCGCCGATTTCGACGGGCGGCCGATCCGCTTCGCGGATGCGGTCGTGATACCAGCCGTGCGCGATAGCAGCTACCAGTTCGAGGTCAGGCAGGCGGGCGAGCCGGTGCGCGTCTTCAGAGTCGATGGAGTGATAGGCGGCGGGCACATGGTGGGTGGCGGGACGCAGGGCTTCGTGTCGCGTTTCCCCGACGGCACCGTGCGCTTCCTCCCCTTCGATTTCATCCGCAAGGAGGGGGTCTGGTTCTGCAACACCGGGACGCGAGGCCACACGGGGTACCATCGCATCACGCCCGACATGCGTCTCGCCGAGTGCGGCGACTGGCCGCCCGTGCGCATACTGGGCGACGAGCCGCGTTTCGCGAGCTGTCAGCAGTGCCACGGCTCGCAGATAGTCACCTCCATCGACACGAGCACGCGCGGGTACAGCACTCGCTTTACCAGCCTCTCGATCAACTGTGAATCGTGCCACGGGCCTGGCCGTGAGCACATCGAGGTCGCGCGATCCGGGCGGATCGCGACGGCGGCGAACATCGGGATGCGCTCGCTCGCGACGCTCTCGAAGGATGAGTCCACGCAGCTCTGCTTCCAGTGTCACTCGCTCAAGAATCAGCTCCAACCGGGCTACCTCCCCGGGAAATCGCTCGAGCAGTACTACTCCACGAAATTCGCCATCCTCGGCGATGAGCCGCTGCACCCCGATGGCCGGGTGCGTACCTTCGCGTACCAGCAGAACCAGTCGTACAGCGCGTGCTACCGCAATGGCTCCATGACCTGCACCAGCTGTCATGATCCGCACAGCCAGGGATACCGCGATGTGAACGGCTTCCCGCTGGCGGGGCGCTATGACGACCGCCAGTGCACGAGCTGCCACGCGAGCCTGGCTGAGGAGCCGGCGCGCCACACTCACCACCCCGCTGCGTCGGCGGGGAGCCGTTGTGTGAGCTGCCACATGCCGTACCTGCAACACCCCGAAGTAGGGACCGAGCTGCGGTTTGCGCGCTCCGATCACACGATCCCCATCCCGCGTCCGGCCTTCGATTCCACGCTCGGCGTGGAGAACGCGTGCACCACGTGTCACGCCGATCGCTCGGTGGCGTCGCTGCAGGCGCAGGTCGATCGCTGGTACGGGACGGCGAAACCGCATACGCAGCTGGTATCGGGCCTCCTGGCAGCGCGGAAGATCAGTGATTCCGACAGCATCGCGCGGCTCGTGCTCCGCGACGAGCCCGACAACGTGATCGCCCAGTTCGCGGGGCTCAGCGACTACGTGGAGAGAGTGTTGCGTCCCGACATGTCGTCGCTACCCGATGGTGCGCGAGCGGCGCTCGAGCGTTTGGCGCTGAGCGACGACGTCGATGTGCGCTCGCTCGCGCTCGCGGCGCTCCACTACTCGCGCGGTGAAGTCGCGGGCGTGCGCCGCTTCCTGAGTGCGCGCCTCGATTCACTGGGTGCCGACGAGATGGCCGTTCGGCGTCGCTGGGTGGTCGCGCTCGGCTACCTCGGCGATCGCGCGCGGGCAACCGGCGACGACGCCGCCGCGATTGCCGCCTACCGCAAGGCGCTCGAGATCCTCCCCGACGACCCGCGTGTACTGGCCAATGCCGGCGTCACGTACAGTGACGCTGGCGATCCGGCCACGGCAGAACGGTACCTGCGTCAGTCGCTCGCGGCCGATCCGCTACAGCCGGTGACCCTGGTGAACCTCGGCAACGCACTCGACGCCCGGGGAGACGCGGATGGCGCGGTGGACGCGTACCAGCACGCGATCCGGCTCAACCCGCGCGAGCCGCTGGCACACTTCGGCCTGGGCAAGGTCGCGCTCCAGCGAAGGGACACCGCGCGCGCCATCGAGATGTTCGGCGAGACCATCGAGCTCGATGCTTCCCTGGTACCCGCGTACTTCAATCTCGCGAGGGCGTACGTCATGCAGGGCGATGCGGCACACGCGAGAGATGCGCTCGAGCGCGCCCTCGAGTTCGACCCGAACAACGCCGAGGGGAAGGAGCTGCTTCGTACGCTGAAGCAGGCTATGGCTGGACGTTGAGCTTCGCCGCAGATTCCCTGGAGCGCCGGTAGCGCGCGGCGGCCTTCACGCGGTTGCCGCATCCCTCCGGAGTGCAGAAGCGCCGGCGCCGGTTCCGGGTAGTGTCGTAGAAGTAGAGCACGCACTTCGGGTTCCCACACAGATGCACTCTCGATGCATCGCCTCCGCAGAGCAGCTCGCTCGCCGAGTCGGCCAGCGGAGCGAGCAAGCTCGATGGGGCGAAATCCGTTCGGTGCGTGCGCCTCTCGAAGCGCGCGCCCGCATCACCGTGCGCTGGCGGCTGCGTGAGCGAGATCTCGTCGTAGCGTACGTCAGCGCGGAGGATGGCATTGATGGCAGCCACCGCCCTCGCCATCGCGACCGGTATGGTGTGTTCGCGCTCCTCCGGCATCGCGCCCTTCCGCTCGCGCTTCCCCTTCTCCTGGCTCCCCTCTATTCGCCTCGCGGCTCGAGTCGCGAGCAGCTCGGCCAGGTCGTAAAGAGTGTCGCGCAAGACGAGCGCTCTCGCCAGGACGTCAGCTCCCGCGGCGGTCCCGTCCCAGCGCGCGGTGGCCGCGTAGGCATCGCCCGCGGTGAGCGCCCCGGCCTCGACGAGCCAGTCGACCAGCGCCCCGAAGCTCGCTAGCACATCGACCGGCCCGTTACGCTCGATGTACCGGGTATTGACGAAGTCGAGCCAGAGCGCGTTCCCCACGAACAGCGCCGCGGGGCGCGCGGGCAGCTCTTCAGACGACGCGCGATCCGGCAGCGGATCCACCGTTGGACACATACGCTAATTCTACCTAGCTACACAGCGCTTGACAAGGCAGAACCACACCACTATACCTACCAAACCAGCCTTTGACTCGGTATATGGTAACGAGCCGATCTTTGCAACCTCATCCTGGATGTGTCTATGACAACCGCCGCCGCTACCGCGCGGACACCAGCCGCGATCGCAACGCTGCAGACGGGCCACATCGGCCTCAACGTCAGCGACATCGCGCGCTCGAAGGAGTTCTACCAGCAGATCTTCGGCTTCGAGGCGACGCTCGATTCGCGGGAGCCGGGGAAGAGCTTCGTGTTTCTGACGCAGGGAGATCGCCTGCTTCTGACCCTCTGGCAGCAGAGCGGCGGCGCATTCGCCACGGACCGGCCGGGCCTGCATCATCTCTCCTTCCAGGTCGACTCGGTGGAACAGGTACGGGAGGTGGAGGCGCGGGTGCGGAGCGCCGGCGCAAGGATTCACCACGGTGGCATAGTACCGCACGCCGAGGGCGCGTCCTCGGGCGGGATATTCTTCGACGACCCGGACGGCATCCGGCTCGAAGTGTTCGCCCCCACCGGAGTCGAGGGAGAAGCGCCATCCGGCGCGGCGCCGACCTGCGGATTCTTCTGAGCTCGACTGCGGTGCGGAGCGAGCGACAGAGCGACAGGCCAGGGGGACCGAAGTGACCACCGTCTTCCACGAAGGCGAGCTCGCGGTCCAGGAGCGCGCCGGTTCGCGCGGCATGGCCGCGAAAGTGGCTCACGGAATCCGCACCGCCATACCACCGGTCGTCGCGAATTTTCTCCTCACGCAGCGCATCGCGTTCATCGCTACGCTCGATGCCGCCGGCCGGCCCTGGGCCTCGGTGCTCAGTGGCCCCGCCGGCTTCGCGAGCGCACCAGACGAGCACACGCTGCGGATCATGGCGACTCCCACGCCGGGCGACCCTCTCGCGGAAAACCTGAGTGCCGGTGGCGCTCACCAGGCAGAAGAGCCTTCGCGGGACGCCCCGGCTGGTGTACTAGTCGTGGATTTCACGACGCGGCGCCGTCTTCGCGTGAATGGGCGCGCCGCGCTCCACGCGGGCAACGAGATCCGCATCGATGTAGAGCAGGTCTACTCGAACTGCCACAAGCACATCCAGACGCGCGCCGTCGCCAGCGAGGTGGCGGAGGAGGTGACGGCCCGAGAGCTGGAAGACGTACGCTTCGAGCGCGGCCACGGACTCGACGATGCACAACGCGACTGGATTCGCCGTGCCGACACGTTCGCCATCGCCTCCGCGCATCTCACCGCGGGCGCCGACTGCTCGCACCGCGGCGGCACACCGGGGTTCGTACGAGTCCATGGCGACCGCCTGGCGTGGCCCGACTACGTAGGCAACGGTCTGTTCAACACCCTCGGCAACATCACCGCTTACCCACGTGCCGGTCTCGTGTTCGTCGATTTCGACAGCGGTGCCACTCTGCAACTGACCGGGAGCGCGGCGGTGGACTGGGATCCCGAGCACGCGGGCGCCGCCCCCGGTGGCCAGCGGCTCGTGACCTTCGATGTCGGCGAGAGCATCGAGACGCGGAGCGCGCTCCCCTTCCGACTCCAATTGATCGAGAGATCGAAGTTCAACCCGCCCCCCTGGAGCGAGCACCGGGACGCGGACGCGCGCTGAACCCAGCGCGCTCCCCACGGCACTCCCCGTGCTGGAGGCCTATACGCCCGGCGCTGTTCGAGATTGTTCCGCGACCTTCAGCCGCGGGCGTTCGGCCCGGAACAACGGTACGGCCACCCCGGCCGCGATCAGGGCACCGCAGCCGAAGAAGATGAGCGCGACGACGAAACCCCACGCCAGCGCCGCCTGGAAGAGAAGGCTGCCGAGTCCGAAGCCGATGAACAGGAGGAAAGCCATGACGGCGGTCGCCTGGCCGCGATTCCCCGGCAGGTCGGTGACGATCCCCGCGAGCAGCGGCTGGGTAAGGTCGTAACCCAGCGAGAGCGCTATGATGGCGACTTGTACGGTGACGAGCGCGATGGGCGCGGCCAGGATCAGCGCGCAGATTGCGGTGAGTGCTACACCCGCTGGAATTATCCATGAGCGGCCGTGGCGATCGGCCACGCGACCGATGGTCGGTCCGAACAACAGCCCGGGAATGCCGTAGCCGAGGAGCGCCAGCCCGATACCCACCTCACCGAGCCCGAAGCGGTGGCGGAGATACACGCCAAGCCAGGTGTACACCCCTGACTGCGCGACGGCGTTGATCAGCACGTACGCGTAGGTGCGGCGCCCGCGCGGTATGGTCAACAGAGAGAGATAGCCGTGAACGATCGCCGCCAACCGCGGAGCCGCCGGCCTGGGCAATCTCGGTATCGCCCTCACGGCGATCGTGGCGATACCCAGCATCGCTGCTAGGGCCGCGATAGTGAGGAAGAGAGCCCGCCATCCGACCAGGGGCTCGACGAGCGCACCGACCGTAGCACCGGCCGCGGTCCCTCCGGCTATCGCACCGAACAACCAGCCCAGCGCCCTGCCACGTTTCTGAAACGGCACCACATCACCGATGAGCGTGAGGCTGATCGGCACCACGCCGCTCGCCCCGATTCCGGTAGCGATCCGCCACGCGAGAAACCCCTTCACGCTCGCCACCGACGCGGTAGCCGCGGTCAGGAGCACGAAGAGGGTGAGCGATCCGAGGATGACCGGGCGCCGCCCGAAACGATCCGACAACGGACCCCACGCCAGCGTCGCTATCCCGTACGGCACGAGGTAGGCGGGCACCGCGAGGCCCACCCAGCCGACGTCGGTGTGAAAGACATCGGCCAGGCGCGGAATGAGCGGCGCCACCATGAATGCCTGGGCGATGACGAGAAAGGCTGTCGTGCAAAGGATCGGCAGCATCCACCGGGAAGGGTCCGACGAGGCCGGTGCGTGCGAGGCCGGCGCGTGCGAGAAGAATGAGCGGGCTGTCAACGGTCAGCTTGCCGCGCCCTCCCAGCCGTGCGCGCGCAGATACTGCTCGAGAGTCGTGAGGCCCGGGTACAGCTCCCGCAACACCTCGATGTCCGCCTCGTAGCCCACCAGCTCGAACCAGCGGAACATCTCCGCGTATTCCTCGCCAGCCAGCTCGCGGTACTTCTCCCACGGCACCTGCACGTAATTCACCGGCCGCCCTATCACGCGCCCGAACGACTCGGCGGTTTTCGACATGGATAGCTCGTCGCCAGCGAGATCGAGCTCGCGCCCCAGCCACGCTTCGCGATCGGCGAAGGCCATCCCCACGAAGGCACCGATGTCGCGGGTGGCCACCTCCTGCAGCTCTCGATCCGGGTCGAGCGGGAGGGCGAGCGTGCCACCCAGGATCATGGAGCGCAGCGCCGGGTTCTCCCAGTTGTCCATGAAGTAGACGGGACGGAAGATCGTGTACGGAAGATCCAGCGCGCGGATGCGCTCCTCGATCTTCCACTTGCTCTCGAAGTGTGAGAGCCCCGTCTCGCGGTGCGCGCTCCCCACCGAGTCGTAGACGAAGTGCTCTACGCCCACCTCGCTGGCGAGCTCCGCGAGCGCGATCCCCTCGGCCACCTCGCGATCGTACCCGACCTCCCAGAAGTTCTGCACGGAGAAAACCCCGTACGCGCCGCCGACAGATGGACGCAACGATTCGGGATCGTCGAGATCGCCGCGCACCACATCGGCGCCCAGCTCCGCGAGCGCCCGAGCAGCCGGCTTCGATGGGTCGCGCGTGATCGCTCGCACGCGGAAGCCGCGTCGCAACAGCTCGCGCGCCACCGCCCCTCCCTGCTTCCCCGTGGCTCCGGTCACCACGATCGTGCGCTCGGACTTCGCTGAAGTTGACATGCTCGTAGTCTCTCCCCGCGCACAGCTCATTCCTGCGCGCGCCTGATTGTGCGCATGATGGCGACGAAGTCCCGCCGCGGCATCATCTACGGATGATTAAGAGGCGGAGCGGGCCTTCTTGTTCCGATCGGACCGAC
>DASSOX010000147.1:0-33215 GCA_035700125.1 Gemmatimonadaceae bacterium
GGGGCTTCCATTCCGCGACATGTTCGAGCGCTATGACATGTGGCTTCCGCGGAAGGTGATGCACACGGAGTTTCACTCGCCCGCGCGCCTCGACGAGCGGCTGCAGGTGGTGACCTACTTCAGTCACATCGGTCGCACCTCTCTCACGATCAACTTCGACGTGATGAGCGCAGCCGATCACCAGCTACACGCTTCCGCCTACCAGGTCCTCGTCTGCGTCTCCCGTTCCACCTTCGCCAAGCGCCCCCTCCCCGAAGACGTCGCTCGCGCCGCCGAGCGTTATCTCATGAAGTGCGAGGAGGCGAGGAGGGCGGCGTGATCGTGGAGAGAGCAGAGAGCAGAGAGCAGAGAGCAGTGAACTACCAGGGTTCAGGAGGCAGGGTTCAGGGTTCAGGAACTACCTCGGCGGCGGGATCTCGATCGCTGGGTAGTACCTGAACCCTGGACCCAGCCTCCTCAACCCTCTAGCCGTTGCTGCTTTCTGCTCTCTGCTTTCTGCTTTCCGTCTCTTCGAGCGCATCCTCCGCGTACGAAATCCACCCGGTTCCCTCGTCCGCTACCAGCTCTACCGCGGTTCCCAGGGGGACGGTGATGTTGGGGACCTCGTGGCCGGCGGGGAAGTCGGTGAGGACGGGGACGTCGAGGTCGGAGACCAGGTCGAGCATGAAGTCCTCGAACTCGTCTTCCTCGGAGCGGTCGATGGAGAGCTGACCGAAGACGATGCCGCGCACCTTGCGCAGGAGGCCCGCGGCGCGGAGGTGGACGAGGCGCTCATCGAGAACGCTCATCGGGTCGCGCGTTTCCTCGAGGAAGAGAATCGCCCCGCGCGTGTCGATCTCGTACGGCGTACCTATGGTCTGTTGAACGAGCGAGAGATTTCCGCCGATCAGGCGACCCACCGCGCGGCCGGGGCGCACGGCGCGCGCGATCCCGCGGCCGAGCTTCGTGGCCGGGCGAGGAGCGGTGAGCGCAGCGAGAAGTGAGGCCATCGTGGGGTCGCGGATGGACGGAATCAGATCATCCACCGTGGGACCATGAAAGACGCGGAGCCCCGAGCGGCGCATCAGCCAGAGATGAAGCGCGGTGATGTCGGAGTAGCCGACGAAGGCCTTCGGATTCCGGCGGAAGATCTCCGGCTCGAGGTAGGGGAGCATGCGCACGGCGCCGTAGCCGCCGGTGCCGCCGATCACCGCCTTCACGCGCGGGTCGAGCCAGACGCCCATGAAGTTCTCCGCGCGCCGCTCGTCCTCGGCGCGGGTGAAATGGCGTCCCTCGGAGATCTCCGGGTCGAGAATTACCGGGAAGCCAGCGCGCTCGAGCGACTTGATTCCGCGGAGCAGCCAGCCGGGACGTGGAGCGTACGATGGCGCGACCACGCCGATCGCGTCGCCCTTCACGAGCGCGGGTGGTCGCAGCAGCGGCTGGGGTGCTTCTGCATCGTTGGGCTCCGGCACGCGCGGAAGCTAGTCGCGCGTGTTCGGCGCTGCCAGAGATCTGCGTGCGACGGTGGCGGGAGCGCGCGGCGGGCTACACCTTTCGTGCATACCAGCGTTCACGCACTGGTCCTGCGCGCGGCCATCGGCACGCGATCGTTGCGCCAGCTGCCTCTCAGTGACGACGCTCGCCGCCCACCACCTACCCAACCATCATCACATGCCTCGTCTTGCAGCGATCGTACTCGCTTTCGTCATCACACTCGGCGCCCAGGGATGCGCGCGCGGTGCGGCGAGCGAAGATAACGGTGAAGGCGCCGTGCCCGCGGCGCGGGCGGCGGAGGGAAACGTGCTTCCCGGAGTCAAAGTTCTGCTCCGCGACTCGCTGCATCTCCTGCAGGGTAAGCGCGTGGGGCTGATCACCAACCCGTCGGGGCGCGATCGAGAGGGGCGGAGCACCATAGACCTCCTTTATCGTGCGCCGGGCGTGAAGCTGGTGGCGCTGTTCGGCCCCGAGCACGGCCTGCGCGGCACCGCGGAAGCGGGCGCCAAGGTGGCGTCTACCGTGGACTCCGCGACGGGGATTCCGATCTACTCGCTCTACGGGGACATCAGGGTGCCCACGCCTGAAATGCTCGACAAGATCGACGTGCTCGTCTACGACATCCAGGACGTGGGTGCGCGCGTCTACACCTTCGAGTGGACCATGGTCCTCTCCGCTGTCGCGGCGGCGAAGGCGGGGAAGCCCTTCGTGGTGCTCGATCGTCCCGATCCCGTTCGCGCCGATCGCTTCGGCGGCGGTGTGCTCGACACCACGCAGCGTTCCTTCGTGGGCCAGTATCCGGTCGCGCTGCGCTACGGCCTCACCCCTGGAGAGCTGCTGCGTTACCTGGTGGGCACCGGCCAGGTGCAGGCCAACGTGACGGTTGTGCCGATGGACGGCTACCGCAGGTCGATGTGGTTCGATGAAACGGGGATCCCCTGGGTGAACCCTTCACCGAACCTTCGCGACCTCGACGCAACTCTCCTCTACACCGGTACGGTGTTCTTCGAGGGGACGAATCTGAGCGAGGGGCGCGGCACCGATCGTCCATTCAGAGTGGTGGGTGCCGGCTGGCTGAACGACGCGGGCGCGATCGCCGCCGCGCTCAACGCCGAGCACTTGCCCGGTGTGACCTTCGACTCCACTTCACACACGATAGCGGCAGGCCAGAAGTGGGGCGGCCAGACGATCCCCATGATCGAAGTGAAGGTCACCGACCGCGACAAGGTCGAACCTGTGAGCGTAGGCGTTCATCTCGTGCAGGCGATCTACGCTCGTCACTCGAAAGACTGGGAGTGGCGCGCCTCGCACTTCGACCGTCTCGCCGGCACCACCGCCCTCCGCGAAGCCATCCTCGCCGACATGACCGACACGAAGGCGATCGACTCCCTCCTCGCCGACTGGGACCGCCAGGCGAAGGAGTGGGGGGAGAAGGTGAAGCCGTATTTCATCTACGAGTGATGGGGAGGGAGAGCGAGAGAGCAGACAGCAGAAGGCAGAAAGCGGTGGACGACTCCTGGGGTTACGGCCCTCATCCCCGAGGCAGCTCCTGCTTTCTGCTCTCTGCTGTCTGCTCTCTTCTTTGACTGTGCTTTCTCCCCCCTCTTCCCGCCCTTATCTTCCCTTACATGTCGGATTCCATCACCTACTACCGTAAGGGGCTCGGCCTCAAGGCCGAGGTGCAGGGGACGCTGGATGCGGATTATTCGGGGCGTCTGGTGGACCTCATGCGCGAACGGGAGTTCGAGCTCACTGCGGGCGATACAACCGTGCGGCTGGCGCGCGAGTTCGGGTTCTGCTACGGCGTGGAGCGCGCGGTCGACTACGCCTACCAGGCGAGGGCCAAGTTCCCGGGGCGGAGAGTCGTGCTGGTGGGCGAGATCATCCACAATCCGCACGTGAACGCGAAGCTGCGCGCGATGGGCGTGGAGATCCTGATGCCGGTGGAGGAGCCGGCCGCTCACACGAGCGATGGCGCGCAGCTCTCGAAGGCGAAGGCGATGCCGCGCTTCGACTACTCGCGCATCGAGCCCGATGATGTCGTAATAATCCCTGCCTTCGGCGTCGCTATCCGCGACTTCGAGATCCTGCGCGGGATCGGCTGCGTGCTGGTGGACACGACGTGCGGTTCGGTGCTCAACGTCTGGAAGCGCGTCGAGCGCTACGCCAAGGACGGCTTCACGGCGCTCATTCACGGGAAGCACTATCACGAGGAGACGCGCGCGACAGCGTCGCAGGTGGAGAAGTACGAGGGCGGCTCCTTCCTCGTGGTGCGCGACATGGCGGAGGCCAAGCTGGTGTGCGAGTACATCGAGGGGCGCGGCGAGCGTGAGCGCTTCCTCGAGCGCTTCGCGCACGCGGCGTCGCCGGGCTTCGATCCCGACGTACATCTGCGTCGCATAGGCGTCGCGAACCAGACCACCATGCTGGCGAGCGAGTCGCTGGCGATCGCCGCCGAGGTTGGCGCGGCGATGGAGCGGGCGCACGGCGCCGAGTATCGCGCTGCCAACTTCCGCTCGTTCGACACCATCTGCAGCGCCACGCAGGAGCGGCAGGACGCGGTGAAGGAGCTTCTCACCGAGCCGCTCGACGTGATGGTGGTGGTGGGCGGCTACAACTCGAGCAACACCATGTCGCTCGCGGCGATCTGCGCGGAGCACGTGAGCACCTACCACGTGGAAGATGCTACCTGTCTCGATCCGGAGCGCGGCACCATCCGTCACAAGCTTGCCGGCAAGACGGCTAGCGGCGAGGTGGAGACGGCAGATTGGCTGGCGATGGAGGGGCCGGTTCGCGTGGGTATCACCGCCGGAGCTAGTACGCCCAACAACAAGATCGGCGAGGCGGTAGCGCGGATCTTCGCGACCCGCGGAATCGACCCGGCGACCATCGAATGACGGCGCGCGCTCCGGCACCCAGCGCGCCCTTCGGAACTGCCGAGCTGCGTGCCGGCAGCACCAGAGCAGTGATAGTTCCCGCGCTCGGCGGGAAGATCATTTCACTCGAGTTCGCCGGGCGCGAGTGGCTCTGGGGTGGCGACCTGGCCGGTCGCAGCGCGCCGGTGGATGGCGCACCGTACGACGAGCGCGTGGATGGTGGCGGCTACGACGAGCTCTTCCCATCCATCGCGCCGTGCACGCTCCCGTCGCACGTGACGCGCTACGGCGGCCTCTCGCTCCCAGATCATGGCGAGCTCTGGTCGCAGCCGGCGACTTTCACGCTCGAGACGCGACCGGAAGGGATGTTCGCGGCCACCGGCTGGCAGGGACGCCGGATGCCCTATCGTTTCGTGCGCGGCGTGTTCGTGAATAATTCGGGCTCGGTAGAGATGCACTACGCCGTGAGCAACGATGGCGACGTTCGACTGCCGTTCGTCTGGTCGGCACAGGCGATGCTTCCACTCACGAAGGGTACGCGTCTCGTTCTCCCCGAGGGAACGCGCGCACGAGTCTGGTCGCAGGAGGGCGTGGAGCTGGGCGGGCCTGGCGCGTACCTGCGCTGGCCGCGCGCGGTGATCGGCGGGAAGCTGGTAGACCTCACGCGTACCGACGAAGTGGCGCGCACATATGCGTGCCGGATCTACTTCGATCCGGGCGCTGGCAGGGCGGCGGTGGAGGCCGACGGCGCGCGGCTGGAAGTTTCGTTCGACATCGAACAGGTACCTCACGTGGCGATCTCGATCGACAAGCCGGGGTGGAGTCCATTCGGGAAGCGGCGTTCGGCGCGCACCGTGGCGCTGGCGCCGTCCATCGGATCTCCCGACTCATTGAGCGAGGCGCTGGGTGCCTGGCGCGATGCGGCCTGGCTCGAGCCGGGCGAGACGCGCGAGTGGCAGCTCACCTGGCGAGCGAGTAGCGCGGAGCCGGCCGCCGCGTCGGCAGAGGAGGAAGCCGACGAGCGGTGAGCGGCCGCCGGGCCAACCCGGCATCGAGCCGCGCTGGACGTCGAGCGCGAAGAGCGGTGTGGGGACCGCGATCGGTCCCTGGAGTCGCGTCTGGTTCACCATCTCGCACGGCATCCTGAACGAGGTCTACTACCCGCGCGTGGACCAGGCCAACACGCGCGACCTCGGTCTCATCGTCACCAGCGGAGCCGACTTCTTCTCCGAGGAGAAGCGCGACGCCACGAGCGTGGTGGAACTTCTCGCTCCCGGTGTGCCGGGCTTTCGCCTCACCAACAGTTGCTCGCGCGGTCGCTATCGGATCGTCAAGACGATCGTGGTAGACCCCGATCGCGATGCGGTGCTGCAGGACATCCGCTTCGAGCCGCTCGAGGGGGCGCTGGCCGACTATCGGATCTACGCTCTCCTCGCACCGCACATCGGCAACCAGGGACACGGCAACACCGGCTGGGTGGGCGACTACAAGGGCGTGCGCATGCTCTTCGCCGAGCGCGATGGTGCGGCGCTCGCGCTGGCATGCTCGGCGGGCTTCGCGGCGATGAGTTGCGGCTACGTGGGCTTCAGCGACGGATGGCAGCAGCTGCGCGCGCACAATCGGCTGGTCGACTGTTACTCTCATGCCGACGACGGAAACGTCGCGCTCACGGGCGAAGTGGATCTCGAAGGATGCGGCGGCCACTTCGTACTCGCGTTGGCGTTCGGTCCGAATCCGGCGGAGGCAGGTCAGGATGCGCGTGCCGCGCTGATGCCCGACTTCAGGATGACGGAGGGGAAGTTCGTTCGCGGCTGGCAGCATTATCAGCGCGAGACATTCGACCTCCGGTCAGTCGACGAGGGCGCTAACGGAGCGGGTGTGAGCCACGCGGGCGCGAGCGACGAGTACCGACTCTCGGTGGCGGTGCTGCGGACGCACGAAGACAAGAGCCACCCGGGCGGCCTCATTGCGAGTCTCTCGATTCCCTGGGGGAATCACAAGGGAGACCACGACCTGGGCGGGTATCACCTGGTGTGGCCGCGCGATCTGGTCGAGAGCAGCGGCGCATTGCTGGCGGCGGGGCACGCGGAGAGTGCACGTCAGGCGCTGCACTATCTAATGTGCACGCAGGAGGCCGACGGCCACTGGTCGCAGAATATGTGGCTCGACGGTACGCCTTACTGGGATGGTATCCAGCTCGACGAGGCAGGTCTGCCGATTCTGCTCGCCGATCTGCTCCGTCGTGGCCAGGCGCTCGAGTCGCTCCTGCCGTGGCCCACGGTGAGGAAGGCCGCATCCTACATCGTCTGCAACGGACCTGTGACGCGACAGGATCGCTGGGAGGAAGACGGCGGCTATTCCCCCTTCACGCTCGCCGTGGAGGTGGCGGCACTCCTCGCGGCGGCGGAGATGGCCGAGGCGCAGGGGGAGGGGTCGGTAGCGCGTTATCTCGAGGACACGGCCGACGCGTGGAACGACAGCATCGAGGAGTGGACGTACGTGACCGGAACGTCCATGGCGCAGGCGGCCGGGGTAGACGGCTATTACGTGCGAATCGCTCCGAGAAGTGTGGGCGTCGAAGGCGCGGGCTCGCAGACCGTGACCATCAAGAACCGTGACGCATCGCAGTGCGAGGTGCCGTACACTTCAGTCGTGAGCCCCGGCGCCCTCGCGCTGGTGCGCTTCGGGCTTCGCGCTGCGGACGACCCGCGGATCGTGAACACCGTGCGCGTGGTAGACAAGGTGCTGCGCGTGGAGACCAGCACCGGAGAAGCGTGGCACAGGTATAACGGCGATGGTTATGGCGAGCATGCGGACGGCTCGGCGTACGATGGAACCGGGATCGGTCGCGCGTGGCCGCTGCTTGCGGGAGAGCGCGGGCACTACGAGCTGGCCGCGGGACACGTGGATGAGGCGAAGCATCTGCTGGACGTGATGCGTCGGCAGTCGAGTTCTGGCGGACTGATCCCGGAACAGATCTGGGATGCGGCCGACATCCCGTCGCGCGAGCTCTTCAACGGTCATCCATCGGGCTCGGCGATGCCGCTGGTGTGGGCGCACGCCGAGTACGTGAAGCTGGCGCGATCGATCGAGGACGAGGTGGTGTTCGATATGCCGCCGCAAACGGTGCAGCGTTATCTGCGGAGCAGGCATCCGTCGGTGCTGGCGCTCTGGCGCTTCGATCGCCAGGTGCGGTCGATGCGTGCGGGAAGGAAATTGCGGATCGAGTCGCGTGCTCCGGCGATGGTGCACTGGAGCGCCGACGGGTGGAACACCACGCACGATCTACCGAGCGTGGACAGCATGCTGGGTGTGTGGTACGCGGATCTTCCCACCGGGAAGCTGCCGGCGGGATCGCGCGTCGTCTTCACCTTCTACTGGCCGGAGGCGAAGCGCTGGGAGGAGAGCAATTACGCGGTGAGCGTCAGCTCTTGATGTACTTCCAGTTGCGCGTCTTTCCCTCGGAGATCCACTCGATGGCTGTCTCGAGTCGTCGCTTTCTCGTTTCCTCGCGTTTCGCTTCGGTGAGCCATTCGATGTAATCGCGTTGCTGGCTGGGGGAGAAGCCGGCAAAGGCTGTGCGTGCGGCTGCGTTGCGGCGGAGAGCGCTCTGGAGATCGTTGGGAATGGCGGGCGGAGTCTTCTTCCCCGCCTTTGTCTCGCTCGGGTCCGGCTTCGTCCTGGAGACTCCTTCCTCGTTGAGGCGCATCGCTTTCCGGATGTAGCCGGTGAGGATCGCCTTCGAGGGGAGATCATCGATCGACTCGATGCGACCGAACTGGCCCATCGAGTTGTTGGAGTCGTTCCCGTGCTCGCCGAAGACGAGCGTGCTCTTCCAGAAGCCGAAGGCGCAGTGCTTCCTGAACGACGCCATGCTGCAGAGCATCCCACGATACATGAAGTTGGGGAAGCGCCACTTGATGGTCTCTTCCACCTCCGGACAGGCGTCGTGGACCACTTCGCGGATATGGGTGAGTATCGGTCTGGCGAAGGGTGCGGAGGTTTCGATGTAAGTGTCTACTCTCGGATCTCGAGTTCCCATCTCGTGCTCCGTCAACGTGAGTGGGGCGTGATGTCGTGGCGGGCTGCGGCCTACTTCGGCGGCCAGCAGCCGAGCTGGACGCGCAGCGCTACGAGCTGACCGATGTGGTACGAGTTGTGGTCTATCACCAGGAGTATTTCGCGCAGGTACGTCTGCCCGGTGCCGTGCGGGATGGCGGCGAACAGCTCGATCGAGGGGTCGAGCACGAGGCGTTTGAGCTCTTCCATGTCGCGTCGGAAAGCGTCGGCGCTCCTGATCCAGGCGCCGGCGTCGGGCGGCGCGGGTGAGGGTGGCCAGTATTCGTCGGGCCAGTTGCGCTCCCAGTATTCGCCGTTGCGGCAGAAGTCGAGGATATCCTCCTGCGCGATGCGGAGGTGCTCGAGGAGCTCCCATGGGGTGTGCGCTGCGCCGTCGGGTTTGGCGCCCTGGCGATCGGCCGGCATGTTCGCTATGGCAGTGTCGAAGTCCACGTGAGCATCGGCCCAGTCCAGCGCCCTCGAGAGGTGGGCGCGCAGTATCGATTCGTTCACGTCGGCCTCCGGTACTGACGGGGGAATCTTTCGTAAAGATAGAGAGGGAGGGGGAGGGTTCCGAAAGGGTTGCGGGATGGCCCCGGGATGTTTCCGGTGTCGCGGCCACGGAGTGGTTGCCGCTGTTGCGTTCGGTTGGTACGCTCTGGTGCGATTGGATGATGCGGTTGGCCGGCTCGCCGTAAAGGTTATTGGATGGACCCCGAGATGCCGGGAGAAGCGTCGGCGCCGCACGGTGCGCGGCTCATGGCGCAGGTTCGCAGTGTGGCGCGCGAGCGCGGACTGCGGCCGCGGACGATCGAGACGTACTGCTCCTGGATCGTGCGCTACGTTCGGTACTGCGGGCTGCGACATCCGCGGGTGCTCGACACGAGCGATGGAGACCGGTTCCTGGACTCGCTCTCTGGTGAGGGGAGGTTGGGAGCGAGTACCGTGGGGCAGGCAAGAGCTGCGCTCGGATTCCTGTATCGTTACGTGCTGGCCGAGCCCGGGCGGCGTCCCCTGCGCGCCATCGCGCGCGGTGGGACGGTAGCGCGCCTCGCGCTTTCGCCGGAGGAAGCGAAGCGGTTGCTTGTCGCCCTCTCCGGCCGTAATCGGCTGGCCGCGGCGCTGATGTACGGCACGGGAATCCGGTTGAGCGAGTGCATCTCGTTGCGTGCTGGCGATGCGGAACTGCGCCGGCGTCGCGTGCACGTGTACGATCCGGACGGGCGGAGGCGCGTGGTCGCGTTGCCGATCACGCTACTGGATTCGCTGGAGCGCCAGATCGAGGGAGTGCGGCGCCAGCACCTTCGCGACGCGAGGCGTGGCGGCGGATGGGTGGTTGCTCGCGGTACGCTGGCGGATGTGGGCGAGTTCGCCGTAAGGCAGTGGCGATCCTCGTGGCTCTTTCCCGCGAGGAGGCAGCACAGGGATCGCGTCGCGGATCAATGGCGACGCGATCACGTCTCGGCAACCACCATTCAGCGTGCGATCGCTGCAGCCGCGCGCCAGGCCGGTCTCGCGAAGCGCGTCACGGCTGGAACGCTGCGCCATTCGTGCGCGATACAACTTCTGCGGAATGGGTACGACGTGTACGTAGTGCGCGAACTGCTGGGACACCGCGACCTGTCCACCACCCTGCGCTACCTGGGCGAAATGGACGGCGCCCGACGGTCCGTAGCCCGCTGGACCAGCTCTCCGAACGTTCCCAGGCGGGTGGGGCCTCTTTCGCCGATGCTCGGCGCTCCACGGATTAATCAGCGCGCTGCGCCGCATAACGCCGGAGATCCATTGGCGGTCCAAGCCGGAAGTCGCAACAGCGCAAAGCGTTACGGAGCTGCTATTCTTGCCTCGCCGCAATATCTCATCTTATGCGGCGCCTCGCGTGCCGCTTAAGATGGCCTTGCGACAAATAACGGAAAAACGTAGAACTGTCTAATTCATATTAGGCGGCGAACGGATCGCAATCGGAGGGACAGGGTCCCGGGGGCACATCGAAACTCAGCGCGCACCAGCACCGTAGCGCTCGCACTGGCGTTCGGCCGCTTCGTCGCCGCCCCTTGAACCCGAACGCAGCTACTCTCACAGGAAGGAGCCTCCGGTAAACTTGGCGCGGTTCAGTTGAAGGCGTCACGGTTTCTTGGCCCGGCTCGGTCGCCAACCGTTCAATCCGGCGTGCCTCACTCTCTGAAGAGAACGATCTTGAAAGTGTTTTGCTGCCTCTCGATTGTCCTGCTGGCGGGAGCTACGCCAGCCAATGGAATCATCATCCGGAGCGATGTTCCGGATTCGAAATACCTCGTCGCGGCGGATGCCTTCCCTGCGCTCGTGGACTTGCCGATGGAAGCACACGGCGTACTGATCGCGAAGCGATGGGTCGTCACCGCCGCACATGCAACTGCCATGATGCGGACCATGGCGAATCATGATTACGTCACGATCGCCGGCAAGCGGAGACACGTGGCGCGAATCGTCCTCTATCCCGATTACCTTGCGGCTGAGACGAACTGGGGCCAGCTCTTCGAACAGGTGAAATCGGCCGATGCGACGGCATGGATGGCGGATTACAGATCCGCGATGGCGTCGATGCACGACATCGCGCTCATCGAGCTCAGCGAACCCGCCGACGATGTGAATCCGGTCGCACTGTACCGTGATGAAGACGAACAGAATCAGGTGGTGGAGCTGTACGGCAAGGGCGCGACGGGAACCAGCCGGACGGGTGCCGAACCCGATGCACCGCACAGAGGCAAGCTGCGCCGCGCGTACAATCGGATTACCAGCGCGCGCGATCAGTGGCTGGAATACAGGTTCGATTGCGGACGTGATGCGCTGCCACTGGAGGGCGTCACCGGCAACGGTGACAGCGGTGGACCCGCGCTTATCAACCACAATGGCACGTGGCAACTGGCTGGCGTGGCACACGGGCTGAATGCGAATGGCGACGACCTCGTTAACGAATTCTCCAAATTGCGCTCGGGAGAGCAGCGCATGGGGACCTGTGGTCAGGAATTTGCCTACTCCCGCATTTCCCACTATGCCAGCTGGATCGACAGCGTGACGACTCGCAGCGAGCATACATTGAAGTAGTATTACCGAATCCGCGCGCAACGATCGACCGCCCAGCTCCGAGCCCAGTACGAGGCCTTCTGGAAGGATCGGATTGGCCGTCTTCGAGCGGAAGCCGCGCGGGAGCGGACACGCGGCGGCCTCTCAGTGGTGCTGAGCGTCGTCCTCTTCGCCTGGCACTGGCGTCTGGTACGGCAACGTGTCGAGACCGGCGGATACTCATCCGGCGTCGGTGCCGCCTAACGAGACGCTGCAGCAGACGGCGCGACCGTTCATCAGGTACTGCGCCTGCCGGCGCCAATGCTTTGTTAAGTACACGGTGCCCGCGGGTGCGACCGCCGCAGCTGAGCTTTGCGTTCGGCAGCCACGAACTCTGAGGAGGCGCATGGATCTCCGTGAGCTGGACGGCAGCACGATTGCGCTTGTGTTCATAGGCGATGTCGACGGCAATCCCGACGCGTTGCACATGAACCTCGCCAGCGCTCAGTCCGATGGTGTGGAGCTGATCCTCGACTTTGGGGTTGGGCCGTTCGATGCCCAGCCTGATATGCTCGAACGCCTCTCGCCCGTGCCACCGGACATCCGCAATAGCCTCCAAGACGCCGAGTGGTTCATCCCATTCGAGGTTGCGCCGCTCCCACCCGGGACTGATCTGGCGATGCTAGTCGTCGATCGTTTGCGGCGGTCGGTGTGATGGTGGCCGACCGGCAGGATCGCGACCGGGCAACCTGACGAGACGTTGCACCGGACAAGCGCGAAGGGTCCACCATGTTTGAGGCTGGCGAGTGTGACTCGGATCCAGCATCTTCGCGCCTGGCAAGTGAGCGCTTGCCGGTGAACTTTGCGTTCGGCAGCCAGCGGATAGGTCTGGCGCCGGCTCTGAGATTAGAAGACATGCGCCGGATACCGCTCCTGGTTGTACCGGTTACCGTACTTTGCGCGGCACTTGCAGCAACGAACGTGCAGGCGCAGGTTCCGGATAGCGCAGCAGCCGCCCGTTCGCTCAGGACGGCCGCGTCCCTCCTCGACCGCGTGGCGGCTGACTCCACGCCGGACGACAGCGCGGCGGCGTGGCTCCAGGAGGCGCAGCGGGAGGTGGCGGCCGCAGCGCCAGCATTAGATGAGAAGCGGCGCGCCATGGTGGTTTTATGGGTGGAATCACTGCTGCGAAACGAGTTGGCGCGCGTGCGTGTCCTCGAGGCTGTGCGCCGCCCCGACTCGAGCACTGTCGCCACCGCGGCGGCCGCCGTGGACAGCGCGGAGACAAATTTTTTCAACTGCGATATAGGCTGCACGCCGCGCGATTACCGTGCGCTGATGCACCTGTCGGAGGCGCGAACGCGGCTGGACTCCTTGCTGCGAGCACGGCGGAAGCCGTGAGAGTATCGGTCAGCGCGAGCTGCTGCCGAACGAGTCGCTGAAGTGGCCGAGCGCGAGGGCTATGGAGGTCATCGTGGTTGTGCGCCTGGCGAGAGCATCTTGAATTCGGCATCGTTTTGCTGGGGAGCGGTCGCTCGCCGCTAGCTCTGCGTTGGGCGGCCCAGTGGATCTCGATGACTTCGCGCAGAGGACCCCGGCTCTGTCAGATCACGCGGTGGTCCAGCTTCTCATCGACTGGACGCAGAATAACAGGACCGTTCTCTACGTCCTCCTGGCACTTGCCTTTGGTTTCGTCATTGGCCTGAGGCACGGGCGTCGACGGCTATTCCAGACTCGTGGCGAGGCGCTGGTAGCCCGCGTCGTGAGGACGAACTTAGGTCCTCCGGACTATCACCTGATGAATCATGTCACCCTTCGGCTCAAGGATGGCACGACCGAGGTAGACCACATCCTCGTCTCTAGGTTCGGCGTGTTCGTCATCGAGACCAAGGACTACAAGGGTTGGATCTTCGCCAACGCGAAGCAGGCGAACTGGACGCAAGTCCTGTTCAAGCGCAAGTTCAGGTTCCAAAACCCAATACGCCAAAACTTCCGGCACGTTCGGGCGGTACAAGGCCTCCTTGATTTCTTACCGCCCGACGCCATCAAGTCGGTCGTCGTCTTCACCGGCGAAGCTGAGTTCAAGACAGAGATTCCTCAAGGAGTGTTTAGCCGCTCCGAGCTGATTGAATACTTGCGCGAGCAGACTGTCCCGGTCATGTCCCTAAGCCGAATGCAGTTCTGCGTAGGCCGACTTGAGACCGCGCGCCTCGCCATCAGCGGCAAGACGGACGTTGAACACGTCCAGAGCCTTGCGCGGAGGCACGGCAGTTCGATCTAGCGTTCCGGCCGACGCGCACGCGGGCCGCTACGTCTAGCGAGGTGCCGCCCAACAGGGCGTTGGAGCTGACGGGCGAAGGTATGGATAGCGCGCGCTCCGCGCGCGCTTATTTTACTCGCCCGTAGCTCAACTGCGGCGTTATGCGCACGATCCCACCTCTGGAGGACCGCATGGCAGCCGATTGGCCGTGGGACGAGGCGCTCGACGCGCTCGTGGCGGCGCCCGCGCAGCATCGGTTGGTGTTCGAGAACGCACATGTGCGGGTGCTCGACACGCAGATCGCGCCCGGCGAGCGGACGCCGGTCCACACGCACCGCTGGCCCGCCGCGCACTACGTTGTGCGTGGGAGCGACTTCGTGCGTCGGGACGCGGCCGGCGCCGTGCTCGTGGACACACGGGCGGCGGGCGCGCGAGCGGGCGGGCACGCGTTTACGACCCGGCGCGTAACGAATCGGGGATATATGGATGCCGACGAGTACGATGATCCGGGGCGCCTGGCAGGCTGGCTCGATGGGCAGCGCCGGGTCGTCCTGGACTATCTCGAGCGCCAGGAGACGCGCCACGGCGGCGTCTCGTCGGAACCATCTTGGTTCGTCGCGCCTCATACGTCGCTCTGGTCAGTCACTAGCGGTGCACGTACGGACGCGATCGGCGTAGTCATCGCGCTTGGTCGCATTACGAAATTCGCCGCCGATCGGTATTTTCGAGCTGGCGAGGAGCCGCTCGTTGCCGGGTCAGCGTCACACTGGCGTAGCCCATCACGTGGCGGGCGGCTGAGAGTCACTCGATCTTCACTTTGGCGATCTCCGGATTCGCGGTGAAGTCGTCTCCGAAGTCCTCGACATCCATCAACTTGCGAATCTCGACCTCGGCTTCGCCGCTTGCGGAGAGGTTCGGGGCGCGCTTCACCCATTCGATGGCCTCCTCCAGCGACTTTACCTGGATGATAGTGAAGCCCGCAATGAGTTCTTTCGTCTCGGCGAACGGACCGTCGACGACGATCCGCTTGTCGCCGCTGAACTTCACGCGCGCACCCTTCGAGCTGGGGGCGAGTCCCTCAGCGGCGAGGAGGATGCCTGATTTCACTAGCTCCTCGTTGTACTGCTGCATCGCAACAAATTCTTCGGGCTTCGGCAGTATGCCCGCTTCGGATTCCTTCGTCGCCTTGCCGATGATCATGAAGCGCATTGTTCTCTCCTGAATCTGGTCCGTGTCGGATGCAGCGCCCTTCGTGGCCTCACCTATACGTCGAACGAGGCCAGCCAGAATCGACACGGCCCGCGATTGGATTCGACTGCGACAATCCACGGACCGCCCAGCGTGAGGGTATCGGCTGTTACATTCACAGCTTCGCTGGGGAGGGCGCGTACCCGCTTCGTCTGTTCTCGACTTTGGACGATGGGTTGCGCGATCGCGAGCGTCGCGCCCGCGGCCCGGCCGTGGCTCCATATCACAACAGCCAGATGGGTAACAACGAATGAGTGAGGAAATCAATCGACTGGTGGAGCAGCTCAGGCGATCGGTCGAGGGCGAGGCGTGGTCCGGCCCCTCGGTGCTGGAGCTGCTGAGCGGAGTCTCCGCCGCGCAGGCGGCCAGCCATCCGATCGCCGGTGCACACAGCATCTGGGAGCTCGTGCTTCATCTTCGCAGCGATTATGATCTCGTACTCCGAAGAATGGCGGGAGATGGGCGCCAGCTCACGGCGGCTGAAGATTGGCCACCTTGTCCGGCACCGACCGAGGAGAACTGGCAGCAGACGGTGAAGGAGCTCCGGCAGCGGAACGAGACATTGCGTCAGGCCGTACGGGACTTTCCGGTCGAACGGCTGGATGAACCGCTCGTCAACGAAGTTCCCTACACCGCGTACACGCAGTTCATCGGCGTCACACAGCACAACTTGTATCATGCTGGTCAGATCGCGCTGCTGAAGCGCGCCCTGGCCGCGACCACGGCAGCTCCGAACGCGGGGCAATGACCATCGAGAGGTGTGGAGAATGAAGCCAGCGAAGAACACCGTCTGTCTCTGGTACGATGGCGGCGCCGAGGATGCCGCTCGGTTCTACGCCGAGACATTTCCCGATTCATCGGTCGACGCGGTACATCACGCGCCAGGCGACTTCCCCTCGGGGAAAAAAGGGGATGTGTTGACCGTCCAGTTCACCGTGATGGGCATTCCGTGCCTCGGTCTCAACGGCGGACCCGCGTTCAAGCACGACGAAGCATTTTCCTTTCAGGTAGCCACCGCGGATCAGGCCGAGACTGATCGCTACTGGAACGCCATCGTCGGCAATGGCGGACAGGAGAGTGCGTGCGGCTGGTGCAAGGACAGGTGGGGGCTCTCGTGGCAGATCACTCCGGTCGCCCTCACCGAAGCGATCACCGATCCCGATCCCGCCGCCGCCAAGCGCGCGTTCGACGCGATGATGCAGATGACCAGGATCGACATCGCCACGATCGAGGCCGCGCGACGCGGGTGAGTGTGTCGCCTTGAACGGTGCGCGTCGATTGGTTTATGTACAATCACCGAATGAGGCCGAGTCTTCAAATGAACACAGCACTTCTCATCATCGACGTTCAGCGTGCCCTCTGCACCGGGGACGAACAGGTTTACGGCATCGATGCGATCATCGACAGGATCAACTCGCTTAGCTGCCGCGCGCGCGCCGCGAGTGCGCCGGTCGTCTTCGTGCAGCATGAGGAAGACGAGGGCGCGTTCCGCTCCGGTACGGCGGGGTGGGAGCTGGCTCACGGGCTGGTTACCGCTCCCGATGACCTTCGCGTCAGCAAGACGACGCCGAACTCCTTTCACCGAACGGAGCTGCAGCAGCTTCTGCAGAAACGAGGCGTGGAGCGAGTGGTGATCTGCGGCCTCCAGACCGAATACTGCGTGGACACGACGCTGCGACAGGCGCTTGCGCTCGGCTACAGAGTCGTCCTCGCCTCCGACGCTCACTCCACCGTGGACAGCGTGTTGATGGCAGCGCAGATCATCGCTCACCACAACCACACATTCCGGAACATGAACAGCTTCGGACCGGTGATCGAAGTGAGGCCGACCGCCGAGGTCGTGTTCGACGCATGAAGACCCAGTACTTCACCGCTTCTACGCTCGACGGCTTCATCGCCGGCCCCAACGACTCCCTCGACTGGCTCTTCCCACTCGGCGATCCCGAAGACACGAGCTACCCGACCTTCATCAAGGATGTCGGCGCGCTCGCGATGGGCTCCGCCACCTACGAGTGGATCCTTCGTCACCACATCGCGAAGGACGCCGAGAAGCCGCAGTCGTGGCCCTACGAGCAGCCGTCCTGGGTGTTCACTTCGCGCGAGCTTCCGACGATTCCCGGCGCGGACATCCGCTTCGTGCGCGGTGACGTTCGCCCGGTTCACGAGGCGATGGCCGAAGCGGCGGCGGGAAAGAATATCTGGCTCGTTGGCGGCGGCGATCTCGTGGGACAGTTCCACGACCAGGGACTGCTCGACGAGATCCACGTGCAGATCGGCTCCGTCACGCTCGGTGCGGGGAAGCCGCTTCTCCCGCGCAAAATCACATCGCCGCCGCTGCGCCTCGTATCGGCGCGCGCGATCGGCACGGGATTCGTCGAGCTGCAGTACGAGGTTCCGAAGGCCGACCGCGGCGAGTGATTCCTGCGACAGGAAACCGATAGCATCGCGCACTCCAGCCATTGGGTCAAGCGGACGACTCGCTGACTCGCACCTCGAGCGCGGCATCGCGCGCGGCCTGACACCGAGTGGATACCTGAGCTTGCTTGACGACGATTCCGTCGAGCGTTAGCACATAAGCGACCCGAAGCTCAGCGGTCAGATGTCAGGATCACTCACAGGCTCGAGGAGGCGCGTATGAGTCGCGCAGGTTGGATCGCTGCTCCGTTCCTGGTCCTGCTCACGACCGCGCCCCTGGCTGTGCACGCACAGTCGGGCGCGATCCGCGGACGAATCACCGACGCCGGAACAAACCAGCCCATCGCAGGCGCCACGATCACAGTGCGAGGTCGGGGCGCTCTGGCGAGAGACGACGGCGCCTATTTCATCGGCGACGTTCCGGCCGGGTCGCAGACCGTCGTGGCGCGGATGCTCGGCTACGCTGAAGGGACGCGTACCGTGACCGTTGCCGCTGGTGACACGGTCGTGGCGGACTTCGCGCTGAAGGCGCAGGCGCTCAACCTCTCGCAGGTAGTTGTCATAGGCTACGGCGAGGAGCGAGCGGGAAACATCACCGGCGCCGTGAAGCAGGTGAGCGCCGACAAATTCAACACCGGCACGGTCGTCACCCCGCAGGAGCTGATTCAGAGCAAGGTCTCGGGCGTGCAGGTCGTGGACAACAACGCGCCCGGTGGCGGGCTGTCCATAAGAATTCGCGGCGCGACGTCCATCAATGCGAGCAGCGAGCCGCTCTTCGTGATCGACGGGATGCCTGTCGGTACCGGCGCGGGCATATCGGCGGGGAACGACCCGCTGAACTTTCTCAACCCTAACGACATCGAGAGCATCACCGTCCTCAAGGATGCGTCGGCCGCGGCCATCTACGGTGCCAACGCAGCGAACGGGGTGGTGCTCATCAAGACGAAGTCGGGACAGGGCGCGCCGCACGTAACCTACAGCGCGAGCGTTTCGGCAGCGTCGGTCACCAAGCTCCCCGAAATGCTGAGCGCCCAGCAGTTCCGCGCGGCCGTGGAGCAGTACGCGCCGCAGAATGCGAATCAACTCGGCAATGCGAATACCGATTGGTTCGATCTCGTGGATCGCACCGGTTGGGGGCAGCAGCACAACATCACCGTAGCCGGTGCCGGCGAGTCGAACGACTACCGCGTCTCGGCCGGCTACCTGGATGACCAGGGGATAATTCGTAACACGGGCACGAAGCGGTTCTCCCTGGGATTCGGCTACAACCAGCGCCTCCTCGACGACCGCTTCGAGATCCACGCCAACGCCACCGGTGCTCGTTCCGACGACAACTTCGCTCCGGGCGGACTGCTCAGTAACGCGGCGCAGATGGGTCCCACTCAGCCAGTGATGGACGCTTCGACTCTCACCGGCTACTACGACTGGCCCGGCAACACGCTGCAGTCGGCCGACAACCCCGTGGCGATCCTGAATCTCGCCTCGGCGCTCGGCACTACCTACAGAAGCGTAGGCAACGCGCGCGCCTCGTACAGTCTCCCGTTCATCGAGGGGCTGAAGGCGAACGTGAACCTCGGTTACGACGTGACCAAGACGACGAACAGGACTTTCAACCCCAGCACGCTCCACGCGGAGTCGAAGTCCGGCAATGGCGGCTACGACTATCGCTCGGACGGGTCGCAGCTCAACACGGTCCTCGATACCTACCTCGATTACGCTGCGCCGATCGCCGTGGTACCCGGGAATGTGGATGTCACCGCGGGCTACTCGTACTCCCAGTCGCACGGCGAGTTTCCATCGCTCACCGCCACGAAGCTGGGGACGAACCTGTTGGGGACGAGCGGCTTCCCGAACGCCCAAACCGTCTTCCCATTCCTCGATACGCAGGACAGCAAGCTCATTTCCTTCTTCGGGCGGCTGAACTACAACCTGAACGACCGCTACCTGATCTCGCTCAGTGTGCGTCGCGACGGCTCATCGCGCTTCGGCAAGAGCAACGCGTGGGGTACTTTCCCCGCCGCCGCGGTGGCGTGGCGCATCTCGGAGGAGCCGTTCATGAGCGGGATCACGGCGCTCTCCGACCTCAAGATCCGCGCATCGTGGGCCAAGACGGGAAACCAGGCGTTCGCCAACTACCAGCAGTATTCCACCTTCCTGGTAGGGAACAGCCAGGCGCAGGTGCAGTTCGGCGACAAGTTCGTGAACACCATCCGGCCGAGCGCGGTCGACCCGAACATCAAGTGGGAGGCGACGCGCTCCTGGGATATCGGCATCGACTACGGCTTCCTCGATCAGCGCTTCAGCGGCTCGGTCGACTATTACAGGAAGAACACCGACGACCTGATCTTCACGGTACCCGTAGCGGCCGGGACGAACCTGTCGAACTATCTCACCACGAACATCGGCAGCATGAAGAACGATGGTGTGGAGTTCAGCCTCAGCGCGCGCGTTCTGAACGGAGGGGAGCACCGCATCGGGTGGACGGCGGACTTCAATGCCTCGCACAACACCAACGAGCTGACGAGCATCAATCCCTTCGCGGGTGAAGCACAGCAGATTCTCACCGGCCTCGTAGCGGGGGGCGTGGGTACGTACATACAGGTGCTCGAGCCGGGGCAGCCGATCAATTCGTTCTTCGTGTACAAGCAGAAGTACGCGAACGGGAAGCCCATCGAGGGCGCTTACGAGAGTATCAACGGCGACACGGTGGTGAGCGCGGACGACCGCACAGCGTTCCACGACCCGGCACCCAAGTGGATCTTCGGGCACTCGTCGTACCTCACCTATGGCAAGTTCAATCTGAGCTTCACGCTACGTGCGTACACCGGGAACTACGTCTACAACAACATCGCGTCGAACCTCGGAACCTATCAGGAGTTGTCGCGCGCTTCGCCCTACAATCTCAGCGCCTCGGTTCTGAAGACGGGCTTCATGACGCCGCAGTACCTCTCGGACTACTACGTCGAGGACGCCTCGTTCCTGCGCATGGACAACATCACGCTCGGGTACACCTTCGACTACGCGCAGCATCCGGTGCACGCGTCGATCACGGTGCAGAACGCGTTCACGCTCACGGGCTACGACGGGGTGGATCCGACAGCGGGCCTGAACGGCATCGACAACAACATCTATCCGCGCTCGCGCACCGTCACCGGTGGGCTGAGCATCCAGTTCTGAGCGCTGGTTCGTGGATTCGACTACTCGAGAGAGGATGAGATCATGAATACCAGGAATTGGAAGGCGCTCGTACTGGCAGGCGCTTTCCTGTTTACGGCTACCGTGGGGTGTACGGACACTACGGTCGAGCCGAAGAGCACCATCACCGAAGCGAACCTCTTCAACGATCCGGGCTCGTATCAGGCATTCCTCGCGAAGATCTACGCGGGGCTCGCTGTGAGCGGGCAGCAGGGGCCGGCGGGGCAGCCCGACATCCAGGGGATCGATGAGGGCTTCTCGCAGTACCTGCGGCTGCTCTGGGAGGCCGAGGAACTCCCCACCGACGAGGCGGTGATCGCCTGGAACGACATCGGGCTCCCGGAGATGAACACGCAGCTCTGGAACGCTGACAACTCGTTCGTGGTCGCCATGTACTACCGGATCTACTTCCAGGTGGCGATGGCCAACGAATTCCTTCGGCAGACCACTGACGACAAGCTCGCAGCGCGTGGCGTGACGCCCGACCTGAAGGCGCAGGTCCAGCAGTACCGCGCCGAGGCGCGCTTCCTCCGCGCGCTCAGCTACTGGCATGCCATCGACTTCTTCGGGAGCGTGCCGCTGGTCACCGAGGAGAACTCCGTCGGCGCCACGCCGCCGACACAGTCCACGCGCACGGACGTGTACAACTTCGTGGTGAGCGAGCTGAAGGACATCCAGTCGCAGCTACCACAGGCCGGGCCGTCCACCTACGGGCGGGCTACGGGACCGGCGGCCTCGATGCTCCTCGCGGAGCTGTATCTGAACGCCGAGGTGTATACCGGCACCGCCGACTATGCCGACGCCCTCGCCGCTGCGCAGGACGTCATCAGCTCCAACGCGTACAGCCTCGATCCGAAGTACCAGGATATGTTCCTGGCCGACAACAACACGTCGCCGGAGATCATCTTCGCGATAACACAGGACGGCGTGCATACGCAGACGTACGGTGGCGTGAATTTCCTCATACACGCCGAGGTCGGCGGGAGCATGGTGGCGTCCGACTACGGGATTGACGGCGGGTGGTGGGGAGTTCGTCTCAAGCCGGAGGCGTACAATTTCTACTCGTCGGGCGACAAACGTGCCTCGTACTTCTACGTGGCGGGACAGACGGAGGCGGTATCGAGTATTCCCGACTTCACGAAGGGGATAGCCGCGCCGAAGTTCCAGAACGTGACTTCCACGGGTGCGCCGGGCTCCAACTCGGGTTTCGTGGACACCGATTTCCCGATCTTCCGTCTCGCCGAGGCATACCTGATCTACGCGGAGGCAGTGCTGCGTGGCGGCGGGGGGAGCATGGACCAGGCACTCACGTACGTGAACGACATACGCGAGCGTGCCTACGGTGGCACTAGCGGCAACATCACGATGGGCCAGCTCACGCTCCCGTTCATCCTGGCCGAGCGTGGCCGTGAGCTTCTGTGGGAGGCTCACCGTCGCACGGATCTGATTCGCTTCGGGGAGTTCACGGGCGGCGATTACGTGTGGTCGTGGAAGGGTGGCAGCGAGGCGGGGACGGCCACGGAGACCTTCCGCGATCTCTATCCGCTACCGGCTTCGGAGCTGGTGGCGAATCCAAACCTCACGCAGAATCCGGGCTATTGACCCTGGCCCGGGAGATGATGGGCGTGCATCCCAAGCAGCGCGGAATACGTCGCGCTGCTTGGGATGCGCGGAAGCGGCCCGTTGACGCATGTTGACCGGGCCGGGCGGTGTTGCTCGTGCTCGCGCGGCCCGCGGCGCCGCGCTCTGCCTGCTCCTCTCGGCCTGCGCGTCGCCCGCGCGGCAGCCGCCCACGAGCGTTCGACCGGAGCCGGTGCCGCCGCGCGCGGAGCTGACGCTCCCTCCGGCATGGACGCGCGGCGCCGTGTGCTACGAGGTGTTCGTCCGCTCCTTCTACGACAGCGATGGAGACGGGATAGGCGACCTTCGCGGCCTCACCGAGAAGCTCGACTACATCAACGACGGCGATTCCACCAGCACGCGCGACCTGGGCGCGAGCTGTGTATGGCTGATGCCCGTAGCGGAGTCGCCAAGCTATCATGGCTACGACGTCAGCGACTACTACCATGTGAACCCCGACTACGGTACCACCGATGACTTTCTGCGGTTCGTAGCCGAGGCGCACAGGCGGGGGATCAGGGTGCTGGTGGACATAGTGCTCAACCATTCGTCGAGCCAGCATCCGAACTTCCAGGCCGCGCTGCACGACAGCGTGACGCCGTACAGGACATGGTATCGCTTCTCACCGAAGCCGCTGGGGAAGGGGCCGTGGGGAGAGGTGGCGTGGCATCGCTCGCCCGTGCGCGACGAGTACTACTACGGCGTGTTCTCCAGTGAAATGCCCGACCTCGACTATCACACGCCCGAGGTACGCGAGGAGGCCAAGCGGATCGCCAAGTACTGGCTCGAAAGCATGGGTGTGGACGGCTTCCGGCTCGATGCCGTGCCCTATCTGGTGGAGGATGGTGGCTGCCAGATCGGCTGCGACGGGACTCACGATTTCCTGCGTGAGTATGCGGCGTACATCCGGGGGATCGCGCCGGAGGCCTATACGGTGGGCGAAGTCTGGGGAGGCATAGACACTTTGATGCCGTACTATCCCGACCAGCTCACATCCTACTTCGCTTTCGAGCTGGCCGACTCGCTGATCTCGGTGGTGAACGATGGCAACGCGGCGGGCCTCCTGCCCGGCTACCTCCGGCTGCAGAGAGCGGAACCCGGCTATCGCTGGTCGCCGATCCTCAGCAACCACGATGGAACGCGCAGCATGACGCGCTTCGGCGGCGACATGGCGCGCGCCAAGCAGGCGGCCACTCTTCTGCTCACACTCCCCGGACTTCCCTTCGTGTACTACGGAGAGGAGATCGGGATGACGGGCGACAAGCCCGATCCCAGGCTGCGGACTCCCATGCAATGGGAGGCGAAAGCGGGCGTGGGCTTCACGAGCGGGATTCCCTGGGAGAGCCCGCAGCCGGACTCGCTCACCGTCAACGTGGCAGCTCAGGACGGAGACGCGACTTCGCTCCTCGAGCTCTATCGCCGGCTGATCCACCTTCGCAGATCGAACGAAGCGCTCGCGACGGGGGAGCTGGTGCCGCTCCAGGCGACCGACGCGCACGTGGCTGCGTACATTCGCCGCTCGGGCGATCGCGCCGTACTCGTGGTGGCGAACGTGGGCGCGACGCCGGTTTCGGCACCATCGCTCAGCTCGAGCGCCGGCGCGCTCGCGAAGGGCGGCTACGAAGTGGTGGATCTGTTGGGACGCGGCGCGTTCGCCGTGCTCCATACAGAGCAGGATGGCCAGATCTCCGGATACGCGCCGGTAGCGGCCGAGCTGGGGCCGCACGAAACTCTGGTGCTCGATCTCGTTCGCCGGAAAGAGTAGCGTGGCGGGTAAACTCGTACTCGAGAAGGGTGAATCCGTATGACGTCAACCGGATTGTGTGAGGCGTTGGCCATGTGTCTGGCGCTGGCGACAGCCGCGCGGCTTCCCGCGCAGGACGCGCCCGGCGCACCGGGTGAGACGCCCTCATGGACGGCGGCAAGCAAGGAGGGCGTGGGTACGTCGATGACCACGGAGTCGAAGGTCTGGTTCACCCTCGGCGGCGGGATCCTGAACGAGGTCTACTACCCGCGCGTGGACGTCGCCGACAGTCGCACGCTGGAGTTCGCGGTGAGCGACGGAAAGCGGCTGCTCATCGAGTCGCGCGACATGCGCCACGGTATCGAACGGCTGGATGACCGCTCGCTCGTATTCCGCCAGACGAGCCGCGACTCGACCGGACGGGTGAGGATCACCAAGACGTACGTCACGGATCCGGATCGCAACACGCTGCTCATCGACGTGACCTTCACGGGGAGTGAGGGTGACCGGCTCTACGTGCTTTACCACCCGGCGCTCGGCAATACCGGCTCCGGCGATACCGCGTCCACCGAGAGCGGCGCACTCGTGGCGCACGAGGGGGAGATCGCCTCTGCGCTGCTTTCGAGTGGAGGGTTCGCGGAGACGTCGAACGGGTTCGCCGGCGTGAACGACGGCTACGAGGATCTGATGCTGAACCGTCGTCTCACGACGAAGTACGCGCGGGCCCTGGGCGGAAACATCGTACAGGCCGCGCGCATCGCGAACCCGGCGCGGTTCACTCTGGCGCTCGGCTTCGGCTCGACGCCGGACAGCGCGGTCGCCGCGGCGCGCGGCAGCCTGCGCACCGGATTCGCGGCAGCCCGTACGAAGTACTCGAAGGGGTGGCACGACTACCTCGCGCCGCTGGTCAAGGTGGACCCGGCATACCAGAAGCAGTTCGATCTGGCGGCGATGGTGGTGCGTGCGCACGAAGACAAGACGTACCGCGGGGCGATCATAGCGTCGATGAGCATCCCGTGGGGATTCGCGATCTCCTCCGAGAAGCCGAACGTAGGCGGCTACCATCTGGTGTGGGCGCGCGACCTGTACGAAGCGGCGACGTCGCTGATGGTGGCAGGCGACAGCGCCACTGCGCGGCGCGCGCTACGCTACCTCTTCGATGTTCAGCAGAAACCCGATGGCAGCTTTCCGCAGAACAGCTGGCTCGATGGAAAGCCGTACTGGACCTCGCAGCAGATGGACGAGAATTCGTACCCCGCGGTGCTCGCCTGGCAGCTCGGGGTGACAGACGGCGAGACGTGGCTGAAGCACGTTCGCCCGGCGGCGGAGTACGTGATGGAGCGCGGACCGGTCACGCAGCAGGAGCGCTGGGAAGAGGTGAGCGGCTACTCGCCATCCACGATCGCCGCGGAGATCGCGGGCCTGGTTTGCGCCTCGGAGATCGCGAAGGTCAACGGTGCGCAGGCGGACGCCGACCGCTACCTGGCGAAGGCCAACGAGTGGGCGGCCAACGTCGAGAAGTGGATGGTGACGCACACCGGCCATCTCGGCGGCGACCTGGCGCAACGCGGCTACTACATGCGCATCGACAACAACGAGGACCCGAACGACGGCTACAAGCTCGACGTGCACAACGGCGGCGGCGTATGGGACGAGCGTGACGTGGTGGATCAGGGTTTCATCGAGCTCGTTCGCCTCGGGATCCGGCCGGCGAACGACTCCGTGATCGTGAACTCGCTGAAGATCATCGACTCCACGATCCGGGTGCAGACTCCCAACGGTCCCACCTTCTACCGCTATAGCCACGACGGCTACGGCGAGACCTGGTTCGGCGGTCCCTGGCTCGGCGAAGGCGTGGGGCGCATTTGGCCGATCTTCGCGGGCGAGCGCGGCGAGTACGAGGTAGCGCGCGGCGGAGATCCGTCGCTCTATCTGCGCGCGATGATGGGCTTCGCCAACGCGGGAGGGATGATCCCCGAGCAGGTCTGGGATCGCCCCAACCCCGGACACAGTGACTTCGATTTCGGCGAGGGAACCGGGAGCGCGACGCCGCTGGTGTGGAGCATGGGGCAGTTCATGCGGCTGGCGGTGGCGGCGAAGGAGAAGCGCGTGGTGGAGCAGCCGTCCATCGTGGCCGAGCACTTCCTCGAGGAGACGGCACGGAGGTGACAGCGGCCGCGCGACGAAACCCACGCGGATGGCGCGGCGCCTTGGTCGCCGCATACGCGGCGCTTGCCCTGCTTCTGGCGCTCCCCGCATGCGCCGCGGCACAGCGCCAGCGCTTCAGCATGGATCCCGGCTGGCGCTTCACACTCGGTGATCCTTCCGGCGCCGAGCGCCCCGGCTTCGATGATGGCTCCTGGCGGCGCGTGGATCTTCCGCACGACTGGAGCATCGAGGGCACCCCGCACGAGGACGCGCCGGGCGGCGGCCGGGTGGGCTACTTCCCGACGGGGATCGGGTGGTATCGCAAGGCGTTCCGGCTGCCCGCCGGCGCCGACGCGAATGACCGCCAGGTGTGGCTCGAGTTCGACGGCGTCTACATGAACAGCGATGTCTGGATCAACGGTCATCATCTCGGCCATCGCCCGTACGGCTACAGCAGCTTCGTATACGACGCTACCCCATACCTGGTGGGGGGAGTGAACGTGGTGGCCGTGCGAGTGGACAACTCGCAGCAGCCTGACTCGCGCTGGTACACCGGGAGCGGGATCTACCGGCATACCTGGCTCACCGTGGTGAACGAGCTGCACGTGGGCCACTGGGGGACATACGTCACCACGCCTCACGTGGACTCCTCGGCGGCAACCGTGGAAGTGCGCACTCGAGTGGAGAACGACTTCGCATCGAGCCGGAAGGGGACGCTGCTCAGCAGCGTCGTCGATTCCGGCGGCCGGATTATCGCGCGTGCGGAGACCACGCTCACGCTCGGGCCCGGGGAGAAGGCCGAAATCAAACAGGGCCTGCGCGCCGGATCGCCGCGGCTCTGGTCACCCGGCACGCCGGTGCTCTACACGCTGCGCTCGGAACTGCTCGTTGGTGGCAAGGTCGTTGACACGCTCGCGACGCGCTTCGGGATCCGCACCATCGCGTACGATGCCGACAGCGGATTCGTGCTCAATGGCAGGCGGATGAAGATGCTCGGCGTGAATCTGCATCACGATGGCGGCGCGGTGGGCGCGGCGGTTCCCGAGCGCGTCTGGGAGCGCCGGCTGGCGCTGCTGAAATCGATGGGAGCGAACGCGATTCGCACTTCGCACAACCCACCGGCACCGGAGTTCCTCGACCTCTGCGACAGAATGGGATTTCTCGTCATGGCCGAGGCGTTCGATGAGTGGACGGTGGGGAAAGTGCAGTGGGGATACCACCGGTACTTCGACGAATGGTCGAAGCGCGACCTCACCGATTTTATCGACCGGGATCGCAACCATCCGTCGATAGTACTCTGGAGCGCCGGAAACGAGATCGGCGAGCAGAGCATGCCAGGCGGCGAGAAAGTCCTCGAGCGACTGGCAGGGATCTTCCACTCCGAGGATCCATCGCGGCCGGTGACGACCGGCAACGATCACATCTATGCCGACGATGGTGCCACCACCGTGGCGTTCCTTAACGCCGAAGATGTAGTGGGCTACAACTATGTAGATCGATGGCACGAACGCAGGGAACTCTTCGCTGAGCCCGATCGGCACGACCATCCGGAGTGGAAGATGATCGGCACCGAGAGCGAATCGGCGGGGAGCGCGCCGTACGGCCGCTACTCGCTGGGCGATGATAGTGCGACGGCGAAGCCCAACTACACGACAGGGATGATCCGCGCGGAGCGGCTCTGGAAGTGGGTCGCAATGCACGACTACTTCGCCGGCGATTTCATGTGGACCGGGATTGACTACCTCGGCGAGAGCGAGTGGCCGGCGAAGGGTGCCGACTTCGGACCGATAGATATCGCCGGGCATCCGAAGGGTTCGTACTATCTCTATCGAAGCCTCTGGACCAGGGAGCCGGTGCTGCACCTCTTCCCGCACTGGAACTGGCGCGGGCGCGAGGGGGAGGTGATTCCGGTGATCGCTTACACGAACTGCAACAGCGTCGAGCTGTTTCTGAACGGGCGCTCGCTGGGCGAGAAGCGCCTGGAGTTCCCGGCACAGGGAACCACGGGCGGCTGGAACAGCTACGCAGAGCCGGTCGTGCACTCCACTACCGACGATCTGCATCTCGAATGGGACGTACCGTACGAGCCGGGAGTTCTCACTGCTGCAGGAAAGAATCGAGATGGGAAGGAGGTGTGCCGGGCGGAGGTGCGCACGGCTGGACCACCGGTCGCGATCCGGCTCGGCGCAGAGCGCGACACGATCACCACCGGGAGCGGCGACGTCGCCAACATCACCTTCGAGATCGTGGACTCGGCCGGCGTCGTGGTGCCGACGGCAGCGAACGAGGTGCGCTTCACGGTGGCGGGCGCCGGTGCGCGCATCATCGCACTCGATAACGCGGACCTCACCGACCACACGCCGTACCGGTCGGATCACCGGAAGGCGTTCAACGGGCGTGGTCTCGCGATAGTCCGTGCGACGGCTCCAGGCGTGCTTCGCGTGAGCGCGACAGCCGATGGACTGCGGGGCGCCGTGCTCGAGACGGTGGTTGTCCCGGGCACGACGCCTCCGTCAATCACGGCGGCGCGGTAGGAATCGCGCGGTTTGCGCGTACGCGTCTTTTCGCGGTGCTCGCCCTCACTGCTTGCTCTTTGCCTGGAGCGGCGCCAGCTCGTTCACCGTGGGAAACGGGAGAGCAGGATAGTGCCCGATCTTCTCGACAGTGTACTCGCTCTCCCAGAAGTCGGGCGGCCCCTCGCTGTCGGTTACCTTGTGGCGGACCGGCTTCAGCCCGCGCTTGAGGTATGCCGCTATCGCCATGAGGTCTTCGTCGGGCATGTGTCGCCACGCCGGCCACGGCATTGGTGGAGCGAGATAGTGCGGGTGCAGGGGGAAATTGCCGGAGCCAGGGGTGGAGGATGTAATCTCCACGTCGGGCGTATCCTCGGGGCGAAGGCCGTAGCGCAGCGAGTTGAAGATCTGCCGTTCGGAAAAGCGGCCCAGACCCGTCATGTTGTCGGGCGTGAGGTTGCGCGGATAGGTATGGAAACAGGGAGTCGCTCCGGGCGTGATCGCGCACGGGCCGATCAGAAAGTCATCTCCGGGCTTGCTCGCTCCGGCCAGCCAGCCCTGGCTGGCCGGGTCGGCACCCCCGTGGCATCCTGCACAATCGTGCGAGATGACGAGATAGCGGCCGCGCAGCACCACCTCCTCCATGCTGGGCGCGCCCTTCGCACCATCGCGCGAGTTCGCGCTATTTCCGGTGAACGGCTTCGCCAGGAAGGCGACCGAGAGCAGCGCCGCCAGGCCCAGCACGAACGCAGAAGCACTTCCAGGTCTCGTAGACATTATGGCATTGCCTCATTCGAGTAGAAGTACGCCCATCATCCCCATGTCCTCGTGCTCCATGATGTGACAGTGGAACATCCACTTCCCCGGAAAGTCATCGAAGCGCACCACTATCCGCGCCGATTCGTGGCCGGGTATGTCTATCGTGTCCTCCCAGCGTGGAACCGTCTCTGGCACTCCGTTACGGTCGAGTACCTGGAAGCGGAATCCGTGCAGGTGAAACGGGTGGTGCATGGGCACGATGTTCTCGATCTCCCAGATCTCGGTGGTGCCGACGTGGCCAGTGAAGTCCACGCGGTTCATGTCCATCATCTTCCCGTTGATCATCCCCTGAGTGAGAACGAGAGTCCTCTGCGCAGCGACATTCGTGGTGTCGAGCCAGGGCACGTGGATCAGCGTAGTGGGGATGGACGCGGGCGCCACCGGCGTGGAATCCGAGTAGCGAAGCGAGAGCAGATCGAGCTCGCGCGACCAGTCTGCGGGGCGAGTGTGCGGATCGTAGCGGTCGAAGGGGAGCACCTTCAGCGTCGCGCGCGTTCCGGGGGCGCCGTCGCCACGCACCAGCAGCTCCACGCGGTCGGAGTTGGCGAGTACGATCTCTCGCGTCCTCTCCGGATGCTCGAAGAGTCCGCCGTCGTCCGCCACATGAATGAGTGTCGCGCCGTCGAGCGAGAGCCGGTACACTCGCGCGGCGGACGCATTGATGATGCGCCAGCGCTGGACCTCGCCGCTCCTGATGGAGATCGTCGGCATCACCTGGCCATTGACGAAGAGCACGTTGCCCTCGCGCCCGTTCTCGGCATCAACCAGCGCCGCCGGCGTGCCGGAATCCGCGAACGCGACGGAGCCGCTGGAGTCGAAGCGATTGTCGGAGAGCACGAGCAGCTTCTCGTGCACCGACGCAGGGATGGGGTCGTGCGTAGAGCGCACGATGATGGCGCCGTAAAGCCCCATGGCTACCTGGTAGCCGGCGCGACGATCGGGGTGCGGGTGATACCAGTAGGTGCCGGCGGTGCCCGGCGCGATGCGGAAGGTAAAGTCGTGTCGCGCGCCCGGCATGATGGGCTGGAAGGGGCTGCCGTCCTGGCTCGCGGGGATATGGAGGCCGTGCCAGTGAACCGTAGTAGGCTCGCTCAACTCGTTGATAAAGTGGACGATGACGCTGTCGCCCTCGTACACCTCGAGCGTCGGGCCGGGGACGTGTCCGTTGTAGGCGAAAACGGGCGTCGTCTTGCCGGGCACCAGGGTGAGCCGCGCGGGCGCAGCGACGAGCGAGACTTCCACCACGTGCGGCGTGCGCGACAGGTTGTGAAGGGTCGGCGGCGCGGCGTAGAGCGTGGCGTCGGAGGCGTTCGCTGCCATCGGGAGCGCGGCGCTCGATACGGGCGAGCGCTCAGGGGTCGCCAGCAGGACGAGGAACGCAGCGACCAGGTACGACAGTGACAGCTGACCCATGTGGCCCCCGATGCCATGAAGTCGCGGAGGTGAGCAAGCGTATTGCCACGATGGGGGGGCGCGTGAGCGATCGCGATTGTGCGAGCACGGTCGCTCTGGGCGTGGGCGCCAATGTAGGCACGGCGGATGGGAAGTCAATAGCTAACTAATGGGTTGCCAATGCGAGTGAAGCTCTTCGTAATGCTGGCAGCAGGGCTTCTCGCGTCTGCGGCGCAGGCGCAGAGCGCCGCCGCGCGAGTCGCGAGCGGCGATGCGGCCGCCGCCGACCGCGGCGTCTATCTCGACAGCTCCGGCGTGATCCGCTGGAGCGATGACAGCAGCGAGGTCGCTCTCTTCGGCGCCAACTACGTGCTACCAACAGCGTCCGACTATCGTGCCGCCGGCTACATCCACGCCGATCGGAAGAAGATGATCGACGAGGACATGGCGCAGTTCGCGCGCATGGGGTGGGACGGAATGCGGCTCACCTTCTGGGGCGATTGGGAGGCGTCCGACAGCGCCGGGAACCTCATCGCCAACGATCACCTCGATCTCCTCGACTATCTCATCGCTCGCGCCCGCGAGCGCGGCATCTACATGCTCTTCAGTCCGATCCAGCTCTATGGCTCGAACTGGCCCGACGCGCTCGGCGACACCACCGCTCCCGGCTTCGGCCGCCACTTCGGCAGGGCGCGGATGGGCACCGACTCCGCCGCGATCGCTGCACAGGTGAACTACCTGCGCCAGATCCTGAATCACGTGAATCCGTACACCGGTGTGGCACTGAAGGATGAGCCGGCGATCGTGTTCGTGGAGTTGGTGAACGAGCCGTGGCATCACCCGGAAGACATGGCGGGATCGGTCCGCTACATAAACACTCTCACCGACGCTGTTCGCTCGACTGGATGCGCGAAGCTCATCTTCTACAACGTGAGCCAGGACTTTCGCATCGCGAAGGCGATTCGCGAGTCGCGTGCCCAGGGAGTGACCTTCGGTTGGTATCCCACCGGCCTCAACTCGGGGCACGAGCTGCAGGGGAACTTCCTGCGCACGGTAGACGAGTACCCCGACATGCTGCGGCCCGAGCTCGCCGAACTTCCGCGCATCGTCTACGAGTTCGACACGCCGGATCTGCGCACCGGCTACATGTATCCGGCCATCGCGCGCACATTCCGTTCGGTGGGCACGCAGTTCGCCGCGATGTTCGCGTACGACATGCTGGAGACGGCATCGCGCAACCTGGCGTGGCAAACGCACTATCTGAACCTGGTGTACACACCGCGCAAGGCGATGAGCGCGATAATCGCCGCGGAGGCGATGCGCCGGCTCCCGCGAATGAAGAGCTACGGAGCCTACCCCGCGAATACTCGCTTCGGCGACTTCCACGTTTCGTATCACGACGACCTCGGCGAGCTGGTGGCGCGCGACGCGTTTCTCTACGCGGGTTCCACGAGCGCAGCACCGCCCGATCCCGCGGCACTCGACCGGGTGGCCGGTTACGGCTCATCGCCGGTGGTGCGTTATGAAGGGAAGGGGATCTACTTCCTCGACAAGGTGCGCGAGGGCGTCTGGCGCCTGGAGGTCTACCCGGATGCAGTTCCCATCGCCGATCCATTCGAGCCGCCGAACCCCTCGAAGGTCGTCACGCGTGCTATCGCGCGATCCTGGTCGATGACTGTCGAGCTCCCGGGACTTGGCGACACGTTCACGGTGCAGCCCGTGACGGCAGGGAACGATCGCGTGGTCCGCGCGAACGGCGGACGCTTCGCTGTGAGGCCCGGGGTCTACGTGCTGAGCGCCTCGGGGAGACTCGATCTCTCCACGATGCCGCGCTATCTGGGGAACATCGGCTTCGCCGAGTATCACGCGCCGCCCCGAGACAGCGCGGGGCCCGTGGTCGTGTCACTCGCGCCACCGACGTATCTGGCCGGTCGCGATGCCGAGTTGCGGGCGCGCGTGGTGAGTAGCGAGACACCGGACTCGGTGCTCGCCTTCGTCCGGCCGGCGGCCGGTGGTTTCTACCGCGCGTTCACGATGCAGCGCGTCGGGGCATACGAGTACGCCGCCACGCTCCCGGCGACCGCCTTGCGCGAGGGGCCGTACGCATTCGTCGTCACGCTCTTCCACGGCGACTCGTCGCTCACCTTCCCGGCGCGCGGCCGCCTCCAGCCGCGCGATTGGGACTACATGGACGCCGATGTCTGGACGTTCGACGTGGCGGAAGTGAACACCGCGCTTCCGCTCTTTCGCCCGGTGAGCGATGCACCCATGATGTCGTTCACCCGGATCGGCGACGCCGGGCGGCGCGGTCTCTTCCATCTCTCGCTCTCCCCTCTCACCGGCGAGCCGACATTCCACTTCGCGTTGCCGGTGGACTCGAGCGGCTGGAGCCCCGACGACTACACCGC
>DASSOX010000148.1:0-17443 GCA_035700125.1 Gemmatimonadaceae bacterium
GCCCAGCCCGCTCGAATTTAAAGACCTGACCCCGTCGTTCAGCGCCGGACGTCATTGAGTCAACTGCGTCCAGAGGAAGTCGGACGCCAGCGCGCGCATGAACGCCGACTGCTTGTTGTCGGCAGCGGCGCCGTGACCGCCCTCGGTGTTCTCGTAGAACCAGACCTTGTCGTAGCCCATCGCTTCCATCTTCGCGGCCATCTTGCGCGCCTGCACCGGACCCACGCGGTCGTCGCTCGTGGCAGTGTAGAAGAGGATCGGAGGGTAATTCTCACCCGCCTTCACGTTCTGGTAGGGCGAGAAGGTCTTGATGAACTTCCACTCCTCCGGCTTGTCGGGATCTCCGTACTCCGCGATCCACGATGCGCCCGCGGAGAGGTGCGTGTAGCGCTTCATGTCGAGAAGTGGGACCTCGCAAACGATGGCGCCGAAAAGCTGCGGGTACATGGTGAGCATGTTGCCCATCAGCAGTCCGCCGTTGCTTCCGCCCTCGGCCCCGAGGCGCGCGGGTGATGTTACCCCGCGCTTGATGAGATCTCTCGCCACGGCGGCGAAATCCTCGTACGCGCGCGGACGGTTCGCCTTGAGCGCTGCCTCGTGCCAGCGCGGTCCGTACTCGCCGCCGCCGCGGATGTTCGCGACCACGTACACGCCACCGCGCTCGAGCCACGACCGCCCCACGGTTCCGCTGTAGCTCGGGAGGAGGGAGATCTCGAACCCGCCGTAGCCGTAGAGGAGCGTGGGGTTGTTACCGTCGGTCTTCATCCCCTTCGGACTTATCTGGAAGTAGGGGACCCGGGTGCCGTCCTGCGAGGTGGCGAAGTGCTGGCTCACTTCGAAGCGCGAAGCATCGAAGAACGCTGGCGCTTCCTTCACCGCTTCCGCCTTCCCCTCGCCGATCACGCCGCGCTGAAGGGTGCTCGGCGTGAGGAAGCCGGTGACGTCGAGCCAGTACTCGTCGGTGGAGTCGGGATCCGTGTCGGCCACGCGAATAGTGTTCAGTCCCGGCGCGGCGGCCATCGGCTCCCGCTTCCACTCGCCGCTGGCGGGAGTCAGCACCTCGAGGCGGCTCTTCACATCGTCGAGAATGTCGAGGATGACGTGATGCCGCGTCCAGCTGTACGACGAGAGCGACGTGTGCTCGTCCGGCTGGAAGAGAACCGTGAAGTCGCGCGCGCCGCCCATGAACGCATCGAAGCTCGAGGCCAGGAGCGCACCGGCAGGGTAGCTCTTGCCTCCGACGTCCCAGGGGGAGCGCGTCTGGACCAGAAGCCACTGGCGGTGTACGGCTATCTCGGCGTCGTCGGGGACATCGATGCGCTTCTGCTGATCGCTCGTGAGGAGATACGTCTCGGAGTGGTAGAAGTCCTTCACCACCTGCAGGAAGTCGCGCTCGAAGCCCGGAGTGCGTGAGTGGGACGCCGCCACGGTCATGTCGGTCGGCTTCCCCTCGTAGACCGTCTTCGCTGCGGAAAGCGGGGTACCGCGCACCCACTTCTTCGCGATCCGTGGATAGCTCGACTCGGTCATCGAACCCGGCCCGAAGTCGGTGCCCACAAAAATGGTGTTCTCGTTTATCCAGCTCACGTTGCTCTTCGCTACATCGAGCTGGAAGCCGTTCTTCACGAAGCTCTTACTCGGGATATCGAACTCGCGCACCGCTGCCGCGTCGCCGCCGTCGGGTGACAGTGACACGAGGCAGCGCTCGTACTTCGGCTCCAGGCACTGGGAGCCCTTGTAGACCCACTGCTTCCCCTCGGCCTTCCCCAGAGCGTCGATGTCGAGCAGGACGTCCCACTTCGGATTCGGCTTGCGATACTCCTCGAGCGTGGTCCGCCGCCAGAGTCCGCGCGGGTGCTCCTTGTCGCGCCAGAAGTTGTAGAGGTACTCGCCCATCCGGTTCACGTACGGGATGCGCGCGTCGGAGTCGAGCACCTCGAGAATCGTGTCGCGCAGCGCATCGAAGTTGGGCGTGTCCACGAAGCGCTTCGCCGTGATCGCGTTCTGCTTCTCGACCCAATCCATCGCTCGATCGCCATGAACGTTCTCGAGCCAGAGGTATGGGTCGGCTGCAGCAGATGCGTCGGGCGGCGCGGCGCCCTGGGAGTGAGCGGTGGTCGTGATGGCGGCACCCAGAATCAGTGTGAGCCAGAGCGATTTCATGACAGTCCTCGGATGCGCATGGTGCGGGGCGGTGCCGGCGGCCTGGCCCGCGGGAGCGAACGAACGGACTTCGAGTGAGTGGCGGCATCCCGGGGGCGCGGATGCCTCGTCAGCCGTGAACTTCGTGCGCGCGGAGGAGGCGGTCAAGACGAGCGGAGCAGGGCCTGCACGGGAATGGGCTGCCACCACCCTGATCTTCCTCGGGCGCACCCGGCGTTGGCCCCGGAGTCCTTGCAGCGCTGCTCCCTCGCGGGTCTGGACCACGGCGGCTGGCATCTCCCTTGCACCTGTCCAATCGAACTCTTCCTGGGAGACTCGTATGAAACCGCTGGGCATCCTCGGCGTCATCCTGATCATCGCCGGGGTCGTGGTGCTGGCGCTCAAGGGCGTGAGCTATACCAAGGACCGTGACACGGTAAGTGTGGGACCGTTGAGCGTCAGCGCCGAGGAGAAGGGGTTCGTGTCGCCCGCGGTGGGCGCCGTGGCGGTGGTCGCGGGGCTCGTACTCGTGGCAGTGGGGCGCAGGCGGGCCTGACGGGCCACCGGGTCAGGATTTTACACCCGCGGGGCGGGGGGCGGGGCGCGTAACGGGGCGGTACCCCCCGGCGTCCTAGAGGTATGAATCGGATCGAAACGCCCGCCGGGCGAGCGGAGAGGCCCGCTCGCCGGTGGTCCTATCTGGCGGTGGCGGCATCCACGCTGACCATCGCCTATTCCGTCGCGTACCTGGCGTGGCGAGCATCGGGCGACATCGGTTCGTTCTACGGTGGGCTGATCACTCGTCTGGTATTTCTCCCGCTGAACGCCGCCACCGCCATTCTCGGTTGGCGCGCCGCCATGAGGGAGAGTGGCAACGCACGGACGGCGCGGGCACTCCGCTTCATCTCCGCGGCATTCTTCTGCGTCTTCGCGGGGAATGTGGTCTCGTTCTACATCGGCGCCATAATGGGTGGAGATCCGGGGAGCAGCTGGATCAACATCCTCTACTTCCCCTTCTATCCGCTCGTACTCCTCGGACTCTTCTCCTTTCCATTCGTTCGGAGAGGAGAGCACGAATACCGCAAGCTCATCCTCGACGCCGCCGCCGTACTGACCGGCGGCGGTTTCGCGATCTGGTATCTGGTGCTGCGGCCCACGATGCTCGCCGAGCATCTCTCGCCGGCCGGCAGCGCGATAGCGCTCGCCTATCCGCTCGGCGCGCTGCTCATCATGATCGGGCTCACCACGTACATCCTGCGCAGACCGGTTGCCGCGCGCGGGGGGTCGCGGACGCTCCTCGTGGGCGGACTGGCTACATACGCGCTCTGCGACCTGGCCAACGATCTCCTCTTTCTCGAAGCAGGGTGGTTTGGCCTCAAGTGGACCGACGTCGCCTATCTCGCGGCGTACTGCTTCCTGATCAGCGGTCTCGCGGCGTTCAGGTGGCCCGAGGAAGCGAAGCCGATCGAGGATAGATACGGATCGGCGCAGCCCTTCAGTCCTCTCCCGTACGCGGCCCTGGTGATGGTTTACGGCCTCCTCCTCGCCGTCGACCTGCAGCACTGGAACGAGCCGCTCGCCGTCCTCTCGACGGGCGCGATGGCGGTCACGGTTCTCGTGGTGGTACGACAGCTCTCCGCGGTACACGAGAATGCGCGGCTCCTCAAGGAACGCTCGATCCGCGAAGGCGAGGAGCGTTTCAAGTCGCTGGTTCGGCACTCGTCGGATGTGATCGCGATCGTTGACGCTGACGGCGCCATCCAGTACGTGAGTCCTTCCATCACGCGCATCTTCGGCTACCAGGCGGATGAGCTGATCGGCACTTCGCTGGTGGATCTGCTGCATCCAGACCACGTGACCGGTGCGATGGCAATGCTCATCGCCACCGCGGAGAGCGAGCCGGGGGTGACCACACCTGTGGAGTGGCGCTTCCGTCATCGCGAGGGGCGCTGGCTCCACGTGGAAACGGTGTGCAACAATCTCCTCGCCGAGCCCACGGTGCGCGGGATCGTCCTCAACACGCGCGACATCGGCGAGCGCAAGGTGCTCGAGGAGCAGCTCACGCATCAGGCCTTCCACGACCCGCTCACCGGCCTCGCCAACCGGGTTCTCTTCCTGGACAGAGTGGCGCACGCGCTCAACCTCATGACGCGCCACCGGCAGACGCTCGCGGTGCTCTTCGTGGACCTGGACGGCTTCAAGAACATCAACGACAGTCTGGGCCACGCCGCCGGCGATGATCTCCTCGCGATAATCGCGCGACGACTGCTCACCTGTGTGCGCACCGCCGACACCGTGGCGCGACTCGGAGGCGATGAGTTCGCGTTCCTGATCGAGGACGCCACCGACGAGCACTCGGCGTCGGCTGTAGCCGAGCGAGTGGCGGACGCGGTGCGCCAGCCGATCGAGCTGGAAGGGAAGGAGGTCGTGATTACATCGAGCATAGGGATCGCGACCGCGGACATGGAAGGGAGCGCGGCCGATCTGCTGCGCGATGCCGACATGGCGATGTACGTGGCGAAGGGGCGGGGCAAGGCGCGCTACGAGCGCTTCGAGCCGGGGATGCAGGCGCGGGCGCTGGAGCGGCTCGAGTTACAGGGAGATCTGCGCAGAGCCGCAGAGCACCTGCGCGAGTTCAGGGTTCTCTACCAGCCGATAGTGTTGCTGCGCACGGGTGAGTTGATAGGCGTGGAGGCGCTGCTCCGCTGGGATCACCCGCGTCGCGGAACGCTCTCGCCGGCCGACTTCATCCCCATGGCCGAGGAGACGGGCGTCATCATGTCGATCGGGAGCTGGGTGCTGCGTCAGGCGTGCCGCGAGGCGCGCAGGTGGCGCGACGAAGCACTGGGTGGGCGCTCGTTCTCGCTCACGGTCAACGTTTCCGGCCTGCAGCTCCAGCACGACCGGATGGTGGAAGATGTTCGCGAGGCGCTCGCGGAGAGCGGGATGGAGCCGCACGACCTCGTCCTCGAAATCACCGAGAGCGTCCTGATGCAGGAGGATGAGATGCTCGTGGACCGTCTGTGCGCCCTGAAGGAACTGGGGGTGCGGTTGGCGATAGACGACTTCGGAACGGGCTACTCGTCGCTCGGCTACCTGCAGCGCTTCCCGATCGACATTCTCAAGATCGACAAGGCGTTCATAGACGACGTCGGTCACGAGGGCATCGAGCCGGCGCTGGTGCGCGCGATCATAGCGCTCGGTGGCTCGCTCCAACTGCAGACCATCGCGGAAGGAGTGGAACTGCAGCAGCAGTCGCGCGGCCTGCAGGAGCTGGGGTGCGAGATGGGGCAGGGGTACTTCTTTGGAAGGCCGGCTACGGCGACCGAGATAGACTCCATGCTCGACACGGTCGAGAGCCAGGCGAGGTTCCCAGGAGACGGCGCCGGAGCTATCCATTGAGGTCGGCGCCGGCGCGCTGGGTGTGATGGCGCCGGCGCCGGACGCCGTTCTCGCCACGCCCCAGGAGCTCGTATGCCGTCCGGCCGCCCGTTGCTGCTCTTCATCGCGATTGCCCTGCTCGCGCCATCGCTCGCGAGCAACACTCTCCACGCCCAGAAGACCACGCCCGATTCCACCGCGGCGGCGTCCGACACTGCAGCACCGCTTCCCGCGCTCACCGCGCCGCTCCCCGTGGATTCCGCGGTCACGGTGGGAAAGCTCCCCAACGGACTGCGCTACTACATCCGCGTGAACCACGAGCCGCGCCACCGCGCGGAGCTGCGGCTGGTGGTGAACGCCGGATCCATTCTGGAAGACAGCTCGCAGCGGGGCGTGGCCCACTTCGTGGAGCACATGGCCTTCAATGGCACCACGCACTTCGCGCGACAGGAGCTGGTGAACTACCTCGAATCCACGGGAGTGCGTTTCGGCGCGGACCTCAACGCGTCCACTTCCTTCGACGAGACGATCTACCGTCTCACCGTTCCCACCGACAGCGCGGGTCTCCTCGCGCGCGGGGTGCAGGTGCTGGAAGACTGGGCGCACGGCCTCACCTTCGATCCCGCGGAGGTGGACCGCGAGCGCGGCGTGGTGATCGAGGAGTGGCGGACGGGGAGGGGAGCGTCGCAGCGCATAAGCGACAAGATCTTCCCCGTACTCTTCGCCGGCTCACGCTACGCGAAGCGCCTCCCGATCGGCGACCCCGAGACTATTCGCACGGTGCCGCGCAAGAGGCTCGTGGACTTCTACGACGAGTGGTACCGGCCGGACCTCATGGCTGTCGTCGCGGTGGGGGACTTCGACCGTGACAGCGTGGAGAAGCTCATCAAGGAGCACTTCGCTCGCCTGAAGCCCGCCGACGGTTCGCCCGCCCGTCCGGTGTATCCCGTGCCGCCGCACGACAGCACGCTCGTAGCTGTAGCAACGGACCCGGAGGCCACCAGCTCCGCGGTGGCCGTGTACTACCTCCAGCCCGTGCGCCAGGAGCGCACCGTGGGCGGCTATCGCGAAGAGCTGGTGGAGGATCTGTACAACTCGATGCTCAACTCGCGCTTCCGCGAGATCGCGCAGCGGGCCGACCCTCCGTTCCTGGGTGCGGGATCGGCGCAGGGGCAGGTGGTTCGCTCGAGCGAGGCGTACGTTCTCAGCGCGCTCGTGGCGGACAGCGGGGTCGCGCGTGGGTTGGGTGCACTGCTCACGGAGGCGGAGCGTGTGGTGCAGCACGGCTTCACGCCCACCGAGCTGGAACGCCAGAAGCGCGAGCTGCTTCGTGCCGTGGAGAGAGCGTACGATGAGCGTGACAAGATGTCGTCGGCGTCGCTGGTGGGCGACTACGTGGACAACTATCTCAGCGACGCGCCGATGATGAGCATCGGCGAGCAGTGGAAGCTCACCAGAGCACTGGTGCCGGGCATCGAGCTCGCCGAAGTGAACGAGCTGGCCGAGCGCTGGCTGCGCGGGAAGAACCGTGTGATAACCGCGAGCGCACCCGCGCGCGACAGCAGCGTCGTACCTACGGGCGCCGAACTGGTGGCGATCGCGGACAGGGTGGAGGCGACACGCGTGGTAGCGTACGTCGACTCCGCGGCCACCGGCGACCTGGTGGAGAAGCCGCCGCGGCCGGGACGGATAGTGGAAGCGCGTAAGCTCCCCGACATCGGCGTAACCGAATGGAAGCTCTCGAACGGAGCGCGCGTCTTCCTCAAGCCGACCGACTTCAAGGACGACCAGCTCCTCTTCCGCGCGTTCAGTCCGGGCGGTACGTCGCTCGCGCCCGATTCGCTCTTTGTGCCCGCGCGTACGGCCAGTTCGGTGGTGCTGCTCGGAGGTGTCGGGCGCTTCAGCGCAACCGATCTGGAAAAGGCGCTCGCGGGGAAGTCGGTGAATGTGACGCCGAGCATAGGCGCGTACCAGGAGGGGCTCGCCGGCGGTGGCTCGCCGAAGGATGCGAGCACCATGTTCCAGCTCATGTATCTGTATTTCACCGCGCCGCGGTCCGACAGCACTGCGTTTCTTTCGTACCAGAACCGGGTGAAGGCGCTCGTCGCGAACCGCGGCGCGAGTCCTTCGGCGGCGTTCTCCGACACGCTCGAGGTGATCCTCGCACGGCACCACCCACGTGCCGAGCCGCTCACGAGCGCGACCTTCGACCAGATGAACCTCCACGAATCGGTCGATTTCTATCGCGACCGCTTCGCCGATGCGAGCGACTTCACCTTCGTCTTCGTGGGGAACATAGACACCACGACGCTCAAGCCCCTCGTGGAGCGCTACATCGCTTCGCTCCCTTCCACTCACCGGAAGGAGAGCTGGCGCGACATCGGGATGGACTATCCCAAGGGCGTCATCCACAGCGAAGTGCACAAGGGGAGCGACGACAAGAGTCAGACGCAGATCGTCTTCACGGGACCGTTCGACTACACGCGCCACGACGTCTACCTCCTCTCCGCGCTGGTAGACGTGCTGCAGATCCGCCTGCGCGACCGGCTGCGCGAGCAGCTGGGCGGCACCTACGGCGTGGGCGTGAGCGCCAACCCCACGCCCTATCCGCGCGAGCGCTATGCGATCGCGGTGGGGTTCGGCTCCGCGCCGGATAGAGTGGACGAGCTGACGCGGGCCGCATTCGCGGAGATCGACTCGCTCAAGCGCTACGGGCCGACCGATGCGGACATCGAGAAGGTGAAGGAGATCGAGCTCCGCGAGCGCGAGACCGGGCTGCGCCAGAACGCATCGTGGCTCTCCCTCCTTTCCAGCTACATCCACAACGGATGGGAGCTCCGCGGAATCCTCACGTACGATGATGATGTGCGGAAGCTGAAAGCATCGGACATCAGGGACGCGGCACGGAAGTATCTGGACGAGAAGAACTACGTATCGGTGTCGCTCTACCCGGCGGAGCAGACTACCGGCTCCTGAGGTGGGAGGCCGCGTGGAGCATCGCCTCTCGCGCGTCGCATGTCGTTGCAGTACACTAGCGGCATGCGACCCTCCACGTTCTGGCTGAGCACGACGCTCGCCGCGGCCATTCTCACCCCCTCTCATCCCCTGACTGTCGACGACCCGCTCGGATTCTCTCCGAGCGGCGCGCGCGCGGAGCTGCAGTGGGAGGCGAAGTTCAAGGCGATCCCCTCGCCGGACACGATCCGCGAATCCATCCGACATCTCTCGGCGTACCCGCACCACGTCGGTTCGCCGTACGACAAGGCGAACGCCGAATGGATCCTCGCGCGCTTCAAGGCGTGGGGGCTCGACGCTCACATCGAGCGCTTCGATGTGCTCTTCCCGACGCCGAAGGAGCGAGTAGTGGAGATGGTTGCACCCACGCGCTTCGTAGCGAAGCTGCGGGAGCCGGCCGTCAAGGGAGATCCCACCTCGGGACAGTTCGACATGCGCCTCCCGCCGTACAATGCGTATTCCGCTGATGGCGACGTGACTGCGCCGCTGGTCTACGTGAACTACGGGGTCCCGGCCGACTACGAGGAGCTGGGGCGGCGAGGGATCTCGGTGAAGGGTGCGATCGTCATAGCGCGCTACGGCGGTTCGTGGCGCGGCATCAAGCCGAAGGTCGCGGCGGAGCATGGTGCGGTGGGGTGCCTGATCTACTCCGACCCGCGCGACGACGGCTACTCGCAGGGTGACGTCTTTCCGGAGGGGCCGTATCGTCCACGCGATGGCGTGCAGCGTGGTAGCGTAGCCGACATGCCCACCTACCCGGGTGATCCGCTCACGCCCGGCGTCGGCGCCACGGAGGGTGCGAAGCGACTCCCGATAGCGGAGGCGAAGACGCTGACGAAGATCCCGGTGCTCCCCATCTCCTACGGCGACGCGCAGCCGCTCCTCGCGGCAATTGGCGGACCGGTTGCGCCGCCCGAGTGGCGTGGCGCGCTTCCCATCACTTACCACATGGGCCCCGGTCCGGCGCGCGTGCACCTGCGCGTGCGTTCCGACTGGGCGATCAAGCCGCTGTACGATGTTATCGCGACGATTCCCGGCTCCGAAGCGCCGGATGAGTGGGTAGTGCGGGGCAATCATCACGACGCCTGGGTGAACGGCGCCGACGATCCGCTCGCGGGTCTCGGCGCGCTCCTCGAGGAGGCGCGCGCGTACGGCGTTCTCCTCGAGGAAGGGTGGCGTCCGCGGCGCACGATCATCTACGCTGCCTGGGATGGCGAGGAGCCCGGGCTGCTCGGATCGACCGAATGGGCCGAGGCGCACGCCGAGGAGCTGCGCACCAAGGCGGTGGCGTATCTGAACAGCGATACCAACGGGCGCGGCTACCTTCGGATGGCGGGCTCTCACGTTCTCGAGAAGCTGGCGAACGAGGTGGCCGAAAGCGTTGAAGATCCCGAGACGAAACTCACCGTGGGAAAGCGCGTGCGACTCGCAACCATCCATCGTGGGTCACCGGCCGAGCGTAAGGAGCTGCGCGGCGGCTCCGACTTGCACATCGGCGCGCTCGGTTCGGGGTCGGACTACACGCCATTCCTGCAACACATCGGCGTCCCGTCCATCAACCTCGGTTTTGGCGGCGAGGACGGCGGCGGCGTCTACCACTCGGCGTACGACGACTTCTACTGGTACACCCACTTCAGCGACACGTCGTTCGTGTACGGACGTGCGCTCGCGCAGACCGCCGGTGTGATGGCGATGCGTCTGGCTGACGCCGAGCTGCTCCCCTACTCGTACACGAATCTGGCGAGCACCGTGCAGGGCTACGTGGACGAGCTGGAAAAACTCCTCGAACACGAGCGCGATGAAGTGCTGGAGTCGAATCGTCAGATAGACGAGGGCACTTACGCCGCGATCGACGATCCGCGCGAACCGATGGTGATCCCGCAGAAGAAGGCGGTGCCGCCGTACCTTGGATTCGCTCCTTTGAAGAATGGCGCCGATGCCCTGACGAAGAGCGCCGCCCGCTACTCCGCTGCGCTGATAGCCGCCCAACATCGCGGCGACACGGTACTGGCAAACGCCTCGCTTCGCTCGGTGAACGCCCTGCTGCTGGAGAGCGAGCGACGACTCACCGATGATCGAGGACTCCCGGGGCGCCCCTGGTACAAACACCAGCTCTACGCCCCTGGCCTCTACACGGGCTACGGCGTGAAGACCATGCCCGCCGTCCGCGAAGCGATCGAGCAGCACCACTTCAATGAAGCCGACAGCGCCATCGTCCATCTCGGTTCCATCCTCGACGCCGAGGCCGCCCTCGTAGACTCCGCAGCCACGGCCCTGGGAGCGGTTGCGAAGTAGATGCCGGGTATCGCCTCTGCTGATGATCCCGACGGGAAACGATCTACCTCACGGTAAGTGGGCATTCACGAGCGGCAGCAGCTTCAACCCACCTCGATTGTTGCCAGCGTAGTTGAGCACACCGATCTGCACGCCGTGCAGTTCGCGGGTGTAGTTGAAGATGCCGATCGTGAGACCGTGCTGGGTGCCCTTGATGTGGTTGAAGGCGCTCATCGAGAAGCCGGTGAGAGTGCCGTCGTTGGTGATGCGGAAGTAGGCGGGCGCGATGAAGATGCCTTTCGCCTCCTCGGCGCCCGCGGCGGTGCTGAGGACCAGGCCCTCTACGCGAGGGGCGCCGACGGCGCCACCGGCGATGGCCACGCCCTTCAGGAGGTCGCCCGCGCCCGCGCCCACGCCAGCCAGTACCACACCCTCGAAGCGACCGCCCGCGCCGGCGCCGATGCCCGCTATGGCGAGGCCGGTGTAGTCGTCGCCCGCTCCGATACCTATTCCACCGATGCCGATCCCGGTGAGCGAGCCCCCGGCACCGGCACCCACGCCGCCCGCCAGCAGTCCCTTCACATCGCCACCAGCACCGACACCGACTCCGCCGATGGCGATGCCGCGCAGCGAACCGCCGGCGCCCGCACCTATACCTCCGAGCAGTACGCCGGTGGCGTCACCGCCGGTGCCGGCGCCGACACCACCCGCCATCACCCCGGTGAGACCCTTGCCGCTGCCGATGCCGATCCCGCCGAGCGCGATGCCCGAGATGTCGCCTCCGGTGCCACCACCCACGCCGGCCAGCATGACTCCGTGGAGACCGTTGCCGGCGCCCACTCCGACGGGTGCGATGGCGATACCCTCTATTGCGTCGTCGGCCCCGGCTCCGGCGATCCCAAGCACGACACCGCGGATCGTCCGTGCACCGGTGGCCGGAAGGCCGAGCGCGACCCCGTTCACCACACCAAGTGCGGGGTCGTGCGGCAGCCAGATCGTCGCGTTGACACCGTTCACGACGAAGGGGCCGCGGTCGCGGTAGTTCAGGCGAAGGCCGTTCACGCGCCGAACGTTGCCGATGCCGATGCCCCAGTGATGTACCGTGAGGTCGAGTCCCGATCCGTGCGACGATGACTCGCTCGTGGTATCGCTGGCGCTGTCGGCAGGCTGCTGCGCGACCAGTGGCGCGAACGAGGAGAGCGTGGAAAGGGCGGCGAGCGCCGCGAACGCGGCGACGAGGATGGAGTTCGAGGAGCGCATCGGCCGGTACGTGAAGGAGGTGTCGAGTCCACTCCCTCTACGTCGCCCCGGCGACGCGGTTTCAGTTGTCCTGGCTCATGACGTGATGATGCCGCGCTGGACAGACGAGGCGCACGCAGCGGTACGCAGCTCTCGTCGATGTGGCGATGGCGTCAGACAAGCAGCGCGGACTGCAGCAGCGCGTCGAACTTTCTGTGCTCGATCGGGAGCGCGAAGTAGAGCGCACGCATCGACATCGCCCGCGCTCGCGCCTCGAGGCTGCGGTACCAGGTGCTGAACAGTATGACGCGCGACCCGGAGCGGGTGAGCTGGTCTTCTATGCGCATGGATGCGGCACCGGGGTGCTCGAAGTCCACGATCGATACGAGCGGCGAGATTCGTAGCACGGCCTGTTCGATGGGCTCGTCATCGCGCGGGAGAACCGGCTCGTGCCCGGAGATCGCCACGAAGGTGGAGATGAGCGATAGCGCACCCGGATGCGCAGTGAGTAGCAGCACCGGCTCGCCTCGCCGGATGGTTCCGGGAGCCGGGCTGGGCGCGCCTCCGAAAGACTGCAGCGGCCGGTGCCGAGTGCCGTCGTGCAGCGCGTAGCGAGTGCGCGTCGCGCCATTGAAAAGTTCGATCGTCGTCACGTACAGGGAAGATCGAGTGAGGCGCGCCGTAACGAGTGGAAAGTTCCTTTCGCGTGTGCTACGCAACGGCTGTGTGAGACGCGTTACAAGGCTGAAAATCGTGCTTCCACAATGCGGCGATCACTCGACAGACATGTGGTATCCCGGCATGCACAATGCTTTGCTACAGGGCGTGCTGCGACCATGCCGTCGCCGGGTAGCCAAGCGAGTTCGGCTGGTGCCCGCCCGCCATACGTCCGCGGGAGCAGGCTCAGGGACGAGAATTACGGGAGGACCATATGATTCCACGGCATTCGGCGAAGTATTTGACGATAGGAGCGGCTGCTGCGTTCGCTTTCGGCATCACGAGCACGGCAGTCGCGCAGAACCCCGCCGACACGGCGAGCGCGAGAGCAGACACGACTCCCGCGGTCTCGCAACAGCGCATCCCGGTGACGAAGCAGCAAGGGACTTATGACACCACCACGTCCACCGGCACACTGTCTACTCCGTACGATACGACCTCCACGCGCAGCGGCGTGGATACCACGATGAGCAACACATCCACCTATCCGGATACGCTCAATCGCGATACCACGGGGATCGTCACGGACACCTCCACCGGAAGCGTGAGCACCGGCGTTTCTGCGGACACGACTACACGGCAGGGAATCACCGGCATCAACGACACTACCGTCAACGCCGACACCACCATGCGTGACACGCTGATGACGGATACGTCCACCGCCATGCCGACCGACACGACGGTAACGCCCAACACCACCGTCCCCACCGATACCACCACGCGTGCCGACACGAGCGTGGTACCCGGTGAGTCCACGTCGGTGAGCACCAGCACCACGACCGTTACTCACACCGAAGCCGACACCGTCGGGATGTACCCGAGCAGCTCGCGCCTCGGCCGTCTTGGTCGCGGCTTCTGGCTAGGTGTAGGAGGCGGCGCCAGTGTACCGATAGGGAACCTGCATGATGGCGGCTACGACACGGGTTGGAACGTCACCGTGCCGATTGGTTGGCAGTCTGCCAGCACGCCATGGGGCCTGCGTCTCGACCTCTCGTATAACCGGCTGAACGGCGGTACGATCAACACGGCGCCGGTGAGCACCACGCTCTCCGATGCGAACGTGTGGTCCGGCGCGCTCGACCTCACGCTGCAGTTCCCGTTCGGTAGCAGCGGATCGTCGTTCTACCTGATGGGTGGTGGTGGCATCCACCACTTCACCGACGTCGGCAGCGACAACGGTGCGGCGATCATAGACGGCACCGCGCTCTCGAGCAGCGCCGACAACTCGCTCACCAAGGCGGGCGTGAACGGCGGTCTCGGTCTGAACTTCGGCTTTGGCCGTGCGAAGCTCTTCCTCGAGTCGCGCTTCGTGAGCGTCTTCACCGAAGGGAAGAACTCGAACTACGTGCCGATCATCCTGGGTGTCAGACTCTTCTGACGCGCGGGTTGGTGTGACAACCCCAGGGCTGTCACATGGACGCGCGCACGGAGGCGATGCACGATGCCTCCGTGCGCGCGTTCGTGCATTGCTGGGGCTCGCGCTCGTCGTCGCCTCGCCGCTCCCCGGCGTCCTCGTAGCTCAGGAGGCGGCTTCGCTCGTGCCGCGTGCACCGCTCGTGGCGAGCGACTCGCCGCCTCTGGAAAGCGCGCCGCCCACGAGGGCGGAGCGGCTCGCTGCGGATGCCGCCCGCGCCGCTGCCGCCACCGACGACGGGTTCCGCATCCTGGTGTCCATCGCCGATCGCCGGCTGCTGGTGCTGGACGGCGCCGATACTCTCATGTCGGCGCAGGCCGCGGTGGGGATGGACCGCCGGCTCACCTTCGACGGCCGGTCGTGGACCTTCCGTTCGCCTCGCGGGGTTCGCGTGGTGAAGGGGAAATCCGAGCGTGATGCTTGGATCCCTCCCGACTGGCACTACGCAGAGGTCGCGCGCGAGTACCACCTTCGCCTGGCGCGTCTGCCGGCGGACAGCGAGGTCGTCCTGGGCGACGGCAACATCCTCACCGTTCGCAACGGTGAGGCGGGCATCGTCAGACCCGATGGGTCATTCTCGGCGCTGCCGACCGCTGAGGAGATCGTATTCGATAGTACCCTCTACATCCCTCCGATGGCGACGCAGAATCGCGCCGTGCCGGGCCAGCTGGGAGAGTACCAACTCGACCTCGGCAACGGCTACCTGATCCACGGAACACCGGAGAAGGAGAGCATCGGAACCGCGTCCACGCACGGATGCGTGCGATTGGGCGACGAAGAGATCGCGTGGCTCTTCGCGCACGTTCCGGTGGGCACCCCCGTCTACATCTACTGAGCGAGAAGCGCGGCGTGTGATCACGCCGACATGCGCAGCGCCACGCTTCGATAGCTTGCCACCACGGGCGGGAGGTAGCGCGCCATCGGCGTGTACTCCAGCCCGAGCGCGGCGCTCGCGTGACCCCCGTCCACGCGGAACCCGCTGGTGGCGAAGCGCGCTTCGTCCACCGAGTAGCGCGGCCGCGTGCCCAGGAGTCCGGCTGCGGCCTCCGAGAGGGCAGCGCTGCCTATGGCGAGCGGGCGGGGTAGTGCACCTGGGTTCGGCCGGTTGGCGAGCCTGGTCACACGCGTCATGAGCTCGCGCGTCGAGAGCGTGTCGCCGCTCAGAATGTAGCGCGAGCCACTCTGCCCGTTGTTCGCCGCGAGTGCGATTCCGTTGGCAGCGTCGTCCACCGATACCCAGCCGAGCGGGGCATCGGGAGCGCGCCTCCTGCGCCCGGAGATGAAGTCGGTGAAGAGACGACCCATCCACCCGGGGTCGCCGGGTGAGATCACAAGCGCAGGATTCACGACGACTACTTCGAGGCCCTTCGATCTATAACGCATCACCGCGCGCTCCGCCGTCACCTTACTGCGCTCGTACGAGGTGATAGTGTAGCCGCGATGCACCGTGTGCTCGGTTCCCCAGTAGCCGGGCTGCTCGCCGATGGTGACCGACGAGGACACGAACACCACGCGTCGGACGCGCGCCTCCAGCGCGGCGTTCATCACGTTCTCCGCACCGTACACGTTCACCGAGTGGAAGCTCGATGCCTGCGGCGCCCAGAGATCGAAGTACTGCGCCACGTGGACCGTCATGTCGCAACCGGCCATGGCGTCTGCGAGAAGTCGCGCGCGGGTCAGATCGCTCATGACGGGTTCGGCGCCAAGGTTGCGCAGTACGTCCACACCACTCCTTCTGCGCACTTGGCCAACCACTGCATCGCCGCGCCGCCGCAAAGCCGACGTCAGAGCCCTGCCGAGCGGACCAGCGGCCCCCGTGACGAAGATTCGCATTACGTCTGTCGCCTCCGTTTGGGTACGTAGACAGGACGATCGAGACGCAGTGTACGATTCGGTTTTTCCGGATGATTCCGCGGCGAACCGCGTGGTCCGAGCGGCCGTCCAAGTGGACAGCGAATTCCCGCACAATGGACATCCGTCTACGGGCGCGATTCCGGGCTTCTCGCGTAACATCATGTTACACAAGGACATCCTGTCGAGCGCTCGTGCGCAGAAATTTGGCACCTCGCCTGCTTTATCCACTGGCGGTGATCGTTCAACGCCGTGGAGGAACCATGTTCAGATCCGTAAGCATTGCCGCTGTCGTCGGCGGCCTTCTTTCCTTCGCCGGCTCGGCCGGCGCGCAACAGAATCTCCGTCCCGTCTCCAATGGCTCGCTCTTCAGCGTTACGCCCTACGCCGGCTACATGGCGTTCGGCGACTTCGTGAAGGGGCCTGTGGGGACATCGCTCTCGATGAAGAACGGCGCCGTGTACGGTGCGCAGCTCGCGATGCAGGTAACACCGAACGTGGCCATCGTGGGCAACGTCGCGCACTCGAGCACGAACCTTCAGGCGGGTGTGCCGTTCCTGAACGGGCTGAACATCGGCAGTTCGTCGATGTGGCTCTATGATGGCGGACTGCAGTTCGATATTCCCACCGGTGGCTCGGTGCGCGCGGTGAAGCCGTTCGTGCAGGTGGGAGCGGGGGCGATCCGCTATCAGCTTTCGCCCGCCGATTTTCTGAAGACTGATGCGACCAACTTCGCATTCAACGCGGGCGTCGGTGTGGACTATCAGATGTCGAGAGCCGTCGGTCTGCGGCTCTCTGCGAAGGACTACATGGGGAAGTTCGACGTGCAGGAAGCGACTTCGCTGAAGGTGAACACGCCGCTGGTACACAACTGGGCGCTCACGGCGGGCCTCCGTATCGGGTTCTAGTGATCGGGGTATCGTGCTGGACTACCGGCCGGCGATCTCTCGCCGGCCGGTAGTCGTTCCCGGGGCGTCCACCTCGAGGCACACGCGGCGTCCGGATAGGCGGACAGCAGGGCCGCTCCGAGTTGTGCAACAGATTATATTTCAATGAGTTGCAGTTGGGCACGGGTTTCGCCTTGAAGACGGTACGGGGCGCAACGCAGCGCCCTGGTCGCAAAGCCTGCCCGGCCGAGGTGCTGGCCGGAACCGTGGACCCCGGGGGAGCCATGTTCTCCGTCGCATTGTTATCGCTGATGCTGCCAATCGCCACTCCGGCGCCGGCGGCCCATCCCTTCCTCGCGGGCGCCCAGCGCGCCAGCGCGGCCGACCCGTCCATACGGGTCTCGCTCGATCGCAGGGATTACCAACCCGGCGATGAGGCGCGTGTGACGGTGACCGTGCGCGACGATGGCTATCTGCTCGTGCTCCGTCTGAGCCCCGACGGCTACGTTCGCGTACTCTTCCC
>DASSOX010000149.1:0-6813 GCA_035700125.1 Gemmatimonadaceae bacterium
CGTGGAGATTCAGTAGCGCGTCGGCGCCGGCGGCCAGCGCGATTACCACCATCGCGAGCGCCGCGCCCCACAGGATGGCGGCCGCGATTACCGTTGCCGCGAGCCGGCGCTGCGCGCGTCTTACCAGCTTGCGCGCGGAGACGTGCGCAGTCATGCGGCGGCCTCGCTACGCGTGCGCGAGTCGCTCTCGCCGGGAAGCTTACTGGAGAGCCGCATCCCGCCGCGGCGCACGAGCAGCTCGAGAAGCGCGAGGAGAAGCGCGGCGGCCACGAGCCAGGGAACGAACGGCGTGGCCATGACCTCCGGCGGCGCTATATCTGCGCGCGCCGCGAGTGGTCCCTCGCCCGCGAGCTCGTTGACGCGTGCGTCGTCGAGCGCGGGCCCGCCGCCAGCAATCACTCCGCACGGCGCGCCGAGCGCGGCGAGGAAGCGCGCGAAGGCCGGGCGCAGCACGAGATCGCCTCTGGCCGGGATCGGTATCGCCACATCCCGGACACATCCCTCGCCTACCGCACGGTCTATTGCCGCGGGCTCGCCATCCACCCAGCGCGCCGCGACCCGCGTGACTCGCGTGGTAGAGTCGAGTCGCCAGCGCCGCTCGAGCGGGTACACCAGCGCGGCCTCACCTGCCGCTACCGCGGCCGCCGTATCGGGCGCGCCGCGCTCCACCCAACCGGGCGGCGCGTCGGCCGCGGGCCATCGCACCAGAGTGCGTCGTCCTCCCGCGGCCCACACGCTGTCTGAAGGCGTCGCCGCGCCACGCACGATGCGCACGGCGGAGTCACGCGCAGCAACGCCCGACGCCAGCGCCGCGACCACGAGCGGATCGCCGGCGACGCCGCTCACGAGGAATCCCGGCTGCGGCACAAGCGAGTCGGCGACTGCGGCCACGCGAACGAGGCGGATGCGGCCGGGCCAGAGGGCGCGGATTGGCTGGGTGGCGCCGTCGACCTCGCTCGCGCGGAGCGCCGAGACTATCACGATCTCCACCGAGTCCGCCGCGTCGCGCAGCACGGAGGCGGCACGCATTGCCGTGATCAGTGCGGGCGAGATCCGGCCGCGCGCATCGCCGAGCATCAGTCGTGATGCGGAATCCGCCGCGCCATCGCGGATCAGCCGCGCGGTGGAGTCGAAGGCCACCAGCACGTCGCCGGATTCGAGAAGCGAGCGAGCGCTGTCGCGCAACTCCACGATGGACCCGACGTCGCCCGAGACATCCGCAAGCACCACGCGCGCCACGGGTCTGCGATCGGGCGTGAGCACCGGCCGTGCGAATGCCGCACCTATCGCGGTCGCGAGCAGCACGCGGATGAGCAGGACGAGCAGATCCTCCGGCACCTTCGCGAGCGCGGTCACACGCACCGACCTCTCGGGAACGAAGCGCGCGGTAGGAAACGGGCTCGATGCCGGGTGGCGCGTGACGATGAAGTGCAGGGCAACAGCGCCCGCGGCCACACCCAGGCCGATGTAGAAGAAAATCGGCGCGAGGAAGGTCATCGCGTCACCTGGGAGCGGTTGCCGCGCCGGCCGGAGCGGTGATGCGGCGGACCATTGCGCGCATCGGCTCCGCACGAGGTACCACCATGGAGTAGATCGCGCCCACGCGGCGCCAGTCGTGCGCGAGCTCCTCGCGCCACGCGGCGAAGCGGCGCAGGTACTCCGTGCGCGCCGAGCGCGACATCGGCCGGCGAAGCAGCGGATCCTCCGGATCGGTGAGAAGGAGCTTCTTCGGATCCGGCTCCAGCTCTTCGGCGGCCACCACGTGGATCACGTACAATTCTCCGCCCGCGGCCACGAAAGTGCGCCCCGCGGCGAGCAGCTCTTCCGCGTCGCCGAGGAAATCGGTGATGACCGCGAGGCGCGCGCAGTGACGCATCGCCGCGCGCGCGGCGGGAGCGATCAACTCGGAACCCGAAGGCGCCAGCTCCACCGCGTGCAGCATCTCTTCGAGCACCGTGCGTCGCGTGCGCGGTTCCACGGTGCGCGTCCCTCCAGCATGTACCACCATCATCCCTGCCGGGTCGCCCCTCTGCCGCGCCACTTCGGCGAGCCCGATGCCCAGTTTGCGGGCGAGCTCCCACTTGTCGTTCGCGGGCGCGGGGAAAGCCATCGACGCGCTTGCATCGAGAACTACCATGGTGGGAAGAACAGTCCGCTCCTGCGAGAGACGGACGAAAACACGATCGGTGCGCGCCACCAGCTTCCAGTCTATCCGCTTTGGCTCATCGCCCTGTTGATACGGTCGGTGCTCCACGAACTCCGCCGTCGTCCCGCGCACGCGCGAGAGATGCGGTCCGGCCACCGCGCTGCTCACGCGACGCAGCGCGGGCCAGTCGATTCCGCGCACCGCATCGAGCACGGGTGCAAAGGTAGCGAGCGACGACATCCAACTCTCTTCGCGCTACAGCGGAATCGTGCTCGCCGGCGCCTTCACGCGCTCCAGCAGCGCGTCTATCACCTTCTCGGTGGTGACCCCCTCCGCCTCGGCGGCGAAGTTCACCAGCACGCGGTGCCGCAGCACCGGGTAGGCCACGCGGCGGATGTCCTTCGGCGCCACCGCGAAGCGGCCATCGAGGAGAGCGTGCGCCTTGGCGCCGAGTATGAGCGCCTGCCCCGCGCGCGGACCGGCGCCCCAGCGCACGTACTGCTTCACGATGGGCGGCGCGTCCTCGCCGTCGGGGCGCGTCGCGCGCGCGAGATCGGCCGCGTACTCGAGCGCGGACTCGGCGGCGGGAAGCGCGCGCACCGTGTGCTGGAGCGCGAGCGCGGATTCGGCGTCGAGTACCGGTTCCAGCCGCGTGTCATCGAGCGCGGTGGTCGCGCGCAGGATTCCCACCTCTTCCGCGCGCGTGGGGTAGCCGATGCGAACGTTGAAGAGGAAGCGGTCGAGCTGTGCTTCGGGAAGAGGGTACGTCCCTTCCTGCTCGATCGGGTTCTGCGTGGCGAGGACGAAGAAGGGCCTCGGTAGCGCCATCGTCTGCCCCGCGGCGGTGACGTGACGCTCCTGCATGGCTTCCAGCAGCGCCGCCTGCGTGCGGGGGGGCGTGCGGTTTATCTCATCTGCGAGGAGGATATTGGAGAAGACCGGGCCGCGCACGAAGCGGAACGAGCGCGAGCCTGTGGAGGAGTCTTCCTCCAGGATCTCGGTACCGGTGATGTCGCTGGGAACGAGATCGGGAGTGAACTGGATGCGGCTGAAGTCGAGGCGCATCGCTTCGGCTATGGAGCTGATCATGAGCGTCTTGGCCAACCCTGGAACGCCGACGAGTAGTGCGTGGCCGCCGGCGAGCATCGCCATGATCACCTCTTCCACCACCTGCTCCTGTCCCACGATCCGCTTCGCCACCTCCGCGCGCAGGCGTGCGGCCGCGGCGAGGAGCTCGTCGCGGGAGCTGGAGTTGGCGACTGGAGAGCCGGTAGAGTTCTGCTGGGTAGCTGCTGACTGCGTAGTCATTCAACCGGGGGAGTAGCGGGTGGGGCGGGCGGTGGCCGAACCGATGGCATTCAGGCAATCGTTGCGGCCCTCAATGATGATACAAGCTGGCGGGGTCGAAACTCTACCGTAAGCGCTCCGCCGGCCTCGAGCCGCGATTTCACCCGGATCAAGCGGCATCTACGCGGCTTCATATTCGAGCGAGCGTGGCCGGCGGGGTAGCTGACACTTCCAGCCCCGCGACTTGCGAACCAATGGAATCAAAGGATTCTGACCCCGTTGGTTCCCCGTCGTCTACCGCAGCCACTCCTCCAGCGGCACCGATGCGTCGGTACCGCTGTCACGATACTTCACGATCACCGGCGTCTGCAGCGCGAGCCCCTGCTCCGCGCCCCACCCCAAGCGAATCGCGCGCGACCCCGGCACCACCACCGCAGCAGCGGGGATCTCGAGCGGCCGCCCCTCGGCCGCCCGATACACGGTCTCGCGCACCAGGTCGAACACAGGGACCGCCCGCGTGAGAATCACGCCCGAGGCGAGCACCGCGCGCTCGTGCACTACCGTCCCTTCATAGATGCCGCAGTTCCCGCCCACGAACACATCGTCCTCGATGACGACAGGTACCGCACCCACCGGCTCCAACACACCGCCGATCTGCGCGGCGGCGCTGATGTGCACGCGCGCTCCCACCTGCGCGCACGAACCCACCAGTGCGTGCGAGTCGATCATGGTCCCCTCGCCCACGTACGCTCCCACGTTCACGTACATGGGCGGCATGCACACCACCCCGTGCGCGAGATGAGCGCCCCGGCGCACCGTGGAGCCGCCGGGCACCACGCGCACACCACGCTCCAGCTCGAGCGCCTGGGTGGGAACTGTGTGCTTGTCGAAGAAGCGAAACGGTGAATCGCTGGGCGACATATCCACCAGCCGGCCGGCGCGGAAGGCGAGGAGGATGCCGCGCTTCACCCACGGCACCGCACGCCATTCGCCGTTTTCGCAACGCTCCGCCGCTCGCAGCTCGCCGCGCTCCAGCGCGGTGAAGAGCGCTTCTACCGTCGACTCGGCGTCTGCTGAGGGCTCCTCGTCCGTCGGGGTGGCGGCGAGCTGCATGATGCGCGACTCCAGCTCGCGACGTGATTGGTCGTCCATCACGACCCTCTTCCAAAGTGCAGGGGACCTTCCATGATTCTCGACGACTCCGCGGCTGGTACCGCGCCGCTGTTCGACATTGCGAGGCTGTATCGGGCAACGACCCGATAATGTACTCCGGCAAAGGAGCCGCGTGGGCGGCGAAAATGGAGGTCGGCTCCATTACGTGGAACGGGCCCGGCAGCTTGTTTGCCGGGCCCGTTCCACGTAATGGAGCTGATTCCGTCGCTACATCAGGAGCCGGGTGTGGTGATCCAGAGCTCCTTGGTGTGGTAGTCGGCATCGAGCCCGCCGATCGGCGCGAGCCCCGCCTGGTTCCAGACGTACTCCGAGTTGTAGCGCGGACGGGTGCGCTGGACCGGCTTGCCGTTGTTGTCCACGAAGAGGTTCTCGGGGATTGCAAAGCCGCGGAACACCTCCTGGCCGCCATCGGTGTCCGTGTAGTGGTAGCGGCGCATGTCCATCCAGAGCTCGTTGTGTCCCCATGCCCACTGCGCGATGTACTTCTGCGACATGATGTGGGAGAGGGTGAGCTGGTTCGGGTCCGTCGGGACGACGTTGGTGTTGGCGAGGAAGTCCGCCTTCTCCGTCGCCGAGATCTGCGAGGGAGCCTGACCGTCATCGCTGTTCCTGGCGTTCACGAAATCGATGTGCGCGGAGATCGCTTCCTTGTACGCATCGAGGGCGACATCCTTGTGGCCAGCCAGGTACGCGGCCTCCGCCTTCACGAACTGGAGCTGCGCGTACGTCATGATCGGGAAGTGCGACTTGTCCGAGAAGATGTAGCGGCTGGGCTGTCCCGGAGCGGGCAGACTCGTGTAGCCGAAGAAGTTCATCGGCTTCTCGTCGTCCGTGAGATCTCCGTAGCCGATGACGTTGATGTCCAGCCCACGATACTGGCCGTCGGGAGACGGAGCGAGCATCCGGCTCATACGCGGATCCACTGCCCCGCCGAACTCGGTGCCGTCCATCAGGTGGACGACGAATTCCGTCTGCCTGAATCCGGTGACGTTGTCCCGGCTGGTGCCGTAGAAGTTCCGGTCGTCGTTGCCCTGAACAGCGGGGTACGGGAAGAGCGCATCATCCGCATTGCTCTCGAACGACTGGTTCACCAGCGCGATCACGCTGTCGGGGTCGTAGCTGGACTTGTTGCTGTAGTGGTTCATGTTCATCGCCAGCATCCCGTAGGCGAACTTGAGCCACTTGGTACGATCACCGTTGTAGATCTTGTCGCCCACGGCGAGGTAGCCGGCGTCCACCGCGCCGTCGGTCCGCTGCAGGTTCGTGATCGCTTCGTGGAGGAGCGAGTCCACCTCGAAGTAGGCGTACTGCTCATCATCGTAGTCGAAGGTGGTTCGCGACTGGTCGAACGCCTCCTTGATGATGATCGGGCCGTGCATGTCTACGAGGACCTGCCACCCGTATGCCTTGAGAACCTGGCCTACACCGAGGATGTCCCAGCGCTCTTCGTTCTGCGCCTTGGTCATCATGTCGATCAGGTTCTGCCCGAACAGCCAGTACGTCATGCGCCACTGTTCGGCGGCGGCGTCGCTGCCCGCGAGGTATCCCATCCTGTCCCACAGGCTGATGGAGCTCGCGGGGCCGTACCACTGCTGCGTGTAGCGGCCGACGTAGCGCCCATCGTACTCGGGCGACGTCGCCATCCAGTGCAGCATCGACGGGAGGTACAGGTTCGCCGAAACGGTCTCCGGACCGTTCGGATTGGTATTTACATCGAGAAAGTCCTTACAACCCGCGGGCGCCAGGAGAAGGCCCGCCAGTAGTAATCCATATATTTTCTTCATCGGCTTCCCGTTGATCGGTGTGAGTCGAGCATTTTCACGGTGACGTTTGCCGCGGTCTCTCGAGAGTCGGGGCAGCATCAGAATGCCACCCGGACGCCGAAGTCGATGCCGCGCGGAATCGGGAAGTTGCCGTAGTCGATTCCCACGGCTCCCGCCCCTCCGACCGCCGCCGTGTTGCCGTTCACCACCGGATCGAGCCCATCGTAGTTGGTGATGAGGAAGAGATCCGAGCCCGTGACGTAGACGCTCGCGTTGCGCACCCACTTCCCGACCCAGTCCTGCGGCAGGACGTAGGAGAGCGTCACGTTGCGAAGCCGTACCCAGTTGATGTCCTTCTGGATGAAGTACTCCTCGTTCATGAGGCGGTAGTAATCCGTGTTCTCCGCCGGAACGACGCTGATGTTGTTTGGCGTCGGGTTGGTG
>DASSOX010000150.1:0-10639 GCA_035700125.1 Gemmatimonadaceae bacterium
GTAGGGCCGTATACATCGACTGTCGATGTATGAGGCCGCACTCGCCATCCCCACACCACAGCACCATGGTCAGACCACCACAGGACCTCCTCCAGGGCACCCTCGACCTTCTCATCCTCAAGACGCTCTCCTGGGGACCCGCCCACGGCTACGCCATCGCGCGCTGGATCCAGCAGCTCACCGGCCAGGTGCTCGACGTGGGCGAGGGTTCGCTCTACCCCGCCCTCCACCGCCTCGAGGAACGCGGCTGGGTAAAATCCGAGTGGCAACTCTCGCCCAACAACCGGCGCGCCAAGTTCTACCAGCTCACCACCCGCGGTCGCCAGCAGCTTCGCGCCGAAACCGCGAGCTGGACCGAGTTCGTGGACGCCGTCGGCAAGGTGCTCCGCACCACCACTCAGCCCGCCTGATAATCGGCGCAACGAACGATGGTCCCCGCATCGTCTCGACCCGGCTGGCGCCGGCTCCTGCAGTCGCTCCGCTCCGACATCCGCGGGGAAGTGAACGACGAGCTCTCCTTCCATCTGGAGATGCGAGCCGCCGACCTCGCTGCCTCGGGCCTCTCCCCCAACGCTGCCCGCGCGGAGGCGGAGCGACAGTTCGGCGACATGCACCGCATCACGAGTGAATGCATCGACATAGATGAACGACGCGCTCGCCGCGTCCACCGCACGGAGATGATCGGCGACATGTGGAACGATCTGAAATTCGCGCTGCGAACCTTCCGCCGCAGCCCCGGCTTCACAGCCGCCGTCATCGCCACCCTCGCGCTCGGGATCGGGGCGAGCACGGCGATGTTCAGTCTCGTCGACTCGGCACTCCTCCGCCCCCTACCCTTCCATCAGCCGGACCGGCTCGCGGTGCTCTGGGGGATCAAGCAGCCCGAAGGCGACATCCGCGGCGCGTCGTTCCCCGAGATCGCCGACTGGAGAGCGATGAATCACACGCTCACCGACGTCGCACTCTTCGACCCGATCTCGCTCAACCTCCGCACGGCAACGGAGCCCACGCGCCTCAGTGGCGAGATGGTGTCCGGCGACTTCTTCCAGCTCATTGGCCAGCGCGCCGCCATCGGCCGCACGATTCTCCCGTCGGACGACGACGCTCCCGACGCGCACCCGGTGGCCGTGATAAGCGACGCGCTCTGGCACGAGCGCTTCGCCGGCGACAGCGCCATCATCGGCAAGACCATCACCCTCAACGATCGCCCGCTGACCGTGATCGGCGTGATGCCACCCGGCTTCGCCGGACTTTCCTTCGCGGCCGACGTGTGGGTCCCCTCGATGATGGTCTCGCTCACGCGCCCCGCGTCGATAATCGAGCGGCGCGGCTCCCGCTGGCTCATGGCAGTCGGACGACTGAAGCCGGGCGCCGACATGGCGGCCGCGCAGCGCGACCTCGACGGCGTCGCCGCCCGCCTCACCCAGGCGTACCCCGCCACCAACACCGACCGGGGCGTGCGGATCATGTCGCTCGAGGAGAACTACCTCGGCAGCACGCGCTCGCTCCTCTTCACCCTCTTCGGTGCGGTCTTCCTGTTCCTGCTGATTGCGTGCGTGAACGTCACCAGCCTCCAGCTCGTGCGCGGCCTGGCACGACGCCGCGAGATCTCGGTGCGTATGGCCCTTGGCGCCGACCGTGCGCGACTCGTGCGGCAGCTCCTCGTGGAGGGAATCGTGCTCGCGATCGCGGGAGGCGCAGTGGGTGCGTTCGTCGCCTTCCTCGGCGTGCGCGCGATGACGCCCTTCATTCCGGATGGCCTCCTCCCCGCCTACGCCCATCCGGAAGTGAACGGCCGAGCGTTCGCGTTCGGCCTCGGCGTGGCGGTGCTGGCGGGAGTGATCTTCGGCGTGGTCCCCGCCTTTCGCGGGGCGCGCCGCGACATCTCCGCCGCGCTCCGCGAGAGCGCCGCGTCGGACACCGGGCTCGCACGCATCGGCCGCGCCGGCGCGCACCAGCTGCTCGTTGTGGGACAGATCGCGCTCGCGCTCGTTCTCCTCGCTGGCGCGGGGCTCATGCTCCGCAGTCTGCGCCATCAGCTCGCCGTCTCCCCGGGCTTCCGCCCGAGCGGAGTGCTCGGCGCGAGCGTGAACTTTCCCGCCGAGCGCTACGACGCCAGGGCACGAGTGGCCTTCGCCACCCAGCTCGTCGATCGCCTGGAATCGCTTCCGTCGGTGGCATCGGCCGCCATGAGCTCCGATCTCCCCTTCGGCGGCAACAGCAACGCCGCGATTCTGACTCTTCCCGGAGGCGACGACGACGGCGTCCGCTTCTACATGCATTCCGGGACGCCATCGTACTTCGCGACGCTCGGCATCCCCATCGTGCGCGGCCGCTCCTTCACCGATACCGACGTCGAAGGCTCACCCGAAGTGGCGGTGATCAGTGACGCGATGGCTCGCCGCTTCTGGCCGAACGCCGATCCCGTTGGCCAGCGCTTTCGCATCGGCGGCGCCGACGGACGCGAGGTGACCATCGTGGGAGTTGCCGGCACCGTGCGCTACCGCGACCTCACCACCGACATCACCGCGCCGGGTAGCGAACCCGACGTCTACTTCGCGCTCGCGCAGCACCCGTCGCCGAGCATGGAGATCTCGGTCCGTCAGAAGGGAAGCTCGCCACTGTCGCTCTCCACCCTGCAACGCGAAGTGGCCGCGCTCGACCCGTCGCTCCCTATCTTCGACGTCCGCCAACTCTCGAGCGATCTGCGCACCCAGAGCACCACCGGCCGCTTCGGCTCGATCACCCTCGCCGTGTTCAGCACAGTTGCCCTGATCCTAGCCGCTGTCGGCATCTACGGCGTAGTCGCCTTCGTGGTGAGCCGCAGCCGTCGCGAGATCGCCATCCGCATGGCCCTGGGCGCCCGTGCCAACGTGGTGGTAACGCTGATCCTCCGCGGCGCCCTCGTCCTCACAGCCACCGGCCTTCTCCTCGGACTCGCCGGCGCCTTCGCCACCTCTCGCGTCCTTCGCGACCAGCTCTTCGACGTCGGCACCACCGACCCGCTTACGTTCACCGTCGTCGCCCTCCTCGTCCTCCTCGTTGCGCTCGCAGCCACTTACCTGCCAGCACGCCGTGCGACGCGCGTGGCCCCGCAGAGTGCGTTGAGGGGGGATTAGAAGTCGAAGGGGAGAGGAAATACGAGGGTTCAGGAGGCAGGGTTCGGGGTTCAGGAACTGCCTCGGAGTAGAGATCTATCCTCCGAGGCTGTTCCTGAACCCTGAACCCTTTAGTTGCTGAACCCCCGCAGTTCCCCCCCCTCCCCCACCCCATTACCTTGCCATGGTTAGCGATTCGAGTCCGCCCTGCGTGACTCTGAAGCACACCCTTTCCACGACCACATGCGCTTCGAGCACCCCGGCGCCGAGTCCCTGGGACCTCGGATATCGAACTTCGCTGAACGTGTCGCGCGCCGACCGGCCGGCGAAGCGCGCCACCCGAACCACGCGTGAACGAGTTCACTCCAGACGAGTGGGCACTCATCCTCGGCGGCTCCAGCGGCTTCGGCCTGGCGACGGCCAAGGCTGTGGCGCGCCGGGGCATGAGCGTGTGCATCATCCACCGCGATCGCCGGGGCGCCATGCCCCGCATCGACGCTGACTTCGCCGAGATCCGCTCGCACGGAGGGCGCTTTCTTTCGCTGAATATCGACGCGCTCAGCGCGGACGGAAGGAAGACGGCGCTCGATTCGCTCGCGGAGGCGACGGCGCTGGGCGGGAAGGTGCGCATGCTCCTCCACTCCATAGCGCTCGGCAACCTGAAACCGGTGGCGCCGGTGCCCGAGGCCGTGAAGTCGGAGACCGATTACGGCGAGGCGCTGATAGACGACGAAGACATGGCGCGCACCATCTACAGCATGGGGACCAGCCTGCTGAGCTGGGTGCAGGATGTCTTCGCGCGCAAGCTCTTCGCGGGCGACGCACGGGTCTTCGGGCTCACCAGCGAGGGAAATCAGGTCGCCTGGCGCGGCTACGCGGCGGTGTCGGCGGCGAAGGCGGCGCTGGAGGCGGTGTCGCGCTCCATCGCGGTGGAGTTCGCGCCGTACGGCATCCGCTCCAACATCATCCAGCCCGGCGTCACCGATACGCCAGCGCTGCGCGTGATCCCGGGGAACGACCGGATGCGCGAGGTCGCCGAGCGGCGCAATCCCTACGGACGTCTCACACGTCCCGAGGACGTGGCCGAGGTCATCGCCCTCCTCTGCCGCCCCGAGGCGGCCTGGGTGAACGGCGCGATAATTCCCGTAGACGGGGGCGAGCGGATCGCTCCCGCCTGACGTGACGTAAGGCAAGGAAGAAGGAATGCTACAGATACACGGGGTCGGTCACTTCCACCCCGATAACGTCATCGACAACGCCTTTCTCGAGTCGCTCGACATCGGCACGAACGACGAGTGGATTCTCGAGCGCGTCGGGATCCGGGAGCGCCGCACGGTGCTCTCGCTCGACTACATCCGGGACACGCACAACGCCGACCCACGCGCGGCGTACGAGGCATCGGCCTACACCAACGCGCAGACCGCGGGACGCGCAGCGCGTATGGCGCTCGAGCGCGCGGGGCTGGAGCCGGGCGACATCGGCATGGTCATCGCCGGCGGCTGCTCGCCGCAGTATCTCACGCCGGCCGAGAGCTGCACGGTGGCGGCGGAGCTGGGCATCCAGGCGCCGTCGTTCGACATCAACTCCGCCTGCTCCACCTTCGTGGCGCATCTCAACTTCCTGGGGAAGATGCGTCCGGAAACTCTCCCGGACTTCATCCTGATAGTGAGCGCCGAGAACAACACGCGCGTGGTGAACTACTCCGACCGTGCCACCGCCGTCCTATGGGGCGACGGGAGCAGCGCAGCGGTCGTCTCACCGCGAGTACCCGCGCGCGCCGCGGTGCGCCGGACCACCTTCATCTCCGACCCATCCGGCTGGGACAACGTGACGATCCCCACCGGCGGCTTCTTCGTGCAGGATGGCCCGGCCGTGCAGCGCTTCGCCATCAGAAAGACTGCCGCCACGGCCGAGGAGCTCCTCGCCAAGCGCGATGCGGACCTGGACGTGGAGCCCTGGTTCATCGGCCACCAGGCAAACCTCACCATGCTGCGCTCCTCGGCAACCCGCGCCGGAGTCGCGGAGTCGCGGCATCTCTACAACGTGGACTGCTTCGGAAACTGTGGCGCGGCCGGTGCACCAGGCGTGCTCTCCCAGAACTGGGATCGCTTCTCTCCCGGCGACCGGCTCGCACTCGTAGTGGTGGGTGCCGGCCTCTCATGGGGCGGTGCGCTGATCACGTTCTCCGAAGAAGAGGCGGAATGAAATACAAGGAGTATCTCGCCAAGACCAGCTTCTCCAAGGAAGAGCTGATCGCCATCGCCTGGGGCACGCTCGTGGAGGACCCGCCGTCGAAGGACTTCGGCGTACTCCCCGCGCCGCCGCTCCTCATGTTCGACAGGGTCACGCACATTCAGCGCGAGGGCTCGCGCGGCCGCATCGTCGCCGAGCAGGACGTCCGCTTTGACGAGTGGTTCTTCCAGTGCCACTTCCGACTCGATCCGGTGCAGCCCGGCTGTCTCGGCGTGGATGCCATCTGGCAACTCCTCGGCCTCTACTGCTCGGCCGCCGGGTCGAAGGGGATCGGGCGCGCGCTCGGCTGCAAGGAGATAGAGTTCTCCGGGCAGATCCGCCCGTTCGACCACCTGGTGCGTTACGAGATAGACGTGCGGCGCTATGCCGAGTTGAAGAGCAGCGGAACGGCGCTCGCAGTAGGTACCGGACGGGTATACGTGGATGACGAGCACATCTACACTATCACTGATGCCAAGGTCGGGATGTTCGAGGGGATCCGTTACGCCGATTATCCTGCCCACTCCGCCAACTCCACGGGCGGGGTCATGAAGCGATGACGGAGGAGCAGGCGAAGACAAACGGCGGCCGGGTGCTCACACCGGATGAAGTGCTCGCGCTGGTGCCGCAGCAGCACCCTTTTCGCTTCATCGACGAGATTACGGAGCTCGGTGAGAATCGCATAGAGGGGCGCTACACTTTCAGAACCGACGAGAGCTTTTACGCTGGGCACTTCCCCGGGATGCCGCTCACGCCCGGAGTGATTCTGCTAGAGACGATGGCGCAGACGGGCGTGGTGGCACTCGGGATCTACCTGAAGGCGCTGGAGGTCGGCCCGGAGGAGTTGCCGCGCTGGCGGTCGATCTTCACGGATGCGGAGGTCGAGTTTCTCGGCGGGGTTCTTCCAGGCGAGCAGGTGATCTCGCGGGGTGAGAAGATCTTCTGGCGTCGCAACAAGCTCAGATCTAAGGTAGAGATGACGAAAGCCGACGGGAGCGTGGTGGCTGCCTGCACACTTTCGGGATTGGGGATCAGAATTGGATAGACGAGTTGTAGTGACCGGCCTCGGCGTGCTTGCGCCCAACGGCCACGGGCTCGATGAGTTCGAGCGCGCGCTGCGCGAGGGGTGCTCCGGGATCCGCTTCTACGAGAAGCTCCGCGAGCTCAAGTTCGGCTGCCAGGTGGGCGGCGCGCCGCAGGACGTGGAGGAGATCAAGGAGCGCTACTTCAGCGAGGAGCAGCGCTTCTCGATGAAGTCCACCGTCATCTCCTTCGGCGCGATAGCGGCCGTGGACTGCTGGCGCGACGCGGGCTTCGAGCTGCCGAGCGATGCATCGGGCGAGCCCGACTTCGACACCGGCGCCATCGTCGGCACGGGGGTGGCGGGGATAGACCTCATGTGCGGCTACGCGGGTCCCACGATAGACGCGGGACGTGCGCGCCGGATGGGAAGCACGATCGTGGAGCAGGTTATGTGCAGCGGCGTGAGCGCGCGCATCGGCGGGCTGCTCGGGCTGGGCGGTCAGGTTTCCACGAACAGCAGCGCGTGCACCACCGGTACCGAGGCGATCGCCGAGGCGTATTGGAAGATCCGAGCGGGGCGCGCGAAGCGGATGCTGGCGGGCGGTGTGGAGGGCGAGTCGCACTACACGTGGGGCTCGTTCGACGCGATGCGCGTGCTGGCCACGGGGAAGAACGACGAGCCGGAGAAGGCATCGCGCCCGATGAGCGCGAGCGCGACCGGATTCGTTCCCGGCTCGGGCGCCGGTCTGCTCATGCTGGAAGATCTGGAGAGCGCGCTCGCGCGTGGCGCCAGGATCTACGCGGAGATAATGGGTGCGGACGTGAACAGCGGCGGCCAGCGCCAGGGCGGGAGCATGACCGCGCCCAACCCCTTCGGCGTGCAGCGCTGCATCCGTGCGGCGCTGGATTCGGCCGGTGTGAGCGGCGAGGAGGTGGACACCATCAACGGACACCTCACCGCGACCATGGCCGATCCGCGCGAGGTCGCCAGCTGGCAGGCCGCGCTGGGAGTGACGCCGGAGCGCCTGCCGCTTATCAATTCGACCAAGTCGATGATCGGGCACACCCTCGGAGCGGCAGGGGGGATAGAGTGCGTGGCGTCGGTGCTGGAGCTGGACCGCGGTTTCGTGCACGGCTCGCTCAACTGCGAGGACCTGCACCCCGAGCTGGAGAAGTACGCGGCCAGCATCCCTCACGTGACGAGGGATGTCCAGCCGCAGACGCTGGCGAAGGCCAGCTTCGGTTTCGGAGATGTGAACGCGTGCGTGATATTCCGGAAGTGGAATTCCGGTAAAGACAACTGAGACAGGAGCAGCTGAAATGGAGCATCAGGAGACGTTCGACAAGGTCATCGGCATCATCAAGCCCTTCGTCAAGAACACCGACAAGCTGGCGGGCGCCGATCAGAACACCCGACTTCTGGAAGATCTCGGCGTGAACTCCGCCCGTCTGGTGGACATCGTGCTGGCGTTCGAGGACGAGTTCGACATCGCGATCGACGACGAGGCGGCCGACCGCGTGCGGACGCTGGGCGACGCCGTGACCGTGATCCAGGAGCAGAAGCAGTAGCTCCTCCGGTGGATACCATAGCGCGCCGCGACAAACGCATCCTGGCGCTGCAGCGCCGGATGTCCTTTCTCTTCTTTCCGATAGTCGCACCTACCGCGCTCTTCTGGCTGCGCGTGATCAAGCGGCTCTCGGTGCGCGATGCCGATATCGTCCGGGCGCGCTTCGCGAAGCTGGTGGAAGCGGAGCCCGGGCCGATTCTCATCTGCTCCAACCATCTCACGCTGCTCGACACGGTAATTCTCGTGTGGGCACTCGCTCCGCTGCACACTTATCTCTGGCACTACTCGCGCTTCGCGTGGAGCGTGCCGGAGAAGACCAACTTCTCCACCTGGTTCTGGAGAGTGGCGTCGTTCCTCGGCAAGTGCGTGTACGTCACTCGCGGCGGCCCGCGCGAAGAGGTGAAGCGCACGCTGGGAAAGATCGCCTACCTTCTCGAGTCGGGAGAGCTCGTGTCCATCTTCCCGGAGGGCGGCCGCAGCAGAACTGCGCGCGTGGACACGGAGAACTTCGCCTACGGCGTGGGCCAGATGGTGCAGGTGGTGCCGGAGACGAAGGTACTCTGCGTCTACATGCGCGGCCGGAAGCAGGAGGGGTACACCGACTACCCGCACACGGGCGACGAATATTCGGTGGCTCTCGAGATGCTCGCTCCCACCACTTCCGCCACCGGGCTGCGGGGCGCCCGTGATCTGGCCACGCAGATCATCAGGAAGCTCGCCGAAATGGAGGTCGCCTACTTTGATCGGGAACGATCTGGTAGACCTTCGCGCGCGTGAGGCGGCGGGGAAGTCGCGCGACGCACGCTTCGTCGCGCGAGTCTTCAACGCGCGCGAAGCGGAGCAGATAGCGCGTGCGCCGAGTCCCGACTACGCGCTCTGGATGCTCTGGTCGGCCAAGGAAGCGGCATACAAGGTGGCGAAGAAGCTGCAACCCGACGTGATCTTCGCGCACTCGCGCTACGGCGTCATTCCAGATGACGACGCGCTGGCGCCAGGAGATGACGCCCACTCCATCCTCCGGTCCGGCCGCGTGGTGCTGAGCGGCCTGGCCGGGCTCGAAGGGGCGTACTTCCCGATCGAGTGGAGATTGTCGCCCGGCTTCACGCACTGCGTCGCGATGGACAGCGAAGGCGACTTTCGCTCGCTCCGGGTCGCGATCTCCGCGCGGAGCGAAATGGATCGTGGCTCGCCCGCGTATGAGCCGACGGATCGCGAATTGGCGTCGCTGGCCGGTCGCGCCGCCGAGTCGTTCGCGGTGCGGCGGCTGGCGCGCGCGCTCGCGTCGGAAGCGGGGCTCGGTGACGTGGAGATAGTTCGCGAACGACACGGCTCCGCGTTCGGTCCACCGCGGCTCTATCCGCGTGGCGGCACCACTCCGCTCGCCGGCTGGGACATCACCCTCTCCCACGACGGAGAGCTCGTCGCGGTCGCGATAGCGAGCAGCGCTCGCGGCACGTCGGTGTAGACGTCCGCACCCGTCATTCCCCGGACGAGCCGTCACCCCCGCGAAGGCCGTCACCCATGGTCGGTTGAGTAACATGTATCCCCGCTTTCGCGGGGGTGACGGCCACGGAGGCGGCGTAATCGCATCGCCTGGCCACCGGGGGTTGCGCACATCTCGAGGAGCGTGCAGCATCAAAGTCCACCGCAATGCTACCTGTATTTCCGAGGTTCACATGGGTGCTGCTTCCGACGCCTATCTGCTCATCTTCCGAGAGTCCACTCCCGAGCGCTACGAGGCGATGACGCGCGAAGAGCGGCGGCGTGCGCTCGCAGACTGGAATGCCTGGTGCGACAAGCTCGCGGCCGCGGGAAAGCTGCAGGACGGGCATCCGCTGCTTCCCGAGGGACGAGTGATCTCGCGCGCCGCGGCGGGACGACGGATGGACGGACCATTCGCCGAGTCGAAGGAGATGATCGGCGGCTACTTCTTCCTGCACGCCGGGAGCATGGACGAGGCCATCGCGATCGCGGAGGAATCGCCCAACCTGCAGCACGGCCAGACGGTAGAGGTGCGACCAGTCGCCGAAGGCTGCCATCTCGCCCGCTCGCTCGGTCTGCGCGGGATGCGGGAACCGATCGAGGAAGCAGCGGCATCATCGGGTGATGACAGAGCAAGCTGATTCACGTCCCACCGGAGGAGCGCCGATGAACGCACCCGCGATACCGCTCGACGAGTTCGACCAGGAGATGGCCACCACTCGCCGACTCCTCGAACGAGTACCCGATGGCAAGGGCCAGTGGAAGCCGCACGAGAAGTCGTTCCCGCTCGGCCACCTCGCGCAGCTCGTTGCGTGGATGCCCGGCTGGATCACGAGGACGCTGCGCGAGCCGCACATCGATCTCGCCACCGGGGAGGGTTACAGCTTCCAGCCGACCTCGAAACTCCTGTCGGATTTCGACAAGAATGTCGCCGCGGCGCACGATGCACTGGCGTCGGTCACCGGAGCGGCGCTCGATGAGGACTGGGCATTGAAGCACGGCGAGAACGTGCTCTTCACGTCCAAACGCGGCGCCACGGTGCGCATGCACCTGAGGCACCTCATCCACCATCGTGGCCAGCTCACCGTGTACATGCGCGAGCTGGATGTACCGATCCCGTCGATATACGGCCCGTCGGCGGACGAGAGGTGGTGAGGCGAACGATGTTTCCACGCATCATCACGCAGATCGCCACGTGCATCGCGGTACTCCTGACGCCCGCCTGCACCAGCGGCG
>DASSOX010000151.1:0-8599 GCA_035700125.1 Gemmatimonadaceae bacterium
GCGCTTGTCGCGCACACGCTCGCCGAGATCGTCGAGCAGACCGAAGTTCGCGTTCATCGGCTGGAAGTGCGCGGAGTCCGCCTCGCGCAGGTAGCGATAGAGGCCGCCGAGCATGGTGGTGGGCGGCGGGATCACGGGATCGGCGCCGTCGATGAGGCGCGCGAGATTCACGCCCGCGAGAAGCCCGGTCGCGCCGCTCTCGGTATAGCCCTCCACGCCGGTGATCTGCCCGGCGACGAGCACCCGCGCGTCGTCGCGCAGCGAGAGGTGGGGCGAGAGAACCGCCGGAGTGTTGATGTACGAGTTCCGGTGGATGGAGCCGAAGCGGAGGAATTCCGCGTTCTGCAAACCGGGGATCATCCGCACGATGCGCTGCTGCTCTGGGATGCGAAGACGGGTCTGAAAGCCGACGATGTTCCACATCTGGCCAGCCCTGTCCTCGCGGCGGAGCTGCACCACGGCCCACGCCTCTCGTCCGGTGCGCGGGTCGCGCAGCCCCACCGGCTTGAGCGGCCCGAAGCGGAGTGTGTCGCGCCCACGGCGCGCCATCTCCTCCACGGGCATGCATCCCTCGAAGTAAGGCACCTCATCGAAGTCGTGCCCCTGGTGCTGGTCGGCGTGGATGAGTGCGTCTATGAACTCCTCGTACTGCTCGCGGTCGAAGGGGCAGTTGAGATAGGACCCTTCGGCGCCCTCCTCCAGCTCCATCGTCTCCTTCCCGTAGCGCGACGCCGCGAAGGCGATCGACTCGTCTATCGACTCGCGCGAAACGATGGGTGCGATGGCATCGTAGAAAGCGAGCGATGCCGCGCCGAGCCGCTCGCGGATCGCTTCCGCCAGTGCATCGGAAGTCAGCGGTCCGGTCGCTACGATGGCGGGCGACGACAGCTCGCGCACCTCGCCGCGTTCCACCGTGATGCGCGGGTGCGAGTGGATCCTCTCGTCGACCGCGCCGGAGAACACGTCTCGATCCACGGCCAGCGCCGTCCCGCCCGGCACACGCGCACTGTCTGCCGCCCAGAGGATGAGCGACCCCAGTTCGCGCATCTCCTCCTTCAGAAGCCCGTGGGCGTTCGTGGTCTCGGTGCTCTTGAAGGTGTTGGAGCAGACGAGCTCCGCCAGCGTCCCGGTCTTGTGCGCCGGCGTCCCTCTCACCGGCCGCATCTCGTGAACGACGACGTCGTGGCCTCTCTCCGCCAGCTGCCACGCCGCCTCACTCCCAGCAAGGCCACCGCCGATTATCGAGATGGTCATGCGGGAAGTATAGTGGAAACGAAAGCAGACGGCAGAAAGCAGAAAGCAGTGGACTGCGCACCCAATAAGTCATCCCCGCTTGCGCGGGGATGACCGTGGACGGTGTGCCGGTGCCTGCGTCCTGCTTTACGACGCCGCCATCTCCGCGACTGGAGCCCCCTCCGCCTCCCACTCGTTTCCGCACTTCAGACATTTGCGGAATTCGCCGCGGGCCTTGGTGGATTTGGCTTCAGCGCCTTCGAAGCCGCACTCGGGGCAGCGCTCGAGGACCGGCTTGTTCCAGGCGATGAAGTCGCAGGCAGGGTGATTGGAGCAGCCGTAGAAGGCGCGACCGCCCTTCTTGGAGCGAAGCTGGATGATGTCGCCGCCGTCCTTGGGACATTTGACGCCCGTGGGGAGCGCGCGCGTGCCGCGGCACTTCGGGAAGCGGCTGCATCCCAGGAAGGGACCGGAGCGGCCCTGGCGGATCACCATGGGTGCGCCGCACTCCTGGCAGATCTCGTCGGTGGGGATCGCCGGCTTCTTGTCGCGGCCCAGCGGGCGGGTAAAGTCGCAGTCCGGGCGGTTCTCGCACGCCAGGTACGGACCGAAGATTCCGCCCCGGGCCACGAGGCGGCCGCCGTCTTTGGGACAGCGCTCCGTTTCGAGAGCGCTGAGGTCGTGCGCACGACTGATGAGGTCCTCGATATCGGCCTTGCCGAGTGATTCGGCGAAAGGCTCGTAGAAGTCCTCGAGCACACCGCGCCAGCTCACCTCGCCCTCTTCGATCTTGTCGAGCTCCCCCTCCATGCTGGAGGTGAAGGCGACATTGAAAATGTCGGGGAACTGGTGGACCATGATCTTTGCCACCGTCTCGCCGAGCGGTGTGGGCGTGAAGCGCCGCTGCTCGAGAAGGACGTAGTGGCGATCCGCGAGCACGGAGATGATGGACGCGTACGTTGACGGGCGACCGATGCCGAGCCGCTCCAGCTCCTTCACCAGGCTGGCCTCGCTGAAGCGCGGTGGTGGCTCGGTAAAGTGCTGGCGCGGGATGATCTCCCTGACCGGGACGTTTTCCTTCGGCTCGAGCACCGGGAGCGCCTGCTCATCTTCCAGCGCGCGCCCGTCGCCTTCTTCGTGTGCTTCCCTGTACAGAGTGAGGAAGCCTTCGAACTTGATGATGCTCCCCGTCGAACGGAACAGATATTTGCCCAGGTCGAAGTCCACCGTGGTGGTATCGAAGACGGCGGGCGCCATCTGGGAAGCCATGAAGCGCTTCCAGATCAGTTCGTAGAGCTTGTACTGATCCGCCGAGAGGTACTTCTTGACGTGCTCGGGGCGGCGCGACGGATCGGTAGGCCGAACCGCCTCGTGCGCGTCCTGCGTGTTCGCCTGGCCGGCCTTCCCGTAGAGCCGGGGCCCGGAGGCCAGGTAGTCTTCGCCGAAGAGCGAGCGCAGATAGTCGCGCGCCTGACCCGCTGCGCTTTCGGCAATGCGCGTGGAGTCGGTACGCATGTAGGTGATGAGGCCGACTGCGCCTTCCGGGCCGATATCCACGCCTTCGTAGAGCATCTGCGCCACGCGCATGGTGCGCTTGGAACCGAAGCCAATCTTCTTGGCCGCCTCCTGCTGCATCGTGCTCGTGGTGAAGGGTGCAGCGGGGTTCTTGCGGCGCTCGCGACGGCGGACATCGGTAACCGTGAAGGTCTTGCGTCCCTCGAGGTCAGCGAGAATCGCCTTGGCCTGGCTTTCGTTGGAGATCTCGGGCTTTTTCCCTTCGATCTGGTGGAGCTTGGCGGTGAAGCGCTGCTTGTCCTTCTCGAGGAGCGCCTCGACCGTCCAGTATTCCACCGGCTTGAACGCGCGAATCTCGCGCTCGCGCTCGACTATGAGACGGAGCGCCACGGTCTGCACGCGCCCCGCGGAGAGCCCTTTCTTCACCGTCTTCCAGAGCAGCGGACTCGCCTTGTACCCGACCAGGCGATCGAGCACTCGGCGCGCCTGCTGCGCCTCCACCTTCTTTTCGTCTATGGAGGTGGCGTTTCGAATGGCCTTCTGGACGGCGTCGCGGGTAATCTCGTGGAACATCACGCGCTGGATCGGCACGCTGTTGCGCTGCTTGATGCTCTCCGAGACATGCCACGCGATCGCCTCGCCTTCACGATCGGGGTCGGTAGCGAGGTAAATGTGTGAGGCGACCTTCGCGGCGTTCTTGAGCTCCGCGAGTGTTTTCTCCTTGCCTGGCACGGTGACGTAGGTGGGCTTGAAGCCGTGCGCCACGTCGATGCCGAGCCCCTTGGCGGGGAGGTCGCGGACATGACCGACGGTGGCTCGGACCCGGTAGTCGGGGCCGAGGTACTTGCCGATCGTCTTTGCCTTGGCGGGCGACTCTACGATGACCAACGACTTGCCATTGCCGTTCCCGAAGTCTTCCGGGGGCGCGACAAAGGCGGCCGCGTTGCGGTCGGCCGTCGCGCGCGCCGAGCGCTTGGTGGCCGATTTGCCGCGGGCCGTGCCTCGCGCCTTGCTGCGCGGCGCGGCGCTCTTGCGGGCCGTGGTCTTTTTCGTGGTCTTGCTCGCTGTCTTCTTCTTGGCTGCCATATGATCAGTGAACCGTCACGTTGTCGCCGTTCAATCCATCATCCATGAAGCCGGCGCCTTCCATGAGTACGCGAAGATCGTCCAGCGCGATTCGCCCGTCTATCTGGGCGAGGGCGCGGTCTATAACGTGCTCGAGCTCGGCCTGATTCAGCAGGCCGGCGCCGCTCATGGCGATGAGGTGCCCCCAGGCGTCGGGCGCGAAGCGCCCCCGCTCGTGCGGGCCGAGGATGCGAAATGTCACCGGTTGATCGAGTCCCCCGGCTCTTGGCCGGATAAAGACGCCACCAATGTAAACGGTTCCGCGGCTCGGACCGTCACCAAATGGCCGCCGCATGAAGCCATCCGACGCAGGCAACGGAAGCCATTTCGGACGGCGCCGGGAGTGGAGAGGTGGATCGCACTCATCAAAGCTATCGCTCCCGGAAACCGGGTGCAAGACGCATCACCAATGATATAACGCGTTGCAAATCAATATGTTCCACGTCCACTACGTGGTCCGCGAGGAGGTAGCTCGGCTCCCTTTTCGCCAGGAGCCCCCGAAGTTCCGCGAGGGGGTCCGGAGCGCTGAGGAGGGGTCTCAGGGAACGAGAACGGCCCATCCTTTCGAGTACGACTTCCGGGGACGCGCGAAGGTAAACCAGAACACCGGGGGGCCGCAGCTGTTCCAGGGCGCCCGGGATCGCGATCCAGCCGCCGCCCGGCGCGAGGACCATCCCGCCCGTCCTGGCCAACTCCATCGTGAGGTCGAGTTCGAGGGCGCGGAAGGCGGGCTCTCCGTGAGTACGGAAGAGCTCGGCAACCGTCAATCCGGCCCGCCTTTCGATCTCCTGGTCGAAGTCCAGAAACCGCCGACCCGTTCCCTCCGCCACCGCCGCCCCCACCGTCGATTTCCCGGAGCCCGGGAGGCCGGTGAGGATGAGGTGTGGAGGCACTGTAGTTGGCGTCAACGGCGTCGCGTAGTGGATGGCCTCGTCAGGCCTGGTTGTGCGGTCGAACCATAGTAACGAGCGGGACAGTTCGAGTGGAGAGACATGGCCTGAATCATCGCGCCCAGCCATAAGGGCGAGACGAGCCAGTCAGGCTCGCCCTACGCGGCGGATGTAGGAGTCGTAGCTCTGCCGGATATCGCTCATCGCATCTCCGCCGAACTTTTCGAGAAAGGCCTGGGCCAGGACGAAGGCGGCCATGGACTCGGCGATGACGGCCATGGCGGGGACGGCGGTTACGTCGCTGCGCTCGGCGGTGGCGGAGGCGGGCTCCATCGAGGAGACGTCCACGGTACCGAGAGGGCGCATGAGAGTGCTGATCGGCTTCATCCCCACGCGGATCACGAGCGGCTCGCCGGTGGTGATCCCGCCTTCGAGGCCGCCCGCGCGGTTGGTGCGGCGGCGGACGTTGCCGGTGGTGGGACGGCCGGGAGCAGGCTCGATCTCGTCGTGGACCTCGGCGCCGGTAAGGCGCGACGCCTGGAAGCCTATTCCGATCTCGACGCCCTTCACCGCGTGGATGGAGAGCATGGCGGCGCCGAGTCGGCCATCGAGCTTGCGATCCCACGAGACATGCGAACCGAGACCCACGGGGAGGCCGTCGCACACCACCTCTGCGATTCCACCGAGCGTGTTGCCTGCGCGCTTGATCTTGTCGATGTGAGTGATCAGAAGCTCATCGGCGTCGGGGTCGAGCGTGCGGAGGGGCGAGGCGTCGGATACCGCGTTGATGTCGGCGGGCATCACGTCGGGACGACGAGCGTCGATTCCGCCGAGGTGTACCACGTGGCTCCCGATCGTTACGCCGAACTCGCGGAGGAAGCGCCGGCAGATCGCGCCGGCGGCGACGCGCGAGGTCGTCTCGCGCGCCGATGCGCGCTCGAGGATATCGCGCGCATCGGTGCGATCGTACTTCAACATCCCGACCAGATCCGCGTGCCCTGGCCTCACGCGCGTCACGCTCCGCTTGCGCGGCGCAGGGTCGCCCTCGCGCGGCGCCGCGTCCATGATCTCCTCCCAGTTCTTCCAATCGCGGTTGGTGATCAACATCGAGACCGGCGACCCGAGCGTCTCGCCAGCGCGCACGCCCGACAGAAACTGGATGGCATCCTTCTCGATCTGCATCCGCCTGCCACGCCCATAGCCCTGCTGCCGCCTGGCCAGCTCGGTATTCACATCTTCCGCGAGGAGCCGCAGACCCGCCGGCATCCCCTCGAGTATCGAAACCAGAGCCGGCCCGTGCGATTCGCCGGCGGTTGTGAAGCGGAGCATGATCAGAGAGCGGAGAAAACGGGAAAAAGAAAGCCGGAAGAGAGCAGAGAGCAGAAAGCAGCCAGGAGAAGCTACTTACGGGCTCGAGGCAGCTTAGCAGGGAGGAGCGTCAACGCGCAACACGGGATCCGCAATGCCCTCGGCATCCGCGTAAACGCAGAACGGCCCTCGGAGAGAGCTCTCCCCGAGGGCCGTTCCTGCTTTCTGCTGTCTTTCAGTTCACTCCCCTCCCGGGGGCCCCATCGACTCACCCTCGTCGATGATATGCGGGGTGACGAGGATCAGGAGGTCGTTCTTCTTCTCCTCTGTGCGGGTTTCGCCGAAGAGCTTGCCCACGAGCGGGAGATCCACGAGGAGCGGGATACCGACCTTCGACTGCTGCACCTCGGTGACCGTGAGGCCGCCGATCACGGCGGTCTCGCCGTCGGCTACCAGGAGCTCGTTGTCGGCGCGCTGCTTGAGGAACGTGTACCCGAGGTCGGACGCAGCCGCCTGGAGCTGCGAGCGCTCGGCGTGCAGCGTCATCAGGATCTGACGGTTGTTGGTGATGTGCGGCGTGACCGAGAGTATGATACCGCTCTCCTTGAACTGCACTGTCGCACGCGGCCCCTGGCCGCCCGCACCGCCCTGACTCAGCGAACCGAGGTCCACGATACGGATTGGCGTCTCCTCACCCGAGAGCAGCTCGGCCTTGCGGTTGTCGAGCGTAACGATGCTCGGCTCGGCCTGAACGTCGGCGAGACGAACTTCCTGCAGAGCGTCGATGAACGAGGTGAGGTTGAAGCGTCCGAGCGCCGTCGAGAAGATCAGCGACAGAGCAGGATTGGTCACGCGCTGCGTGGCGTTGGAAACCGCCGCGAGCGAGTTGCCGCCCAGCTGGATCACCGAGAGGTTCTTGTCGTACGGATCGCCGGACGTCGGGTCGGTACGCTGAACGAGCTTGTTGAAGAAGGTGCCGTTGTCGCCCAGGTCGTAGCTGACACCGATGTCCTCGATGTTGGTGCGGTTGACCAGGATGATCTTGGCCTTGATCGCCACCTGCGGCGTGCGGACGTCGAGGTCCTTCACGTAGTTGGCGATGTCATCGAGCCGCGAAGGCACGTCGGTGATCAGGAGCCGGTTGGTGGCCGAATCCGCGGTCACCGAGCCGCGCACCTTGCACTGACCGCCGGAGCCCGAGCTGCCCGGGGCCGCTACGGAGCACTCCTTCGACAGGAGCCCCTCGATGGTCGGCGCCAGTGACGAAGCGCGAGCGTAGTTGACGGACATGATCCGCGTGGAGAGCGGCTCGGCCGCCTGCTGCGCGGCGATGTTCTGATAGCTGTCCACGGAAATGATTCCGTCCTGATCTTCCTTGGCCGCGAGCCCCTGTGAGGTGAGGATCGCGCGAAGCGCGACGTCCCAGGGCTGGTCGCGAACTTCGGCGGAGATCGTACCGCTCACTCCCTTCCCCACTACGATCGTGCGGCCGGAGAAGACGGCGAAGGCGGAGATCACGTCTCGGATATCCGCTTCCTGATAGGTGACGGTGATCTTCGGCTGGGCGGCGGCCGGGCTGAACGCGGAGAGATTCGACGACAGATCGGCATCGCGGCGCGACTTCGCAGTCACCTTGGCGGCCGGAACCACGGTGCCCGCGGATGATGCCACGGCGCCGCTGATCTCCGGGTTGGTACGCCAGGCGGCGAACGCCCCCACATCCGACCCGCCATCCACGGTCACACGCACCTCGCCGTCGGCACGGGTGAGGCGGTACTCGTGATCGGTATCCAGGTCGATCACCACGCGCACCACGTCATCGCGATACTGCGCCACGCGGATGTTGGTGATGCCGCCTCGCTCGACCTTGTCGTACATCCTGACTGGCGCGCTCAAGGAGGCGCCCTTCAGATCGAGGACGATGCGCGGAGGCGACCCGAGCGCGAAGTCCTGGACATCCACCGATCCGGCCACGGCCACCACCACCTCGGCGCGGCCAGCAGCGGGGATCACGCTGAGCGACCGTACCTCGCCGCCGTTGCGTCCTTCGATTGTCATTGCGTGAGCGACGTCCGCATGCGCGCCCAGCGCAAGGAGCATCACTCCAACCAGCGCAGAGACCCGCTTCATTGCGACCTCGCTCTCGTGGTATCGTTGAGTGCAAGCACTTCCTGCCTGCTGTAACCGTATTCCTCGATCGTGAACGTCACCGACTTGGGCGAGATCCGGGCGACCCGCATGCGGCCGAGGGTCTGGCCCGCCTTCACCCTGTACTGCTCCTGAGAAGACACGTCGCGCATGATCGCCACCGAGCGGCCTTCCGGCGCGTAGATCACGGTCACCAGGCGGAGGTCCGATATCATTGGCCGCAGATCGCCGTTCGCTATCAGCGAGACGAACGGATCGCGCCTTCCTTCGGAGCTATAGCTGTATGATTCGCGCAGCAGCGTGATCTCCTTCCCCGGCCCCTTTTCCGGAGCGTCACCCGGTTTCGCGGCAGTCTTGGCCACATCCGCCTTCGCCGCCGG
>DASSOX010000152.1:0-15832 GCA_035700125.1 Gemmatimonadaceae bacterium
GGGCAGTCGCAACGATAGCTCCGCCATGGTTGCGACTGCCCGACATCAACGAGCTGACCCCGTCGATACCTCGGGACGCTCGGTGGGGGAGGCGTCGCCGGGGCCGGGGAGGGGCGGCGGCGCGGCACCATGCGCGACTTCCCGCATCAGCGCTTCGACCGTGGGCGCCATGTAGACCACCGTCGCGCCCGATGCCGGCAGCCCGCCCGTATCGGCGGTGGGCCCGTACGTGGAGTAGAGCGGCCGCCCCCAGAGGCGGATGTACGCGTTGAGCTGCCCGCGGTGATGCGCAGTGTGCGTGAGCCGTCGCGTGAGCACCCACGCGCGCGAGCGACGGACGTCGAAGAAGTCCACCTCCTCTTCGTACCACGCGTCGGGTTTCTCCTCGAGCTCCGCCAGCCGCTCGGCCGAGACCGCGGCGTAGTGCTCCATGAAGCTCGCCCGGTCCTCGACCGCCGGCAGCACGCTCTGGCCGACATCTATGCCGAGCATCTTGCGCATCCACCCCTCTTCGCTCACGCACTGATGCACCATGTGCTCGTGCGGCGTGCGTGCGCGCGGCTCCGCGCGCCAGTCCATGCGATCGTCGGGGACCTGCGCCCAGACACCGAGCGTCTTGAGTCGCTCCGTGCGATAGCTCTCGCAGAGAAAGTCGTAACTTGCCATGTCAAGCTCCAATCGATGCGACAGCGCGCTTCAGCTCAGATGGATCTCGCCGTCGATGTGAAAGTCGTGAACCATGTCGCCCACCGTGAGCGTGGCGCGGACGGGAATCGACTGGTCAGCCCCGATCGATCCGTCCTCCACCCCTTTACGCACGACCTGCTCGATCTCGCGCTGCGCGGTCACGCCGAAGTGCTTGAGAACTTTCCGGATCGAGATGTTGAAGGCTTCTTCGTTCATGACATGCTCCCGCAACGTGGTGGTGTGACATCCAACGACGAGGTGCTTCTCCCTGCAACGTACGTGCTTGCCGCCGAAAGCGTAGGCGGGCACGCCCCTCGCCGCCGCCAGCGAGCGGGCCGGCGCCCGCACCGGCGCTACAACTTCATCCTCTTCGCGATCGCCTCCAGGCGAGGATCCCCGCGCAGCGGATCGAACACCGCGTTCGTGCGAAGGTACGCGAGCCAGCCACGCCGCTCGACGTAGGCGCGCTCGATCCAGTCGAGTGCGCGAGCGCTCTCGCCCAGACCCGTATGCAGCAGCGCGAATACCACGGGTGAGACGTAGCCGCGCTTCTCCTCGGCGCCAAGCTCGTCGAGCACTTCCCGCGCCTTCGACGTCTGTCCCGACAGTGCGAGCGTGTAGCCGAGAACACCCCTGGCATAGATGCTACCGGAAGGAAGCTCCACTGCTTCCCGCATCACCCGCTCCGCCTCGTCGAATTCGCCGCTCTGCGCCAGCGCCAGTCCCAGGATGCGATAGCTCTCCTCGGCCGTGGGGTTCATGGCGATCGCGCGCTGCGCGTGGGAGCGCGCCTGGTCGAAACGGCGGGCGTAGTAGTTCGCCCACGCGATGCTGCGCCGCCCGGAGACCGAAGCCGGATCCAACTCGACGGCCCTCTGAGCCGACGCCAGCGCCTCATCGATCCTCCGCTGCGAAATGAGGAGGAAGGTGTACCACTGGTGCGCCGACGAGTAGCGCGGATCGAGCTCGATCGCCCTGCGCGATTCGCGGTCCGACGCCTCCCAATCCCAATCGTAGATGAACAGACACCACGCGAGCGATGCATGCGCCTCGGCGAGCCCATCGTCCAGCTCGATCGCCCTGCGCGCGTACTCCTTCGCGCGCTCCAGTCCCTCCTGCACGGGCACGTTGCGATAGTCCACGTGCAGCGCGTACGAGTCCGAGAGACCGGCGTAGGCGAGAGCATACGACGCATCTTCGCCGATGGCTCGCTCGAAGAAGCCGATAGCTTCGCGCACGCCTTCCTGCGTGCGCTTGTTCCAGGCGTAGCGACCCTTGAGGTAGTAGCCGTACGCCTTCGCATTGGTGACGTAGCGATTGGGTTTCGGGTCCGGAAGGTCAGCAAAGGAGCCGGCGCGAAGCGTGTCCACGATAGTGCGCGCTATCTCGTCCTGAAGCGCGAATACGTCCACCAGCTCGCGATCGAAGCGCTGCGACCAGAGCAGCCGTCCATCCTGCGCCGAAGTGAGCTGGACGCCGATGCGGAGCCGATCCCCCGCCCTGCGCACCGTTCCCTCCAGCACCTCCGATACGCCGAAGAGCGAGCCGATGGCGCGCACGTCCTGCGGCTTCCCCTTGAGCGAGAACACCGAGGTGCGCGACGCAACCTGCAACCCCTCCACGCGGGCCAGCGCGCCGATCAGCTCGTCCGTAATTCCGTCGCTCAGATATTCATTCTCCGCATCCGAGCTCACGTTCACGAATGGAAGCACGGCTATGGAGCGACTTCGCGAGGCGAAGTAGTGCTCTCCCTCGAGCCCCTCGGTTTCGAGCGCGTCGAGAAATGCCGGCACCGTTGGCTGCCGCTCAGCGGGATCCTTGGCCAGCGCCCGGGCCAGTGCCCGCTCCACGGTGGTGGGCGCGTCCGGCCGCAAAACGCGGATGGGAGCAGCCGTCTCCGTGACCTGCCTCATCATGGTCACGCGGGCGTTGCTCCCCGCGAACGGCGGCGATCCGGCGAGCATCTCGTACACCACGCACGCGAGACTGTAGATGTCGCTCTGGCTCTTCAGGTCGCGCTCCCCGCTCGCCTGTTCGGGACTCATATATTCAGGCGTGCCGATCACGATGCCCGCTCCCGTGATCGATTCACGACCTCGATCGCGGTCGCTCACGGCATAGGCGATTCCGAAGTCGCCGAGCAGCGCATGTCCGTCGGCGAAGAGGATGTTGGCCGGCTTCACGTCTCTGTGGACGTAACCGCTGCGGTGGACGTAGTCGAGTCCCTGCCCCACCTCGCGCGCGACACGCAGTGCATCCCGCACGGAAAGACGGCCATCGCGCGCAAGACGGTCGGCGAGCGATCCGTCCGGCGCGTATGGCGTGACGTAGAATAGAGTGCCATCACTCTCACCCGAGTCGATGAGCGGCACGATGTGCGGGTGCGACAGCTGCGCCGCCATCCGCACCTCCCTCAGGAACCGCTCGGCGCCCAGGGAGCTCGCGACGGATTCGCGCATGATCTTGAGCGCGACCTTGCGATCGTGCTTGCGATCGTCCGCCAGATAGACCGTGGCCATTCCGCCATGACCGATCTCGCGTTCGATGCCGTATCGATCGGCCAGGGTGGCGAGAGTGGGAGCAGACATGAAAGAGGTGTCCCGCCGCACGCGGTTCATGCACGCACGCTACTCTCGACTCGCTTCCCGAGATTCGCGCGCGCCACATCGGCGCTCTCGGGAAGCTGCAAGGGAGAGGTGACGTTGATTCTGAGGTCGTGTATCAGCCCGTCCTTCAATCCGTAAATCCAGCCGTGCACCGCGAGTTCCTGGCCGCGATCCCAGGCGTCGCGCACGACCGTGGTCTGGCTGACATTCGCGACCTGTTCGATGACGTTCAACTCGCAGAGACGGTCGTGCCGCTGAGCTTCCGTCTCGAGCGCATCCAGCTCCGCCTGGTGCTCGCGCCGAACATCCTGTACGTGACGCAGCCAGTTGTCTATCAGCCCAGAGCGTCCATCGCGCAACGCAGCGAGAACCCCGCCGCAGCCGTAATGTCCACAGACGATGATGTGCTTGACGCGCAGAACCTCGACGGCAAACTGAATGACCGAGAGGCAGTTGAGGTCCGTGTGAACCACCACATTCGACACGTTGCGGTGTACGAAGACCTCGCCAGGCCGGAGATCCACGATCTGGTTCGCGGGAACACGACTGTCCGAGCACCCGATCCAGAGATATTCGGGCGCCTGCTGGCGCGCGAGACGTGTGAAGAACTCTGGATCCTCGCGGGTGATTCTTTCGGCCCACGCGCGGTTGTTTTTCAGGAGCTGGCTGAGCAATGGAGTCCTTGCGTTATCGTTGTGAGTGAATTGGCGGGGACGTCGTGAAGCCCACGCTCCCGCTCTCGTTGGAAAATGACGCGCGCCACGGCGCTGTGCCAGCACCTCGACGGCTGCCCGGGCACTGCCGGGTTTGCCGGAAAGTGCGGCAATCGACATCTTGGCGACTGTCCAATGAAATCGCTTTCCCCGATCGGAGGTCGACCCGGTAGGTGACGCGATCGATCGAAACCGACTATCTGGTCGTGGGCGCCGGCGCGATGGGCATGGCGTTCACGGACGCGCTGATCGATCATGCAGACGTGCACGTCACGCTGGTCGATCGCCGCCGCGCGGCCGGCGGGCACTGGCTCGACGCCTATCCATTCGTGCAGTTGCATCAGGCGTCGGTGTTCTACGGCGTAGCATCCACGGTTCTGGGGAACGGAGCGGTGCAGACGCGCGGCCCGGAAGCCGGGCTGCAGGAGCGCGCGCGTCAGTCGCAGATCATGGCGTACTACGGCGACATCCTGCACCGCCGCTTCATAGGCTCGGGCCGGGTCACGTTCCTCGGCGAAAGCGAGTATCGCGCGGATGGTCAGTCGCATCTCGTCACGTCACTTTTGACGGGCGAGGCGACGCGGGTGAAGGTGCGACGCCGAGTGGTGGACGCCACCTACCTCTCGCCGACGATTCCCGCCACCACGCCGCCTCCGTTCGGATTCGCGGATGATGTTCGTGTCGCGACCATCAACGACATCGCGGATCTGGCCGCGGTGCCGAGCAGCTACGTGATCGTCGGCTCGGGCAAGACCGCGACCGACGGGATCGTGTGGCTTCTGCAGAACGGAGTGCCGCCGGATCGCATCGTATGGGTGCGCCCGCGTGATCCGTGGATGCTCAACCGGGCAGCGGTGCAGCCAGACCCGGCGGTAGCGCTCGGACTTGCCGCTGATACCATGGCAGCTGGAGCAGCAGCAGAGTCGCTCGACGACCTCTTCCTGCGCCTCGAGGCCGCTGGTGTCATGCTTCGAATAGACAGAGACGTCCTGCCGACGATGGCGAAGACTCCGACCCTGGGCACGTGGGAGCTGGATCTCCTCCGCTCCGTCGAGAACGTGGTTCGCCTTGGGCGCATCGAGCGCGTGACGAGTCGCGAGATCGTTCTCGACAACGGCTCGGTGCCGCTGGCGCCCGACTCGCTGATCGTGCACTGCGCCGCGTCCGGGCTGCAGTATCCGCCGCTGGTGCCGTTATGGTGCCCTGACGCGATCCGGCTGCAGACGATACGAGCTGGGTTTCCGTGCTTCTGTGCGGCGCTCGCAGGCTATGTGGAAGCGACTCGCGACGACGACCGGGAACGCAACCGGCTCTGTCCGCCCAACGTATTCTCCGACACACTGGCCAGCTGGGCGCGAATGCAGGTGCGCGGGACGATTGCGACGCGCGCCTACGGCGCCGAGCCTGATATTGCCGCGTGGGCGAACAGCTGTGCGCTCAATCCCGCTCGAATCCAGCCGTCGCGGCGCGACGACCCCGGCGTGCGAGCCGCTGCCGAGCGTCTCGCCGAACACGCCGAGCGTGGACTCGTCCGCTTGGCGGAGCTTGCAGGCGAGCCGCTGCCTCGAATAGCTCGTTAGCCCGCGGGCGACGACAGGCCACGGGGCACGAAGCCGCACTCTCATGGCGCGGCTTCGCGCAGTTGAGGGCACTTCTGCTTCGCGTCTGGAAGAGTCCGCTCATCCGGAGCAGGTCCTCGGTGGCGACATGGCCGTTTCGGCGATACAGACCCGCAGAGGCATTGGTACCCATCGTTCTTCACGACCACCCCTTGCATAGAGGGAGCGCCCGTATTAAATACTGAACTACATGGTTCAGCATTTGACGACCCGACTCGATACTTCGTTCGCCGCGCTCTCCGACGCCACGCGGCGTGGCATTCTGGAGCAGCTGGGACGAGCCGACGCCTCGATCACGGAGCTCGCCGAGAAGTTCCGCATGACGCTAACTGGCATGAAGAAGCACGTCGGCGTTCTGGAGCAGGCGGGGCTCGTCACCACGAAGAAGATCGGCCGCGTGCGGATGTGCCAGCTGGGCCCGCGCCGATTGGAGCAGGAGACGGCGTGGCTCGAGAGGTACCGACAGCGCTGGGACGAACGCTTCGACGAACTGGACAAGGTTGTCGAGGAACTCACACGACAGGAGAAAAGCGATGAACGCAGGAATCGAAAGTGAGCCCGGTGCCGTGAAGAACCGCACCACGGTGGAACGAAAGTCGGACCGCGAGGTGGTCGTCACGCGAATCGTCAACGGCCCGCCGCGCATCGTGTTCGAGGCATTTACCAGGGCCGACCTGTTCCAGCGTTGGTGGGTACCCAGGTCGCTGGGAATGACTCTGCTTTCATGCGAGCTGGATGCTCGCGTCGGCGGCAAGTACCGGTTGGTATTCGACTTCGACCCCGAGCCCGTCGCATTCTTCGGCACGTACGTGGAAGTGAAGCCGTATTCGCGCCTCGCATGGACCAACGAGGAAGGTGGCGAGAGCGGGCCGGTTACGACGGTGACCTTCGAGGAAAAGGACGGCAGGACGCTCGTGATCCTGAGCGAGAGGCATCCCTCGAAGGAATCGCTCGACGCTGCCGGCACCGGAGCAGTCGATGCAATGGGCGAGCAGTTCGACCAGCTGGACGAGCTTCTCGTCTCCCTGGGTGAGAGCTCGGGACGGTAACGGAGACGCGGATCTCGCACTCGGCAGTGCGACAGGCCCGGCTCGCACCATACCATGAACAGCCCAGCGACGGCAGAACGCATGTCAGAACGCGAGCCGGGCACGATGCGAACTTCGAAACGGAGCCGCGCCTCATGTGGAGAACAACTTTCCTGGTGATGACGATGGCGGTTGTAACTACGAACTCGCCGGCGCAGCAGGATTCAACGACGGGCTATGCGCCGATCAACGGACTCCAGATGTACTACGAAGTACATGGAAGCGGCACGCCCGTGGTGTTGCTTCACGGTGCGTTCATGACCATCACCACGAATTGGGCCGGGTGGATCAGCGAACTCTCCAAATCCCGGCAGGTCATTGCCGTCGAAATGCAGGGTCACGGGCGCACGGCGGATATTCCGCGAGAACCCACCAGCGAGAACCTCGCCGATGACGTTGCGGCACTGCTCGAGTATCTCCGGATCCCTCGAGCGGACATCATCGGATACAGTATGGGCGGCCGCGTGGCGATGGAAGTCGCGGTTCGACACCCGGACCGGGTGCGAAGGGTCGTCGTCATTTCGTCCGTATTCCGCCGCGACGGCATGACCCAGGAAGGGCTCGATGCCATTTCGCACCTCACGGCTGAAGCCTTCGAGGGCTCTCCTCTGGAGGACGAGTACGCGCGACTCAGCCCGACTCCGGATCACTTTCCGAAGTTCGTCGAGCGCCTTGTCGCCGTCGCGTCAAAAGAAAGCGACTTGAGCGCCGCTCAGCTTCGGTCGACCGCCGCACCCATGTTTTTCATCTTTGGCGATGCCGATGGCATCCGGCTGCGGCACGTCGAGGAGATGTTTCGTTTGAAGGGCGGCGGGGTTCACGGCGACCTGAGGCCGCGCGCCGCATCGCGATTGGCCATCTTGCCGAACACCACCCATGTGACTCTGATGCAGCGCGTATCCATCATCGTCCCGATGGTAAACGACTTCCTCGACGCCGAGCCATAGCTGCGGACCGGGACTTCGCCGTGCGTTCCACCGCGTGAGTCGCGAGACTAAGCAGGAACGTAGGTCAACCTGATCACATCCTCGCCGATCCGATCGTGGGTCACGAGGCGGAGCGGCGGCCGTGGTCCGGCGAAATACGGCTTGCCGTGACCAAGCACCACGGGGTGCAGGTAAATCCGATACTCGTCGATCAGACCGAGCTCGGTGAGGCTTCGCGCCAGGTCCGGGCCAGCAACTTCGATCTCCCCGTCGCGCTCGGCCTTCAGCTCGCGGATCGCGCCCTCGAGATCACCCTCGATCAGCGTGGCGTTCGGGCCGACGGCCTTCAACGAGCGCGAGACGACCCATTTCGGCTGGCTCCGCCATGCCGAAGCGAAGGCGCGTTCATCCGCATCCCATTCGGGACGATCGTCGTCCCAGTAGCGCATGATCTCATACATTTTGCGACCATACACACTGCCCGCTTGTCGCTGAGCCTCCTCGATGAAATGGCGGAAGAGCGTGGGGCTTGGGCCAAACGCCGTATGATCTACGTAACCGTCCAGCGACTGGTTCATTCCGAACACGAGCTTGGCCATACCTCTTCCCTCTCTCACGTGGCCCAACACACGATGCCTGTGGGCGTACGGCGCAAAGTTCAGCGGCAAGCGACCACTCGCCAATGCAACGATGGCGGCCAGGAAACGATCTCGCCGGGCGCTCAGGCGCGATAGCTTCCACAGCTCTCGCGCTCGCCCACTTCAGAGTCTCGTTAGCTCGCCCGATCGAGAATCACGACCTCATTCACCAGGCGCTCTCCCAGCAGATCGCGCTGCTCCTCCAGATCGAAGCGCGCCTGCAGGTTGAGCCAGAACCGCTCCGTTGTCCCGAAGTAGCGTGCCAGGCGGAGCGCAGTATCGGCCGTGATCCCCCGCTTGCCGTGGACTATCTCATTGATTCGCCGAGGCGGCACGCTGATGTCGTGCGCCAGCCGGTACTGCGAGAGTCCGAGCGGCTCCAGAAAATCCGCCAGGAGGACCTCCCCCGGATGAATCGGCGTCAGTTTGCGGGATGTCATAGGTGACCTCAGTGATAATCCACGAGCTCGACGTCATACGCATTGCCGCCGGCCCACCGGAAGCAGACGCGCCACTGATCGTTGACCCGGATGCTACGCTGGCCGGCACGCTCGCCCTTCACTTTCTCCAGCCGGTTGCCGGGCGGCACTCGCAGATCTTCCAGCGCCTCGGCGGCATCGACAGCCACCAGCTTCCGCAACATGGGGCGCTGGAGCGCCGCGGGATAGCGCCGGACGCGCTCCCGGTTGAAGAGGCGCTCCGTGTCTCGATCGGCGAAACTCCTGATCACCGCCTATAATAACGTATCGCGTTATTAACGTCAAGCGTTATTATGAGGCGAGCTGACGCAAAGTTCACTGGCAAGCGGCGGCTTTCCAGGCGTGAAGATGCTCGACCCGAGACGATCTCGCCAGCAACTCACATGGCTGCCCAACCGCGCTTGCCCGGTGCAACGTCTCGTCAGCCCGCCAGCGAGAGGATCACGAGTTGCCAGCCTGCTTGGGGAAGTATTCCACTCCCGGCAGCCCATCGAAATCTTCATCCTGCGTCCAGACCACCCCGCCCACGGCCTGGGCCGTTGCGTAGACGACGCTATCAGCCAGCGGCAGCTTATGCTCCACGCCGGCCTTCGCCGATGCCATGGCAAGTGCTGCATCGAGCTCGACGACCTTACCCTGCAGCATGAGCGCAACCGCCTGCAATGCGTCGCCCTCACCGCGCTGTCGCAGCACGACCTTGAAGACCTCGAGCAGGCAGACCGAGGGGACCACCAGGCGCTCGACTGCCTCGATGGCACCGGCGAAATGCTTAGCCGCGGCCGAGTCGGCGAAGTACTCGAGCCACGCCGAGGAGTCGACGACGTTAGGGACCGCTCGCCTGGAAGGCGCAATCACACGCGGTCGCGCTCGCGCCGGACCGTGGTATCGATCCCGCGGAGGAAGCCCCGCATGCGCTTGAGTGGCTGGACGGGGATGAACTCGATCCGGTTCTCGTAGGCCAGAGCTTGCACCTTCTGTCCGGGCGCGAGTCCGAGCCGCTCCCGGATCTCCCGCGGGATCACGACTTGGTACTTTGGGGAGATCGTCACTGTATCCACCGGAGCCTCGATCGATAGGGATGCCGTATTACGCATACGGAATCTATGTGACATCCGGCATACGGGCCAGAGCACGTGGCGGGCTAACGACAAATTAGTGATCGACAAAGAACAGGATTATGCGGCGCCACCGACGTTATGCGGCGCACTTTTGCAGCCTAATTCCGTTCCGGGACTGCCAGCAGATGGGAAGTCGAAGGCAAGTCCTCCTGCAACAATGACTTATAATCACCACCGCAGGGGCGCGAAGGAATCAGGTCGCGCGAAGGCTCCGAATAACCCATGGGGCGACGAGCCTCTGCATGGAGGGTCATCGCCTCCCCCGCGGGAAGATGGATCGGCCCGCACACAAGCCCCGAAGCGCGCAGCGGACGCGACTCGCTTCACATCCTCCGATACTTCGCCCCGCTCCCGCCCTCGCGCGGCGTCCAGCGCGGGCCGATGTCGTCGGTCGCCTTGCAGTCGATACAGTTGGCGGGGCTCACTACCAGGCGGTCGCCGTCCCGCTCGTACACGCCGGCGGGGCACATGTGCTGGTAAAGCTCCGCGACATCGCCGGGGATGTCTTCACCGACTATGAGATGCGATGGGATGTCATCGCGCGTCGCGTTCCCGGATCTGAATACAGCATCGAGCTTGCTGAAGGTCAGCTTCCCGTCGGGCCGGAACTCTTCCCCGCCCCGCCGCGCGCGCGGCGCCTCGGCGTCCGGCTCCGATGAGATCATCCCGCCGGGGAATGCACCCTTCGTCACGGTCATGAGCGCCGCCTTCACGCCCCCCGTGTAGATGCCGGACTTCTGGAACGCGAGCCGCATGTTACGACGTTCACGCAGGTCGCTCATGATGTAGCTCTCATTCACCATCCGATCGTACGGAGCGAGCGCGCTCGCCGATGTGTCACCCTTCTTCAGCGCGTCGAATATCGCGCGCGCAGCGTAGATCCCCGACTGCACCGCATAGTGAATCCCCTTGAGCGACGACACTTCCACGAAGCCCGCCGAGTCGCCCACGATCACCACGCCGTCTCCGTAACGGCGCTCTGGCACTGCGTAGTACCCGCCCTCGGGGATGGTCTTGGCGCCCCACTCCACCATCTCGCCACCCTCGAGATACTCGCGGAAGAGCGGGTGCGTCTTGAGCCGCTGCAGAAGCACGTGCACGTCGAGATCGAGCTCGCCGTAGTCCATCCCCACCACTAGTCCGAGCGCCACGAGGTTCGGCTCCAGCGGATACATGAAGCTCCCGCCGAACGCGTCGTTCGGCAGCGGCCAGCCAAGCGTGTGCACAATCGCGTCGAGCGGCTTCCTGGTTTCCCAGATCTCCTTCACGCCGAGCGCGAAGATCTGCGGATTCCGCGAAGCGATCCCGCGCCACTTCATGTACGCCTGCGACAGCGATCCGCGCGTGCCTTCGGCGAGCACCGTGACGCGCGCGGTGAGATCGGTGGGCGGAGTGTAGTCGCTTCCCGGAGTGCCGTCGCGCTGCAGCCCGGATGGCGTGGTGCGCACGCCGACCACTCGCTCGCCCTCCACCAGAAGCGACTCGACCGGAAATCCGGTGAAGACGTTCACGCCCGCCTCTTCCGCCTTCTCGCCCATCCAGCGCACGATCTCACAGATGGACGCCACGTAGTTGCCGTGGTTCTTCATGGTGGGCGGCGCGGGGATCCGCTGCGCACGGCTACCCATCATGAAGTAGACGCGCTCGTTGCCCACGGGTACACGGAAGGGAAAGTCGCCGTCCTTCAGGTCGGGGAAGAGCTCGCGAAATGGCCGCGGATTCACCACGGCACCGGAGAGATTGTGCTCACCCAACCCGGCCGCCTTCTCCAGTACGGCGATCTCGATCTCGCCGAGCGATCCACCCTTCTCGGCGTCCTGCTTCACCAGGCGTGAAAGCTCGATCGCGCCGGCGAGCGCCGCCGGCCCCCCGCCCACGAACACGACATCCATGGGTACAGCTTCGGCGTCGGGCTGCTCCGCGAGGATGAAGCGATCCATGGGCAGCGCGGGCTGGTAGCGCGCCGGGATCACTGGAAGCGAGCGTCCGGAAGTTGGTGGCATGGGGCTCACTCCTTCTTCGCTTCTTTCACCGCCTCCGTCAGAACCGGCACTACCTCCAGTGCATCACCCACGATCCCGTAGTCGGCGATCTTGAAGATCGGCGCCTCGCGGTCCTTGTTGATCGCGACGATGGTGCGCGAGGTGCGCATCCCGGCGAGGTGCTGGATCGCACCCGAGATCCCTGCCGCGATGTACAGGTCGGGACTCACGAGCCGACCGGTCTGGCCGATTTGATCGCTGTGCGGTCGCCACCCTTCGTCGGTAACCGCGCGAGTGGCGCCAACAGCCGCATTCCCGAACGCGGCCGCGAGATCCTCGAGGAGCTTGAAGTTCTCGGGCACCTTGAGCCCGCGCCCCCCGCTCACCACGACCGGCGCCTCGCCGAGGTCGAGCTGCGCGGTGTTTCCCCGAATGAGCTCCTTCGGAACGACGCGCGCGGAAGCGGGGTCGATGGCCGGCTTCGCGCTCTCCACCCTCGCGGTGCTGCCCGATTCAGCCGGAGCGATCGCGCCCGGGCGCACGCTGACCACGGCTGGGCTCCCGGTGAGCGTGACCGCCGCAATTACCTTCCCCGTGTTCACGGGATGATGCGACACGACGGCGTCGTCCTTCACCTCGAGTGATGTTGCGTCGGAGATCATGCTCACGCCGAGCTTCGCCGCGACGCGCGGTGAGAGATCCTTCCCCTGCGCCGACGCGCTGAACACGGCCACACGAAAGTTACCAGCATCGATGAGCCGCGCGGCAGTCGCCGCTACCACTTCGGGCGAGTACTTGTCGAGCGCCGGGTCCTCGACCACGGTAACCACATCCGCGCCGTAACGCCCGAGCTGCTCGGCCCTTGCTGCCACGCCCGGCGCGCCCACCACCAGCGCGTGCACCTCCCCGCCGCCGCTGGCGTCCGCGAGCTGCCGCGCTGCCGTCACCGCCTCGAGCGCGACCCGGCGCAACTCTCCCCCTCGAGTCTCAGCGTACGCAAACGTGTTTGCCATCAGAGCACCTTCGCTTCGGTACGGAGGAGTCGCACGAGCTCGGGCACCGCGTCCGGTCCCTCACCGATGATACGGCCGCCCGTGCGCTCGGGCGGGAGCTCCATCCGGGCGACCGTGAGATGAACGTCGCCGAGTTGCGCGGGCTTCACTTCGAGCGGCTTCTTCTTGGCGCCCATGATCCCCTTGAGCGACGGGAGTCGCGGCCGCGCGATCCCTTCGTCGATGGTGATCACGGCTGGCAGCGGGAACTCGAGGATCTCCGCCGCTCCCTCGAGCTCCCGGCGCGCAGTGGCGCGACCCCCGGCGATTTCGAGGCTCGACGCCGCCGTCATGCAGGGCAGATCGAGAAGCACGGCGGTCATCGGCCCCACCGTCTGATTCGACGAGTCGATCGCCATGCGGCCAAAGAGTATCAGGTCGTAGCCGCCATCCTTCAGCTCCGCGGCCAGCGCCTTTGCGATAGCCAGCCCGTCGAAGGGGACCGATTCGGCCTCGAGCTGGACCGCTCGGTCGGCGCCCATGCTGAGCGCCTTGCGCAGCGTTTCCTGCACCACCGCGGGCCCCAGCGAGATCACAGTGACATCGCCCTGCCCCTCCTTCTCCTTGAGACGGAGGGCGACCTCCACGGCGTAGCCATCGAAGTCGCTCATGTCGAATTTCAGGCCGGCCTGGTCGACCGACTTGCCGTCGGCGGCTATCTTGAAGCGCGTTTCCATGTCCGGTACGCGCTTGATGCACACGGCAATCTTCACCGTGATTCTCCCTGTTTTGAGTTCTCGACAAAGATAAAGGCGGGCGGGTTCGGTTCAAGTTATGAGGCATCGCACCGCTAGGGCGGTCACGCTGGCGCTGGTAGCGCTGGTCGTCTTTGGAGCAGCGCTCCGGATCTACTCCTACCTGGGCAACCCGTCGCTCTGGCTCGACGAAGCCGCACTAGCACAGAACGTCATAGGGAGGAGCTTCGCGGGCCTCCTCGCGCCGCTCGACCGGCAGCAGGTGGCGCCGCTCGGCTTCCTCTGGCTCGAAAAGACGGCGGTGTCGCTCTTCGGTACGAGCGAGTATGCGCTTCGTATCGTGCCGCTCCTCGCCAGCATCGCCGCGCTGCCGCTCTTCGCCATCGTGGCGCGCCGGCTGCTCGCACCGGTGGCAGCCGTCTTCGCGCTCGCGCTCTTCGCCACCGCGACACCACTGCTCTATTTCGCGGCGGAGATGAAGCAGTACTCGCTCGATGTCGCCGTGACGCTCGCGCTCTTCGCGCTCGCGATATCGCTCGCGCCGGAAGCCGGCGACGCCCAGCCAGCGGGCACCGGCTCCCGCAATCAGCGACTCGCCGCGTTGGCCATCGCGGGGATCATCGCGCCCTGGCTTTCGCAGCCATCGGTCTTCGCGCTTGGCGGAGTCGCGCTCTTTCTCGGGATCCCGTTCTTCCGCGCAAAGAGCGCCCGGGAACGCCGCGACGCCGTGCGGCCGCTGCTGCCGCCCTTCGCGCTCTGGGCGCTCAGCGGGGGCGCATCCATACTCCACTCGTTCGCGGAGGTGGATCCCGCTACGCGTGGTGCGCTCGACCGCTTCTGGGAGCGCGGGTTCATCCCCGTCTCCAGCGGCGTCGTGGCATCGATGCACTGGGTCGGCACCACCGTGCACGATGTCTTCGCGTGGCTCTTTCCGCCCGTGGTCGCGGCGATGACCATCGCGCTCTTCCTGCTCGGGATCGCGGCGCTCGTGAGGCGGAGCGACGGAGGCGCTTCGCTCCTGCTCGCGCCGCTGGCGTTCATGCTGCTCGCGTCGGCGCTGCACCTCTACCCGGTGAGCTACCGGCTCCTCCTCTTCATCACGCCATCGCTACTCCTCACCGTGGGCGCCGGATCGGAGTGGCTGCTGAAGATCGCGCGTTCGCTGGGCACGCGCCGCTCGCGCGTTACTACCGGGGCACGAGCCACCTCCGGCCCATCGAGCCCCATGGCCCTCGGCGCAACGTCTGCCCTGTGCGCGGCATTCGTGTTACTGGCGGTCCGCAGTGCGATGACCCTGGTGGAGATCCCATTCTACCGCGAGGAGCTGCGTCCCCTGGTGAAGTATCTGGCGCAGCACCGCCGGGCCGACGACGCGATCTACGTCTACTACGCGTCCGCTCCCGCCTTCGAGTACTACGCAACGCGTGATGGGATACCGCGCTCCGCGTACCGCCTGGGGATTTGCGCGCGCGGCGAGTGGCGCGAGTATCTGACCGACGTAGACGAGCTGCGCGGACGCCCACGTGTATGGTTCGTGATGTCGCATCCCTTCAACAAGGGTGGGATCCGCGAGGACTCGCTCTTCCTCCAGTACTTCGCATCTCTGGGCGAGCGTGTCGATTCCACCAGCGCGGTCGGCGCGGAGCTGCGTCTGTACGACCTGAGCGACGCCCTGGCGCGCACGACCACGGCGGGCTACGTGCCGCCGGCGTCGGGCGATTCGTCGTCCGCCGGCATCGGGTGCTCGGGCGCCGTGGTTCGACGGTCGTGATGTGAAAGCGCCCCGTGCCTGGTACCGCACGGGGCGCCTTTTGTGGACTGATGGCGGTTGTACTAGAACGCGCTCAGCCCCGTGATCGCCTGACCTAGCACGAGCGTGTGGATGTCGTGCGTACCCTCGTACGTGTACACGCTCTCCAGATTCGCCATGTGCCGCATGGACGCGTATTCCGCGAGGATTCCGTTGGCACCGAGCAGGCGCCGCGCTTCGCGCGCGATGTCGGTGGCGATGTCCACGTTGTTCCGCTTGGCCAGTGACACCTGCTGCGGCGTGAGCTTCCCGGCATCCTTCAGCCGTCCGAGGTGAAGAACGAGGAGCTGCCCCTTCACGATCTCCGTGAGCATCTCTGCGAGGCGCGCCTGCTGAAGCTGGAACGCCGCGATCGGCTTGCCGAACATGACGCGGTTGCACGCGTACGACGAAGCCTCATCGAAGCAGGCGATCGCGGC
>DASSOX010000153.1:0-10483 GCA_035700125.1 Gemmatimonadaceae bacterium
ATCCGCAGGAAGATCCACGCGTTGGAGAAGGAGCGAAGTCCCGAGGGCCGGAACGCGAGAGAACCCGGACAGCGACGTGGGAGGAAGCAATGATCGTCGCCTCCTGGATGCTCTTCGCGATCTTCACCGGCTCGATCTTCGCCCTCGCAGCGCTGGCCGCCGCACGCGCCGCATCCGCGGCACGGCGACAGACTCGTATGATCTGGTCGGCTGCGCTGCTCGCGGTTGCCTTCTGGCCGGCGATCGTATTGGCCGCCACATACGGCCACCCTCCGGCGGCCGGTCAGGGGATCCTGACTCTCCCTCTCACCCTGGTCAGTCGGCAGACTGCCGCGCTGCCCGAAGGATGGGCGGGAAGATTGGACTTCTTGCTGAAGCTCGTCCTTCTCGGGGGCTGGGCAGTGCTGACAGTCATCCTCGCCGTACGAGTGACCCGCGCGCTGGGAACCCTTCACCGCCAGCGCGATTCGTGGCGGCATGACAACATCGATGGCGCTCGTGTACGGATTTCGAGCGATGTCGGGCCAGCCGTCGTTGGGCTCGGCGCCTCGGAGATAGTGCTACCAGCCTGGGTGTTGGCGCTCGATCGCCCGCTCCTGGCGATGGTGCTGCGTCACGAGGAAGAACATCGACGTGCACGCGATCCGTTACTGCTCTTCGGCGCAGCGCTGCTCACCGCGCTCGTACCCTGGAATCCGGCGCTCTGGTGGTGTGCGCGCCGCCTGCGGCTCGCCGTCGAGTTGGACTGCGATGCTCGCGTTCTCGCGCAGCATGAACGACCGGAGCGCTACGGCCTTCTCCTGCTGATGATCGCCCAGCGAGCCAGCGCCGGGGCCACAGAGTTCGCGCCCGCGCTCACGAACCCCACATCCAACCTCGAGCGGAGGATCATAGCCATGCGCAGGTCAATTCCGAGATTTGCCCGCACTCAGCTCCTCGCATTCTCGGCGCTGGCAGCCGCCACGATCGCCATCGCCTGTTCGGTGGACAGCCCCGAAGGAGTCACGGCTTCCAGGTCGGTGGCCGGACAAAATCCTGTCAACGATTCCACCGCGTTCTTCGAGTTCCAGGTCGAACAGCCCGTTCTGGCAGCCGAGCACAATCCAGCTCCTCAGTATCCCGCAGCGCTCGAGAAGGCGCGCGTGGAGGGTGAAGTGCTGGTTCAGTTCGTGGTGAATCCGGACGGACGCGCCGACATGGGCACGTTCAAGGTGCTGAAATCCTCGAACGATCTCTTCACGCAGGCGGTAAAGGGAGTGCTCCCGTCGATGCACTTCGTGCCAGCCGAGGTCGGGGGTCACAAAGTACGGCAACTGGTCCAGATGCCCTTCGGTTTCAAGCTGCCGAGGAAGTGAGGGAGTAGGGAGCAGGAAGCAGGAAGCAGGAAGCAGGTACCGGCACACCACCCAAGGCCGTGCCCGCATGAGCAATGACCCACACCATAGTCATCCCCGCGAAAGCGGGGATCCATTTTACACGGCCGAACATGGATCCCCGCTTTCGCGGGGATGACGGCTGGAGTGCTCGCGGGGATGACGGAGTATTACGAGCCGTTCACATTTTCCTGTTTCCTGCTTCCTGCCTTCTGCTTCCTGCACCCTGCTCTCTGCTTTCACTCTCCCTCGCTGCCACCACGAGTCCCAACGGAACTCGCCTGATTCCCGGCCAGCGCTGCACGACCCCGGTCGAATCGCGCACCAGGAGCTGGCTGGAGATCCCACCGTCGAGCATCACGGCCCGTTTGCAGCCTAACGCCCCCATCAGGGCAGCGGTCTGCGGCGTGGTGAGGCCGAGCGGAATCGCTTCGAGAAGGCCACCCAGGCCATCGAAGCGGGTGAGCGCTACGAGTACGCGGCCGTCGCGCAGCGCGCCGATGGCGAGACGCGAGTCTCCATGGTCGAGACTCACGCCGGTAATGTGCGAGTCGGGCCGCAGCGCGAGCGGAACGTCGCCGTCGCCCTCGAGCAGAGTGGGATACGACTGAAATGCGGCGGCGATCCCCCGCGAATACCGCAGCGACTGTATGCTGTCGGGCGGCGACCAGCGAAGCACGCCGGCCGTGTCTATGGTGACCGCCGTGGAGAGCGGGCCGCGGCCGGGCGGGAGAAATTCGCGGCCACGGAGCACCACCCATCCCCACGGCAGCGCGCCGGAAAACTGGCCGGCGTTGAACGCGACGAGTGCCTCGGCGGGAGCCCGATCCACCGTCCATGCCGCGCGCAGGAATCCGTTTTCGAAGCCGCTATCCAACTGGAAGCGAACGAGTTTGGGATCCATGCGAACGAGGATGACTCGGACGCGCCACGCCTCACCGCTCCCCGACAGCCGGAGCTCGCCCGTCTCCACGCCGTTGGTGACAGCGCGCCACTCGACCGCGCGCGACACCACGTCGAGCGGCTTCGACCAGCGCGTGGGCGCGCTGTCCGAGCGCCACCACGGCCGCCACTCTCCACCCGCACTCACCGCCAGCGCGGAGGCCCCTTCCCCTCCCTCTTCGCTGACCGAATGCCGCGTATGCGACGGAGCGCCGAGCGCCACTACCAGCGCGCCCAGCGCCAGCCGCCTGACGACCATCATAGCGAGCGTGCGATCTTCGCCGTCAGCGCCACACGTTCAGATCGCGCAACGCCTTGGTCGCGTCGCGCACTTCCGCGTCCTTCGCCTTCAGCGCATCGAGCTCGGTGCCGCTGAAGTTCATCTTCCCGCTCTTCGCGCCGGGTCCCGTGGCCGCGGCCCACGCGATCATCCGCTCGAGCGCCATGCTGTACTGAATGGCGGTGAGCTGCGCGCCAGTGCCGCCTGCGCCCCGCGCCACGACGAGCGCCGTGTCGCGCGCGGCGTTCCCCGCACCGCGCAACTCTTCGCCAAGCTGCTCGCGACGGTCGCGCAGCTTCTCCTCACGTTCCATCCAGGCCGGCTTGGATGAGAGAGCGCCGCACTTCTTGATCGCGGCCGCCGAATCCGACTTCAGAGACGGATAGGTGACCGCCTGCACCTCGGCCATCGTCTTCTTCGCCGCCACGCTGTCGCCGCGCTGCATCTCTTCAGACATTCGCTGCGAGAGCTCCATCATCTTCTGCCGCGCGGCCGGGTCGCTCATCAACCGCGCCTGCATCTGGCCCTCGTTCTGCTCCTGCTTTTTTTGGAGATCGTCGCTGATGCACTCGTCGATCTTGCGGTTGGTTTCCTGCCAGGCATCTCGCTCGGAGCTCGAGTGCTGGGCGTCGAGCTGCTCGATTTCCTTGTCCACGGCGGCCATGTCCGCCTCGATCTTTTTCTGTCTGGCGTTGCTGGACTGTGCGACCCGCGCCTCCGCAGCCATGCCGCGCAGCATCTGATCGATCACCGAGGGCGTGAGCTCGATCACGTTCTGGTCGAACTTCGGAGAGCCGGGGCGCAACGTCCCGGAGGAACCGACCCCCGACTCGGCCGCCGCGACGCTGTCGCTCCCACCCGCCACCTTCTCCTTCGCCTTCTTGAGCAGTTTCCCGAACTGCGCGTGCGCAGGGACGGGCGCCGCCAGGGCCGTAGCCACGGCGGCGGCCAGCGCCGCTCTGGTGATGACGCTCAGACGCATCTTGGTTTGTTTTCCTGGTTAGGGATGCCGAAAGGCCGGACGTCCGCACGACCTCGCGATAGCGCATCCGTAAGTTCCCGCTCCATACGCAGCAGATTTCCGGCGGTTTCCGCAAGGGGCAGCCCGATGCATTCTCGATAGCTCCGCGGCTGGCCGGAGTGTCCACCCCGCACGCGCCGGCCGCCGGGCCGGCTCGCCTCTTGCGGCAGACCTCGCTTCCGATGACGAACCAACACCTCACCATTTCAGCCCCTCGATCCAGTACCCGGGATGGCGTTTCGCGCGTTTCCGCCGACGTTGACGGGTCGGAAGTCTGGTTCGAGTCGGCGGATGTGGCGCTGCGCCCCGCGAGCGAGGCGTTCGTCAGCGCCTTCCTGATCCCCGCGGCCATTCACGAGCGTCAGCTGGTGGCCGCTGCTCCAGTGGCCGCCGACTTCGCGGCGAACGTTCCGCGCGTGCTCGACACGGTAGCGAGGTGGTGGAAGTACGCACGCCTGTTGCCGAAACTCGACACCAATGCCGCCCATTCCCGACAACCGGCGGTGGCCACCCGGCAGCAAGCGGGACCCGGCACAGCGCTCTGTTTCAGCGGCGGCGTGGATTCCTTCTTCTCGCTTCTGGCGGCCGACCGCACCGTGGATGCGCTGGTTTTCGTCCACGGCTTCGATGTGAAACCGGACGACACCGAGCGTGCAGCCGCGGTCGAAGAACACCTGCGCAGCGTGGCGCACGAAGTGGGAGCTCGCCCGATCGTGCTCCGGACGAACCTGCGCTCTCACCCGACCTTTCGCACCTGCCAGTGGATCCGCACCTACGGCGGCGCGCTCGGAGCCATCGGCCATCTGCTGAGCGACACGTGGGGCACTCTGCTAGTGTCCTCCTCGTACTCCTACTCCGATCCGCGCCCCTCGGGCTCACACTGGGAGCTCGATCCGCTCTGGAGCGGCGCTGGACTGGTGGTGGATCACGTGGGCGCCGAGTGCAGCCGCACCGACAAGCTGGCGGTGCTCAAGGATCATCCACTGGTGCAGCGCTACCTGCGCGTGTGCTGGGAGAATCGCAGCTCGAGCCTCAACTGCTCGCGTTGCGAAAAGTGCATCCGCAACGAGGTGGTGCTCGCTGGCCTGGGAGCGCTCGAGTCGTTTCAGGTTTTCGACGGTCCGCCGACTCTCGCGGAGCGGGTGGATGGCGTGGAGTGCGTGAAGAACGAAGGACTCTTCAAGCGCTACGAGATCTCTCTGGCAATGGGCCTTCCGTACGACGTGGACGCTGCGGTGCGCCGCCTCATGGCGCGCAGCCGGCGCGCGCGGATGCGGCGGCGTCTCGACGACACGCGCTGGTATGCAATGGCGGTGGCGCGGCGACTCCTCCGTCTGGGGCGCGTCGACCGCGCACCGACGGTCGGCGAGCCGGGCGCGCCGGGTCGGGCATGATGTCCTTGACCGCGGACAGGGGACGCGCGACGTTGCGCTCGCGGGCGTCGCTCTCATCGAGCGGCGCCGCTTTCACGGATGCACCCTGGAAACATCGATGACCGACCTGGCAGTACCCACTTCGCAGCTCCCCGAGGAGCGCCGCCGCTCGATGCTGGGCGACCTGCGCACGATCGCGGTCAATGAAATCTGGCGCTACCGCGAGCTGCTGTATCAGCTCACGCTCCGCGACATCCGCATCCGCTACAAGCAGGCGGTGATGGGCTTCGGCTGGGCGGTCTTCATGCCGGGCCTGATAGTCCTGGCCGGAACGCTCGTGCGCTTCGCCATGGCGTACATGGGCGGGAGCAAGGTGGAACTGTCCGAGATCGCCGGGATGGCCGTGAAGGCGATTCCCTGGTCGTTCTTCGTGGGCGCCATCGGCTTCGCGACGGCGAGTCTCACCGGCAATCTGCAGCTCGTGTCGAAGATCTACTTTCCGCGCGAGGTGCTTCCGCTCTCGGCCACGCTGGCGCAGTGCTTCGACACCACCATCGGAAGCGTCACGCTCGCAATCGTGCTCCCCTTCCTCGGCGTCGATTTAAGCTTCGGTCTTCTCTGGGTACCGCTGCTGACGGTCCTCATTCTCATGTTCACCGCCGCGACGGCGCTCTTCATAAGTTGCGCGAACCTCTTCTTCCGCGACGTGAAGTACATCGTCCAGGTGCTCCTCACCTTCGGAATCTTCTTCACCCCCGTGTTCTTCGAACCGCGCATGTTCGGGCAGCTCGGCGGGCGCCTGATGCTTCTCAACCCGCTCGCACCGCTGCTCGAGGGACTGCGACTGAGCATCGTCCACGGACACGACCTTCTGGTGCCGCTGGTGACCACCGCCGCGAACGGAAGCTCGTTCCCCGTCTGGAGCCCCTGGTACCTGGCGTACAGCGCGGTGTGGGCGGTCGTGGGGCTCGTGGTCAGCGCGCTCATCTTCCACCGCGCCGAAGCGGTTTTCGCCGAGTACGTGTGAGGTAGAGCGGATGACCAGCCCGAGCATCGAATTCGACAACGTCTGGAAGAAGTTCCAGCGCGGCGAGCTGCACGACAGTCTCCGCGATCTCATTCCCGCGATGGCCCGCCGACTGGTGGGGGGCGCGCCGAAGAAGGACGAGCTCTCGCAGGGCGAATTCTGGGCGGTGCGCGACGTCTCCTTCTCGGTGAAGCCGGGCGAGGCGCTCGGCATCATCGGACCCAACGGTGCGGGCAAGTCCACCATCCTCAAGCTCCTCACCCAGATCCTCGTCCCCACGCGCGGCCGGTGCATGATCCACGGACGTGCCGGTGCGCTCATCGAGGTTTCCGCCGGCTTCCACCCCGACCTCACCGGGCGGGAGAACGTCTTCCTGCAGGGAGCGATCATGGGGATGCGCAGCAGGGAGATCGCGCGACGCTTCGACGAGATCGTGGAGTTCGCGGAGATCGAGCAGTTCATCGACACCCCCGTGAAGCGCTACTCGAGCGGGATGAACGCGCGACTCGGCTTCGCCATCGCCGCGCACATAGATCCCGACGTGCTGGTGATAGACGAGGTGCTCGCGGTGGGCGACCTCCGCTTCCAGACGAAGGCGTTCGACCGGATCAAGGCGATGTGCACGAGCGGAATCCCGGTGGCCATCGTCTCGCACCAGCTCGAGCGGATCGCCTCGCTGTGCACGCATGCCCTGCTCCTCGACCGCGGGAGCGTGGTGCGCACCGGGACGCCCGCGGAGTGCATCGAGACGTATCTGCAGAACGAGTGGACGTCCGGTCCCGCTGGTGGAGGTACGCTAGCCACCACTATCGAATCGATCGAGATGGTCCGCACGGGCGAGCCTCCGCGATCCGGCGGGAGCGCCCGCTTTCGGCTCCGCGGCTCGGTGGATTCCTCGAAGGGCGGACCACGCTCCTGCGCGGTTCGAGTTCGCGAGATGAACACGGGCAAGTCGCTCTTCGCCATCAGCACGCGCGAGTGCGGCGTGGAGCTGCCCGAGGACGGCCCCTTCGAGGTGGAGATCGAGCTCCAGTTCAACGTGCCTGCCGGCGTGGTGGCGGTAGAGACGGCGGTATGGGACCGCGCCACTCACCGCGACGTCGCCCGCGGGCCGTCGGCGACCCTGCAGCTCATGGAAGGGATGAAATTCGCGGGGAGCGTCCACATGCAGCCGCGGATGCAGCTCGTCACAGCTGGCCCCGCTCGCGACGACGCCGCGCTCGCCGATGCATTGGAGCGGAGGAGCTGATCCGGTGCAGACGCCGCTCCTGGAGTCGCTGCGCGCGGTCATGGACGGCGTACTGAGTCCGATCCTGGCGGGCACGCGGCGCGTGGCGCTGCTCGACTTCCCCACCCACTCCAACGTCGGCGACAGCGCGATCTGGCTCGGCACGCTGGCCTACCTGCGCGACAGGGAAAAGATCGTCTGCTACAGTTGCGACCACGATACCTACTCGCGCGAGACGCTGGCCAGGCGACTGGGCGACGGCGTGATCCTGCTCTCGGGAGGCGGCAACTTCGGTGACATCTGGGAGCTGCCCCAGCACTTTCGCGAACGAGTGGTGCGCGACTTCCCCGATTCGCGAATCGTTCAGCTTCCGCAGACGATCATGTTTCGCGACGCGCGTGCCATAGAGCGCGCCCGGGCAGTCTTCGGTGGTCACCGTGCGCTCACCCTCCTCGCGCGCGACAGGCGCAGCCTCGCCTTCGCGACCGAGAATTTCCAGGCGCCCGCCCTGCTCTGCCCGGACATGGCCCTCTGGCTCGGTCCGATCGCGCGCCCGGCACCCGCCACGAAGGCGATACTCTGGCTCGCGCGCGGCGATCGCGAGCGCGGCGCCGGAGCACCGCCGCAAGGAATCCAGAGCATGGACTGGCTCGATGAGCCGCGCACCGCCGGACTGCGCTTCGAGCGCTTCCTGCGCACTCTGGTGGCGGAGCACCCGAGGGTGGAGAGCACGCTGCGCAACGCGCTCTCGCGTGTGGAGGACCACACCGCGGCTAAGCGGCTTCGCCGCGGATGCGCCACCCTTTCCGAAGGACGCGTGGTGATTACCGACCGACTCCACGCTCACATCCTGAGTCTCCTCCTCGGCATCCCGAACGTCATTCTCGACAACAGCTACGGCAAGGTGCGCGACTTCCATCAAACCTGGACCTCCGGCAGCGACCTGGTGACTCTGGCCGCGGATCCCGCGCAGGCGATGTCACTCGCGGCGGAGCGCGCTTCGTGAGCGCGCAGCCGCTGGCTGTCTCGGTAATTGTCTGCACACGGAACCGCTGCTCGGCACTCGCACAGCTACTCGAGGCGCTCACGCGTCTCGTCGTACCACCGGAAATCACCTGGGAGCTGGTAGTCGTGGACAACGGGTCGACCGACGGCACCGCCGCGCTGATCGATTCCTCCACCGACCGTCTCCCGGTCCGGCGCATCTTCGAGCCGAGGAAGGGGATCTCGCGAGCGCGCAACGCGGGTCTGAAAGCGGCGCGGGGCGGGATTCTCGCCTTCACCGATGACGACTGCCTACCCGCGCCCAACTGGCTTGGCGCTATCGTCCGGGAGTTCGCACGCGATCCCGGTCTCGCGGGAATCGGGGGACGCGTGGAGCTGCACGACCCGCGCGATTATCCAATGACGATCCGCACATCGCGAACGCGAGAGACGCTCACATCCGCCTACCAGCTTCCCGGGCTAATGGTAGGCTGCAACATGTCGTTCGCGCGCTGGGCCACGGAGATGGTGGGTGAGTTCGACGTCACGCTCGGCGCCGGGACGCCGGTAGGGAGCGCGGAAGACACCGACTACCTCTACCGCTCCCTGCTTCACGGCCTGCGGATCGAGTACGTGCCCGACGTGCTCGTGGCCCACAATCACGGACGCCGGCGGCTCGAGGATGTCGGGCTCCTCAGACGGAGCTACGCGCGCGGACGTGGCGCGCTACTCACGAAGTACCTGCTGAGGGCCGACCGCGGCATGGCTTACTGCGCCTACTACGATCTCCGCTGGAACGGGCGGGAGCTGGTGAGGGCGCTGCGCAGTTGGAATTCGCCGCGCGCGGTGGTGGTGCGAGGTTGGCACATGCTGGCCGGTGCTGCGCGCTGGGTAGACAGCGCGCACTTGCCGACGCCGGTCACCGTGGAAGAGAGCCCGCCCGTCCCGCCTCGCGTTCTGCTTTCGCCACCGGCCGAGCCATCGTAGAAACGAGGGCCCAGCTCACGCGGCAGACGATCCGTTCCTCACGCGATGGATCATGTGCAGCGCGCGGTCCTGCGCTCGCTCGACTACATCGTAGACGCCGCGCAGCGCGCTCAACGTCCCGAGCCTGGCGGGTGAGAGGAAAGCACCGGAGTCGAAGCGCATCGTTCGCCCCGCGTTCTCGAAGCGCCCCGCTCTGAGCTCTGCAATCGGGTCGGCCGATGCGGCAGGGAGAACCACCCGCAGTTCGCGATCGTTTCGGCTATCGTGCTGATCGAGTCCGACGGTAGCTACCAGCTCCGGCCGCCGTTGCCGCAGCTCCTGCACCAGCCGAATGGCCTTCGGATCGGGGAGGTAGCGCGTGTTGTAATTGCCGTTCCAGATCTCGATCGCATCGATGTTGTCGAGCACCACTTCAGGTATCTGGTAGTGCGCGAGCACCGGATGGGCGAGGATAGTCATGGACGCCCTCCCTCGTGTCTGCTCGAAGAACTCGGCTGGCGTCGCGGGCTCGATCCACTCCCGCAGGTCGAGCGCGAGGAGATGCAGCCCCTTCAGGCCCTGGAAGCGGTACTCGAGTCCGGGAATCATCACGAAGCCGGGCTCCGAAAGCTCGCGGCAGCGGCACCGGTACGCCTCGTACACCGTACGGTCCAGGTCTTCGGCGTGGTCGGTCATTCCTACGAAGTCGATTCCTCGCTCCATGCACGTCGTGCGCAACGCTTCCAGCGAATCGCGTCCGTCGTGCGAGAAGTCGCTGTGCATGTGAATCGCGCCGTAAACCGCGCCTGCCGGAGCTGCCTCCACGATTGCTGTCACATCTGCACTATGCTTCATCGCGGACATCTTCGCCAGTATCTCCCGTTGACGCCAGTATGACTGCCAGGGCCTTGCACGGTTTCACGACGCCATCTCCCCGCGACGTACGGAGATCCAAGTGCAGGCCGGGTAAGATGGATTCCCGCTTGCGCGGGAATGACGAAAGAGCTCGAGTGGAGACCAGATTCGATTACGTTCAGAACTCGAAGATCCCCTTCAACAGACGAACGATCCGGTCGCCTAAGGAGTCACCGGAGTCCGGCGGGCCCGTGTGCTCGGGGCAGTACGCGGTGGGCTCCGTGCCGGCCCTGAACCACTCGCGCTGTCTGAGCGGACACCACTCGCTGGCGAGCAGACCATTCTCCGCATCTATCACTCGCGAAACCATACCGGGGGGCGGGAGCCACTCCTCATCGCGTGGGCCCCGCAGCCAGCCGTGGATGTAGAAGTCG
>DASSOX010000154.1:0-35650 GCA_035700125.1 Gemmatimonadaceae bacterium
CTCGCTCGTGCCGAGAGTCGCAATGGCGCAGGGCGAGCCAAACCCTCCGTCAGCGGCGGAGCGCAGCCCGGGGGTGCAGCTCGGACAGAACTACCCCAACCCCTTCAACCCGGCAACGACGATCCCCTTCACGATCGGGGACCCGCCAGGTTGCACGGCCGATGGCGGCCGACAACACAAGGTCACGCTGCGCGTGTACAACGTGCTCGCGCAGCTGGTGGCGATACCGGTATTGAAGTCCGGAGGGGGGGGAGAGGGTCAGCCCGTGGTGAACGTCACTCTGTCGTGTGGCACGTACACCGCGTACTGGGACGGCAAGCAGATGAACACCTCTCAGCAGGTGCCATCTGGGGTGTACATCTATCTTCTCGAGGTAGATGGACGCTCGATAGGAAAGAAGATGATAGTCATGCGATGACGACTCCCGTCGTCATCCGCGGGAGCGCGGCGCGGCCTTGCGGGGCGGCGCCGCGCTCGTCGTTTCAGCGAGGCGTGTCGCTCGCGGCGGAGTCGGCGGTGGGGCGGGCGGGCGGGCGCGACTCGTCCTGTGTAGACTTTCGCTCGATCTCGCGCCAGGCCTCGAGCGCTCGCTCGGGATCCTGCGACAGCGCACGCGCCATCGCTTCGAGCTCCTCGGCGCTGACGTCGTGCGTGCGCAGGACGGCTTCACGCGCGGAGTCGCGTGCCGCGCTGTCGAGAGCCGGATCGGTCCTGATCCTGCGGAGTTCTCCCATCGTGTTGACGAAGAGCGAGTCGTTGGCGGCGGTGGGCTCCGCCGAACTCCTGCACGCCGCCAATGCGCCAAGCGCAAGCACCGCGGCGATCCAGCCCCTGGGTCTGAACATGGTTGGCAAGGGTAGATGCTCGCCATGGTCGAGTCAACCGCAATCCCGCATCCGGCCCCGTCTGGCAACTCGGCAGCGTTTTCATTCGGCGCACCATGGGCATGGCCAGTGCGGCAGCAATCTATGACTGCGTGGCAGCGAAGGGCGGCATCGAAGTTGCCCTTCTATTGCTGCATCTAGCCGGGCAATAGTGTTTTAAGAGTAGCTTAATAAGGTACTTTATCAGGTCGTGAACCGCGATGATCAATCCCGACAAACTCACCGTCAAGGCCGCGGAGGCGCTCAACGAAGCGTCTTCCATCGCCCGCCGCAACGGCAACCCGCTGGTCTACGACGGCCACCTCCTTCTCGCACTCCTCGGTCAGCAGGAAGGGATCGTGATCCCGCTCCTCCACAAAGTCGGCGCGAATATCTCCGATGTCACCGCGCGCGTCGAGCGCGAGGTCGAGCGCTATCCGAAGCAGACTGGCGGCGCGCAGCCGTCGCTCTCGCGCGAGCTGAACCAGGTGCTCGACTCCGCCGAAGCGGAGGCGCGCAGGCTCAAGGATGAATACGTCTCCACCGAGCACATGCTCATGGGCCTCGCCTCCGTGCGCGGCACCGAGACGCGAGAGATCCTCGACTCGGTCGGTGCCACCAGCCAGGCACTCACCGAGGCGCTTCGCTCGGTCCGCGGTGCTCATCGCGTCACCGACCAGAACCCCGAGACGCAGTACCAGGCGCTCGAGCGCTTCACGCGCGACCTTACCGAAGCCGCGCGCTCGGGGAAGCTCGACCCGGTAATTGGCCGCGACGAGGAGATCCGGCGCGTGGTGCAGGTGCTCTCGCGGCGCACCAAGAACAACCCGGTCCTCATCGGCGAGCCAGGCGTGGGAAAGACGGCAATAGTCGAGGGGCTCGCACAGCGGATCGTGAACGGAGATGTACCCGAGAGTCTGAAGGACAAGAGCCTCGTTGCCCTCGACCTTGGTGCGCTCATCGCGGGCGCCAAGTTCCGCGGCGAGTTCGAGGAGCGGCTCAAGGCGGTGCTCAAGGAGATCACCTCCGCGGAGGGCCGCTTCGTGGTGTTCATAGACGAGCTGCACACCATAGTCGGCGCCGGTGCGGCCGAGGGAGCGATGGACGCCGGCAACATGCTCAAGCCGATGCTTGCCCGCGGCGAACTGCGCGTGGTGGGCGCCACGACTCTCGACGAGTACCGCAAGCACATCGAGAAGGACGCCGCGCTCGAACGCCGCTTCCAGCCGGTGTACGTGGGCGAGCCCACGGTGGACGACACGATCGCCATCCTGCGTGGCCTCAAGGAGAAGTACGAGGCGCACCACGGCGTACGCATCACCGACGGCGCCGTGGTGGCAGCGGCCACGCTTTCCAATCGGTACATCGGTGATCGCTTCCTCCCCGACAAGGCGATCGACCTGGTGGACGAGGCCGCGTCGCGCATCCGCATCGAGATCGACTCGATGCCGCAGGAGATAGACGAGGTGGAGCGCCGCATCACGCAGCTCGAGATCGAGCGCCGCGCACTGGAGAAGGAGAAGGATCCCGCTTCGATCGAGCGGCGCGAGGGTGTGGAACGCGAGCTGGCCGAGCTGCGCGAGCGCGCCTCGGGGATGAAGGCGCAGTGGCAGCTCGAGAAGGAGACGCTGACGCGCGTTGCGGGGATCACGCAGCAGATCGAGCAGGCGCGTGTGGAGGCCGATCAGGCGCAGCGTGCCGGCGATCTGGGGAAGGCCGCGGAGATCGCTTACGGTCGCATCCCCAAACTCGAGGATGAGCGACGCGCGGCGGAGGCCGAGATGGCCAGCCGGCAGTTGAGCGGCGCGCAGTTCCTCAAGGAAGAGGTTGACGCGGACGACATCGCCGAGATCGTCGCGCGCTGGACCGGCATCCCGGTCTCGCGGATGATGGAGAGCGAGCGCGAACGGCTCACACGCCTGGAGGATGTTCTCGCCACGCGCGTGATTGGGCAGGAGCAGGCGGTGACGGCGGTGGCGAACGCGGTGCGCAGGTCGCGCGCGGGACTGCAGGACCCCAACCGCCCGATCGGCTCCTTCATCTTCCTCGGCCCCACCGGTGTGGGAAAGACGGAGACCGCGCGTGCGCTGGCCGAGTTCCTCTTCGACTCCGAGCAGGCGATGGTGCGCATTGACATGTCCGAGTACATGGAGAAGCACGCGGTGGCGCGCCTCATCGGCGCGCCTCCAGGCTACGTGGGCTTCGAGGAGGGCGGCCAGCTCACCGAGGCCATTCGCCGGCGACCGTACTCGGTTGTGCTCTTCGATGAGATCGAGAAGGCGCACCCGGATGTGTTCAACATCCTCCTGCAGATCCTCGACGACGGGCGGCTCACCGACTCGCAGGGTCGCACGGTGGACTTCCGGAACACGGTGATCATCATGACGTCCAACATCGGCGGTCAGTACATCCTGGAGTACGGCACCACCGACTGGACGAGAGCCGAGGAGCGGGTGATGGAGGCGCTGAGACAGAACTTCAAGCCGGAATTCCTCAACCGTGTGGACGACATCATCATCTTCAACCCGCTCGCGATGGAGCAGATCGGGCGAATCGTGGACATCCAGCTTCAGCGGATGGATCGGCTCCTGGCCGATCGCAACATGACGCTCGAGATCACGCCGGAGGCCAAGATGGTTCTCGCGCAGGAGGGCTTCGATCCGGTCTACGGCGCTCGGCCGCTTAAGAGGGCCATCCAGAAGCACATCCAGAATCCGCTCGCCATGGCGGTGCTCGAGGGTCGCTTCCACGAGGGCGATCACATCATCGTCACGCGCGCCGCCGAAGGCGGGCTGCAGTTCGAGAAGGCCGAATCCACCGCGGGCGCCGCGGCAGGCGCCTAGGTGTGCACCACTGGGGACGAGCGCGCCGAGCGTGAGTTCGCTGCCGGGCGAGGCTCCTCTGTCTGACTCCCGCGAAGCGCGGGATGAACGCTGGATGCGCCGCGCGCTCGACGAGGCGCGCGGCGCACTCGCGCGTGGCGATGTGCCCGTGGGCGCCATCGTCGTTCGCGGCGGCGAGCTATTGGCCGCCGCAGCCAATCGCACGGTTGCCGATGGAGATGCCACGGCGCACGCCGAGGTGCTCGCCATCCGCGACGCATCGCGCGCGCACGGCGACTGGCGCCTGGATGACTGTACACTCTACGTGACGCTGGAGCCGTGCGCGATGTGCGCGGGCGCGCTCGTGCTCTCGCGCATGGAGCGCGTGGTCTTCGGTGCGTGGGACGAGAAGGCAGGGATGTCCGGGTCCGTCGAGGACCTCTTGCGGCACCCGCGCCTCAATCATCGGCCGCAGGTTCGCGGCGGCGTTCTGGAGGCGGAGTGCGGCGCGCTGCTCAGTGAATTCTTCGGCGAACGGCGCGCGAAATCCGTTGACACCCCTCCAGTGGCTGGGTAACTTTCGCGGCTGAAGTTGGACGGGTGGCCGAGTGGTTGAAGGCACCGGTCTCGAAAACCGGCATACCGGCAACGGTATCGTGAGTTCGAATCTCACCCCGTCCGTGAGATGCCGGACGGCGGGGATCACGAAGTAGATTCCCTCGGCGTATCGGTGCTCTCCGGAACCTCCGGAACATCAAGATGGTGGAACGATAGCAACGATAGTCGAAGGCGGGCAAACGCCCGCCTTCGTCATTTGGATGGGTGGCCGAGTGGCTTAAGGCGCACGCCTGGAAAGCGTGTGGGGTGTAACAGCCCTCGCGGGTTCGAATCCCGCCCCATCCGTCGCCACGCGCGATGAAAGAGGCCGCGCCGTATCAGCGATACGGCGCGGCCTCTTTTCTTCACATCGTTACCCGCGAATCATCACGGCTTCCGCGGCTTCGCCGTGCGGCCGGTGCTCTGACCGCTCGATCCCGACGAAGGCGACGCCGAAGACCCGCCGCGTGACGAGCTGCCGCTGGTCGACGGGGAATCGTTGCGCGTGCGGCGCGGGACGGCGCCGCGGGCATTGTTGTCGCTCCCCGACTGCCCACCACGAACGTAGCCGCGGCCATTCACCACGCGCCCGTGCTCCGGCGCGTTCACGTTCGGGTTCCGGATGATCACTACCGGACCACTGCCCGGGTACCAGCCGTAGCCGAAGCCCATTCCGTAACCGTAACCGTAGGGCGTGTAGCCGAACGGGGAATACAGGTAGTCGAAGGGCGAGAGACCATAATATCCGTAGCCGTACGGGTACATCGTCGTGTAGATCCGTCTTCCGGTCGGCGCGCCCGGCTCGAGTGCGACCTCGCCGGTGTGCATCCCGATGTCGTCGGCGCTCGCGATCGCGAAGACCTTCGGGTACGAGAGCGCCACCATGGCGTCGATCACGCTCGACGGTACACCCGCGTCAGCGAGTTGCACGAGCTGCTTCGAGTCCACGGAGAACTTCTGTCCGCGCTCCAGGAGCCACGCCTCCACCACTCCGGGCTGCACCGCTCGCGAAGCGTCTATCACATCCTGCTGGGTCACATCCCCTGCAATCGAGGTGCGCGCGGTGCCGAGCGCCAGCTCACGGTCGGCCGTGATGCGCGCGAGCTCGTCACGCAGAACGTCGGGTGCGGCGGTGGGGCGGTAGTGGATCACGCGGACCCCGCTACCGGTGCCATCGTTGGCCGAGACACCCTGCACGTCGAGCCACACTCCGCCGGGTGCCATCGCGAAGATGCCGGACGCCTTGCGATGGATTCCGTTGCCGCAATCGAAGTCCGACTTCAGGTAGAGCTGCGCACCGGTAGGCGACCACTGGGCGCTCTTCCAACCCGTGCACCCACTCTGCTCGCTCTTCATCTGCTCGCCGTTGGCAACGACGCGCTCGCGCACGAGCACGCGGTCACTGTCCACTGTCGCCAGCTCCACCGCGGAGGAGCCCTCCACGGGAAGCACGCAGAGCATGCGGCTGTCGAGCAGGCCATCCACCGTTCCCGCCGGTTCCCAGCAGCCGAGCCACGGCTGCCAGCGCACATCGGCGCCGTTGGATTGTGCGCTGGATGCGTTCACCGTCGCGCCGAGCGCCAACAGAGCGATGGCCGCCAGCAGCGAGCTGGCCGTTGTGACTGCACGGCCTGCAATCGTTCGCGTTTTCATCTTGCCCCCCTCAGAACCTGATCGCGAGACCAGCCGTGATGGCGAAGCCGGAGAGATCGATCTTGTCGAACCCCACGAAGTCCTGCTGCATCTTCGCCTTTGCGTAAGTGTAGCGCCCCTCGCCCGTGAGCACGAGACGCGGCGTGAGCGATACGTCCACGCCGGCCGCAGCGTGCCCCTCCGGGGTCCAACCCGACGACTTGAAGGTGTCGGTAAAAACGTCGAGCGATGATTGATCTATGAACTCGCCGTTCTGCTCGAAGCTGTACCACATCGCGCCGCCGCCCACGCCCACGTACGGCACCACCTTCGCCGGAATCCACGCGTAGTGGCCGATGCTGCGCCCGCGCGGCGTGAGGTAGAATTTCAGGTTTGCCGTTACCGGTAGCCGGCGGAACTTCGTCGTCTGCGCGATCGGGAGATCGTCAGTGCCCACGAAGTCGCGGTACTCCGACGGCGTGCTGCTCCCTGCGTACCACATACCGAGTCCGAGCGTGAAGCGCGAGCTCACCCTGAAATCGAGATCGGTGCCGATCGTGAAGCCGCTGAAGTCGCCCTTGTCCACCGTGAGCTGGCGCGAGGTGAACGAGAAGATGTCGCTGCCCGCATTCGCATGACCGAAGCCGGCGCGCACGGACCAGATCGTACTGGGCTCCCGAAAGAAGAACCCTCGACCCATGCTCTGCGCCGGCACGGCGGCCGGTGTCAGCAGGAGGGCGGCGCTCAGCGCTTGCACGTATCGCATATACTCATTATACGCACGAGACGGGCCCTTCGTTCCGTCGCGTGGCAGCGACGGGTGGTGCTTGCATGTTCAATGGCGCCCGGGGCTGCTGAGCGCCGATGCACGCGCAGCCTCGCCACCCATCAGAGTGCGCGCCAGCTCGAAGGCGAACTGGTTCAGCACGTCGAGCGGAATGGCCTCGTTCACGAGAAGCGTGAAGCCCGCCCCCAGAGCAGGGGAGAAGCCCACGAAGCTCCGCGCGCCCCCGGTGCCGCCGTTGTGCCAGTACAGGCTGCTGCTGTCGGGAAGCTGCACAACATGCCACCCGAGTGCAAGCGAAAGCTCGGGCGACGCACGGAAGTGGATCTTCTGGGAGAGCGTTATCGCCTCGGCCATCTGCGTGCGACGCGGATGCAGCTCCGCCTCGAGCAGCCGCAGTAGATCGTTGGTGGACGATATCGCTGCACCCGCTCCCTCCAGCGATCCGAAGTGCCAGAAGGGTACTTCCTTCCCCTCCGCGTGCCCGTGCGCGAGCCGTGGATCGGCGCTGTCGCCGAGTTCCGCGATGTAGCTGTCGGCCATGCCGAGCGGCCGGAAGACTCTCTGCTCCACGAGCTTCGCGTACGGCTCGCCAGCATGGCGCGAGAGAATGAATCCGAGCAGCCCTGCGCCGAGATTCGAGTACTCGTAGTGCGTGCCCGGCGCCTGCGGCAGATCGTAGGAATCCAGGAACGCGTAGAGCTTGTCTGCGGTGTAGTCGGCGTATGGATCCAGCATGTTCGCCGGAGCGATGTTGCCGGGAAGCCGCGGAAGGCTCGACGAGTGGGTGGCGAGCGCTCCGAGGGTTATCGGCTGCCCACGATACTCCGGCGCATGTATCGAGTCTGGAAGGAAGCTCGAGATCGGATCCTCGAGCCGGACCTTGCCGCTTTCCGTCATCCGCGCGAGCAGGAGCGATGTGAAGACCTTGGTGACCGAACCCACTTCGAACCGGGTGTCGCCACCGACCGCCGCGCTGTCTGCGCCCGTCGTGCCGTATGGGAAGATGCGCTTGCCTCGCGAGTCGATCACTCCGATCACCATCGCGGGTGCGGGGTGCTTCGCCCTGAAGGCACGCGCGAGCGAGTCGATGCTGCCGCCTCTCTGCGCGCTGGCGAGTGCCGGAGTGGCGAAGCCGATGAAGCCACTGAGCAGTATCGTGAGCGCGCCCCGGGCGGCGCACTCGAGTATCGAAGATCTCGGATGCATTCTCATTCTCGTAGTTGATTGTGGATCGGTGGCCGGCCGCTCTCGTGCAGGGCCGCCCTCGTGTGGTGCGGGCCGGCGCCCGCCTATCCCTTCAGTTCCTGGATCAGCCGGTCGAGTTGCGCGCGCCTGGGGCGAAGATCGTGGCGAACCGCCGAACGGTTCATCCAGTACACGAGCAGGGAGATCACCAGTGCGAACAGCGTGTAGCCGGCGGTGAACCAGCTCATGCCATCGAGCCCGATCACGATCAGCATCGCGCCCACCGTTGGGGGGATGATGTACCAAGACACCACGCTCTCGAGCAGCCGGATCTGCCCGCTCACTTTCGTTCGCTCGGTCTCGAGCAGCTCGGAGAGGGAGAGATCCACGCGCTCGCTCGCTTCCACTCGCCGCGCGGCGGCCAGCCTGCGATAGATCAATGCGAAGGCGGCGAGTACCACCAGCACGCCGATGCGCGAGAGCCACGGGCCGCCGAACAGCAGCGGGAGAAATGCGACCGTGACCACGATGCCCGTGATCACTTCGCGCCGGTCGCGGCGCGCGATGGCTTTATCGAATGCGCTGGATTCCCGCTTCACAAACTGGAGCATCTCATCCTCCGACATCTTCGACTCTTCGGTTTCGGTCTGCGACTGCCAGACGCGTCGTGCTTCATCGAGGTTCATGCTGCGTCCTCCGACAGCCATGCGGCCATCTCCTTTCGGATCCTGTGCAGTTTCACGCCCACGTTGCTCTCGGTTATCCCCAGCACTTCCGCGATCTCGCGATAGCTCTTCTCGTCGAGGTACATCATCACCAACGCCTTCTCCACGTCGTCGAGGCGAGCTATCGCTGCGTAGAGTTTGTGCAGGCGCTCGCCGGATTCCAGCGACTGCTCCGGCGTCGGGATGCGGTTGCGCCAGATCGGATCGGACTCGTCGAGCGTCGCGCTCTCGCGTGCCGCGCGCTGCCGCTTCTGATTGAGCGCCGTATTCAGCGCTACGCGATAGAGCCAGGTACCCGGCTGCGATGAGCCCTCGAAGGAAGGGAGCGCGCGCCAGAGCTGCACCAGGATGTCCTGATACAGGTCCTTCTCTCCCTCGGCGTCGGCGGCGTAGACGCGGCAGATCTTTCGCAGCCGCGCCTCGTTGTCGCGCACGAGTTCGAGGAAGACATCTTCGGCATTGCGCATCACTCGCATGGTAGCGTTGGCTTTCCTCCGCTGGGTCGAGGCGATCCTCGTGTACGTGCCCGGCGTTCTGCCCTTCATTGCCGAGCGTTCACGATGATTAGTTGCGCGGTGGCCGGTTTCCTTACAAAACCCTACGGCTCCGTTTCGCCGCGACGATCAGCAACAGCGGAAGAGCCGCCAGCTGCGCGGCCACTGAAAAGACGACGAGCGCCGGGATGGAGCGGTCGTAGAGGATTCCCATGAGGGCGCTCCCCAGGAACCAGAAGATGCCGAAGCCGGTGTCGAAGACGCCGTACGCGCCGGCCCTCCGGCCCGAGGGGACGAGGTCGGCCACTGCCGCGCGCACGATGGACTCCTGCACGCCCATCCCCACTCCCCAGAGCGCCATCCCCGCTACGGCGAGCGGCGTGCCGCCCAGGAACACCAATGGCGCGAAGAGCGCCGCGACGAGCACCGAGGCGGCGATGACGATCACGCCGGTACGGTCGAAGAGCCAGCCCGCTGTGGGAGCCGCCACGGCCGACACGCCCATCGCGAACGAGTAGATGAGCGGAATCCACGCCGCAGGCATCGAGTCGCTCTTCGCGAAGTGATATGCGATGAGCGGAAAGTCGGCGTAGCCGGCGGCCACCAGCGCCGATGCTCCGAGATAGATCCAGTACGTGCGCGAGGTGCCGGTCGCTTCGAGCTCGATCTTCTTCACTTCCAGATCGCTCGGCCGCGGGTACTCGCGCCGTGCGGCAAGGAGCACCGCGAAGGAGAGAAGGGCGGGGATGAGAAGCAGCGCGAAACCGAGACGATAGCTCCCGCTCGTCGCGAACAGCACCGCCGCCATGACGAGCGGTCCGAGGAGCGCGCCCGTCTGGTCCATCGCCTTGTGGAGACCGAAGCCCCAGCCGCGCCCCATCTCCGAGGTAGCATGCGAGAGCATCGCATCGCGCGCCGGCTTTCGTATCGCCTTTCCTGTACGCTCGAGCATCATGAGCGCCACTGCCACCTCCCAACTACCCGCGAGGGCGAGCGCGGGGATGGCGAGGAGGTTGATGAGGTAGCCCACGATCGCCACGCGCCAGTAGTTGCCGCCCCGATCGCTGAGGTAGCCCGACACCAGACGCAGTGCGTAGCCAAGCAGCTCGCCGAGACCGGCGAACACGCCCACGACCGTGGCGCTCGCACCGAGCTGCGCGAGGAACGGGCCCGTGATGCTTCGCCCGCCCTGGTACGTCATGTCGGCGAGCAGACTCACCACGCCCAGAAAGACCACGAACCTGAGCGCCGCGCCGGGCGCGAGGCGACCCGGCAGCTTCCCGGTGCCGCGCGCCAACGGCGTTTCAGTCATGTGCTCCACACCGCGCGCACGACCGCCGTAGTGCGCGCGCCACCCGTGTCACGGGGCCACTTCGTGGAAAGTCAGCGTGGGCTCGTGGTCGGCGGCCCAGCGCAGGTTCCACGAGTCATCGAAGAGGATGAGCGGGTTCCCCTTGGCATCGAAGAGCCGCATCCGTCCGCTACCGCTGGCGGCGCGCTCGATGTCCGCCTTCGGGCCGGTCACCCAGCGCGGGAAGCGGTACGGAATTCTCTCGAGCCGGCAGGGCACGCCGTACTCGTGCTCCAGGCGATGGAGCATCACGTCGAACTGCAGCAGCCCCACCGCACCCACAATGGGCGCGGGCCCGGCGTCGCTTTCGGCGTAGAAGACCTGCGCCGCGCCCTCCTCGGTGAGCTGTCGCAACCCGGTGTCGAGGTGTTTGCGGCGCAGCGGGTCGGCCACTACCACGCGTGCGAAGTGCTCCGGGGCGAAGCGGGGAATGCCGCTGAATTCGAGGTCGCCGTTTGCGGAGAGAGTGTCGCCGATGCGCAGCGTCCCCTTGTCGACGAGCCCGACCACATCGCCCGGCCACGCCTCCTCGACGCTGCTGCGATCGCGCGCGAGGAACTGCTGCGGCGACGCGAGACGTAGCTTCTTCCCAGTCCGCACGTGCTTCACTTCCATACCCGCCTGGAAGCGTCCGGAGCAGATGCGCACGAAGGCGATGCGGTCGCGGTGACGGGGATCCATGTTCGCCTGGATCTTGAACACGAAGCCGCTGAAGCCATCGTGCGTCGGCTCGATGCTCCCCGCAGTGGACTCGCGACCGAGCGGCGGCGGCGCGAGCTCCAGAAAATCGGCGAGGAACGGTGCCACGCCGAAATTCGTGAGCGCGCTTCCGAAGAACATCGGCGAGAGTGTACCGGCCAGGAACGCCTCGCGATCGAAGCGATGCCCGGCTTCTTCCAGCAACTCCATGTCGGCGACGAGACGTTCATGCGCGGATTCGCCGAGCACGTCGCGAAGCGCCGGATCGGTGATCTCGCCCACGCGCACCACGGCGCGGCTCGCGCCGTGGTCGCCGCCACGATCGAAGAGATGTATCTGTCCCTTCGCACGGTCGTAGACGCCTACGAACGCCCCATCGCGGTGAATCGGCCAGGTCATCGCGTAGCAGGCGATCCCGAGGTCGGCCTCCACGTCGCTGAGAAGCTCGAGCGGATCCTCACCCGCGCGGTCGCACTTGTTGACGAAGGTGAAGATCGGCATGCGCCTGCGCTCGCACACGCGGAAGAGCTGCCGCGTGCGCTCCTCCACACCCTTGCGGTTGTCGAGGAGCATGACGGCGCTGTCGGCCGCGACGAGTGTGCGATAAGTGTCTTCGGAGAAGTCCTGGTGCCCCGGCGTGTCGAGGAGGTTGATCTGGCGCCCCTCGTACTCGAACTGCATCACGCTCGAGGTCACCGAGATGCCGCGCTGGCGCTCGAGCTCCATCCAGTCGGACGTTGCGTGGCGCTCTGCCCTGCGCGCCTTCACCGAGCCAGCCAGGTGGATCGCTCCGCCGTAAAGCAGAAGCTTCTCCGTGAGCGTGGTCTTTCCCGCGTCCGGGTGGCTTATGATCGCGAAGGTGCGCCGCCGGCGCACCTCTTCTTCCAGTGTTCTCAATTCTTCTCCATGCGCGACGATCGCCCGCACGAGTGGCGCGGACGGAACCATGAAATGTAAACGATCCGGACGGCGACGGGGGCGCGGGGAAGAGCGGGAACGGCAAGGAAACGGGGGACAGGAGACCGGGCGCAGGAGGGATGAGGAAAGAGGTAACCGCCTCGGAGGCGAGGGCCGCGGCCCTCGGGAGCCGGGTAGCTGTTTCCCGTTTCCTGTTCCCTGTTCCCTTTGTCCTGCCCCGCAGTGCGGGGCTTCAATACCGCGCTGCGCGCGGCCATATTCCTACCCCGATGCCAAACGCCACCACCATCCTCGATGCGCGCGCCATGGGCCGCACGCTCCGCCGCATGGCAGAGGAGATCGTGGAGCTCAACGAGGGCACGGACCACCTGATCATCGTGGGTATCCAGCGCCGCGGAGTGCAGCTCGCCGATCGGATCGTGAAGATCATCGAAGAGCGCGACGGCGTGGACATCCCGCGCGGCGCGCTCGACATCACCCTCTACCGCGACGATCTCCAGACCGTTGGACCGCGTCCGGTGGTAGGCCCCACCGATCTCACCTGGAACCTCGAAGGGAAGAGGGTGGTGATCGTGGACGACGTACTCTATACCGGCCGCACCGTGCGCGCGGCGCTCGACGAGCTGGCGGACTTCGGCCGCCCCTCGCGCATAGCGCTCGCCGTCCTGGTGGACCGCGGTGGCCGCGAGCTTCCGATCCGGGCCGACATCGTGGGGAAGACCATCACCGTAGCCCCCGAGGACCGCGTGGACGTGCTCGTGAACGAGCTCGATGGGCGCGACGCCGTGGTGGTGGTGAGACGCGACGCGGCGGAGGCGACGCGATGACCAGCGCGCTCGGGAAAGACCTCCTCGCACTCGAGCCGCTCACTCCCGAACAGATTCGCCTCATCCTCGACACCGCCGAGCCCTTCAAGGAAATCAGCGAGCGCGCGATCAAGAAGGTGCCCGCGCTCCGCGGAAAAACGATAGTCAATCTCTTCTTCGAGTCGTCAACGCGTACGCGGATCTCCTTCGAGTTCGCCGAGAAGCGCCTCTCGGCCGATACGGTGAATGTTGCTTCCGTCGGCTCGAGCGTGCAGAAGGGCGAAACGCTGGTGGACACCGCACGCAACCTCGAGGCGATGCGGATAGACATGGTCGTGATCCGCCACGGGGCCTCGGGCGCGGCGAGATTCCTCGCCGATCGCATAGAGAGCAACGTGATAAACGCGGGCGACGGCACGCACGAGCATCCCACCCAGGGGCTTCTCGACATCCTCACGCTGCGCGACCATTTCGGCGACCTCGCTGGCCGTCGCATCTGCATCGTGGGCGACGTGCTCCACTCGCGCGTGGCTCGCTCCAACATCTGGGGCCTCAAGAAGCTCGGCGCCGAGGTGGCCGTGTGCGGCCCCAAGTCGCTCCTCCCGTGGGGGATCGACGAATTCGGCGTCAAGGTGTTCAAGCGGGTCGAGGAGGCGATCGAGTGGGCCGAGGCGCTGAACGTGCTCCGTCTCCAGCTCGAGCGGATGCAGGCGGGCTACATCCCGTCGCTGCGTGAGTACAATCGGGTCTTCGGCATCACGCACGAGCGCCTCGACAGGGCGCCGCGCGACATTCTCATCCTGCACCCCGGGCCGATGAATCGCGGCGTGGAGATAGACTCCGACGTCGCCGACGGCCCCCACAGCGTGATACTGAATCAGGTGACAAACGGAGTGGCGGTTCGGATGGCGGTGCTCTACCTGCTCGCGGGCGGCCGCCCGGAGCTGGCGGAATCGGCCAAGGCGTCGGCACCGGGAGCCGAGAGGTGACGGAGGCTCGCGACATACTGCTCAGCGGCGGGCGCGTCATTGATCCTTCGGCCGGACGCGACGAGACGACCGACGTGCTACTCCGCGATGGCAAGGTGGAAGCGATTGGCCGCTCGCTCGGTGCGCCCGAGGGCGCCGAAGTGCTCGACTGCTCCGGCCTCCTCGTGTCACCTGGCTTCATAGATGTGCACTGCCACCTCCGCGAGCCGGGGCGTGAGGACGTCGAAACGGTGGCCACCGGTGCTCGCGCGGCGGCTGCCGGAGGCTTCACGGCCGTATGCGCGATGCCGAACACCGAACCTGTCACCGACAACCAGGCGGCCGTGGGATTCATCATCCGCCAGGGGCTGCGCGCCGCGGCCGCGCGCGTCTACCCGATAGGTGCGATCTCGGTGGGACAGCGCGGCGAGGCGCTCGCCGAGTTCGGCGAAATGGTGGGTGCTGGCGCGGTTGCCGTCAGCGACGATGGGAAGCCGGTGGTGAGCGCGCATCTCATGCGGACCGCGCTCGAATATGCCCAGGCGTTCGACATCCCCGTCATCGACCACTGCGAGGAGCCCACGCTCGCGAAGGGCGGCTCGATGAACGAAGGGATGATGAGCGCGCGCCTCGGCCTCCGCGGCATCCCCGCCGAGGCGGAGGAAATCATGGTGATCCGTGACATACTTCTCGCACGCCGCACGGGCGGGCACGTGCACCTGGCGCACATGAGCACCGCCGGAAGCGTGGAGCTCATCCGCTGGGGGAAGGAGCGCGGAATCAACGTCACGGCCGAGGTGACGCCGCATCATCTCACGCTCACCGAGGCGGCCGTTGGCGGCTTCGACACGAGCGCCAAGATGAACCCGCCGCTCCGCACCGAGGCCGACGTGGAGGCGCTGCGTGAAGCGCTGCGCGACGGAACGATAGACCTCGTCGCCACCGATCACGCGCCGCACCACTACGATGCGAAGGAACGCGAGTTCGCCGATGCGCCGTTCGGGATCGTAGGTCTCGAGACCGCGCTGGCGCTGGTGGTCACCGAGCTGGTGGAGAAGGGGATTATCGACTTCCCGACGCTGGTGGACAGGATGTCCACGCGGCCGGCCAAGCTCTTCCACCTCGAGGGCGGCTCGCTCGCGCAGGGATCCACGGCCGACGTCACGGTTTTCGACCCTGCACGCGAGTGGGTCGTGGATCCGTCGAAGTTCCTCTCGAAGGGGCGGAACACGCCGTATGCGGGCGACCAGCTCCGCGGCCGCGCGGTGTACACGATCGTCGGCGGCCGGGTGGTTTTCCGCCTGGAGGAGTGAGGCGGCTGGTGGACGAGCGCGCGCTGAGGGAGGAGATCGTCGGCGTCTGTCGTCGGCTCTACGAGCGCGGATTGATTGCCGGACCCGATGGCAACGTGTCGGCGCGTCTGGCCGACGACACCATGCTCGTCACGCCCACGGGCATGTCGAAGGTGGACGTGGGGCCCGAGGATCTGGTGGTGGTGGGGATGGACGGCCGACGACTCTCCGGTTACCGCGAGCCCTCGTCGGAAGTCTCTTTACACGTTAGAATCTATTTACGAAGGCCCGACGTGGGCGCGGTGGTTCACGCGCATCCTCCGGTGGCTACGGGCTTCGCGGTGGCCGGGGAGGGGTTCGAGCGCTCCGTTCTGCCGGAGCTGATCGTGCAGCTTGGCGCCGTACCTCTGGTGCCCTATGCGACGCCGGGGACGGGGTCGTTGCCGGACGAATGTGAGCCCTACATGGACGCGTACGACGCGCTTCTCCTGGCGAACCACGGAGCGGTGACCACGGGTCCCACGCTCCTGGTAGCGCACCAGCGCATGGAAAGTCTGGAGCACGCGGCGCGCATCACGCTCGTGGCGCGCCAACTTGGCCGGGTGAACGAGTTGACGTCTGCGCAGGTCGCCGCGCTATCGCCGGCGCGCTCGCGCCCGGTCGTACAAGGAGCCGAAACCGAGAGCTCGGCTCGCGAGAGTAAGCGGGGAGATTGATGACGGAGACTGCAGTCAACACCGAGCAGGTAACGGCGCTTTTCGAGGAGCGCGAGCGCTACCGCGCGTGGATCGCGGCGCTCGAGGCGAAGCGCGCGATGACACCGGAGCACATCTACAACCGGGTGCATGCCGACTACACCGCTCGCCTGCAGCGTGTGGTCGAGCAGTTCGCCACGCACGCCACGGCGCTGCAGGAGCACGAGAAGGGTCTCATGGAGCGCCTCGGCGCCATCGAGATCGAGGAGGCCAAGCACCGCGACGAGGCCGCCGAGACGGAGCTGCGCGCTACGGTGGGTGAGCTCAGCCCCGATACCCAGCGCGAGGTGCGCGAACGCACCAACGCCGCGCTCGATGCGCTCAACGGTCAGCGCGATCAGGTGAACCAGGAGCTGGGCCGGCTTCGCACGATTCTGGAGGCGGGCGGCATCCCGTCTGCCGCACCGCAGCCCAAGTCGCCGCCGGTGTCGGCTCCCGTTGCCCCGCCGCGGGCGCCAGCGCCGCCCACTCCGCGCGACCAGCCGGCAATCGTGGAAAGCGCCTCTTCCAACGGCCGTACCGACGACTGGCAGCTTGCCTTCGAGAAGACGCCGGAGCCGCCGCGGCGCGCCACGCCGCCGGCGTCGCCGGCGCACGCTCCCGAGGCCGACATCACGGTGGAGCGTTCTCCCGAGCTCGGACCGTTCGATGATCTCGAATTCCTCCGCACTATGACCGACTCGCGCCCGAGCGGCGAGAACGCGGCGGTGGGGAGCGGATTCGGATCGGGGAAGGGAGCCAGCGCGGCCGAGGGATCGGCCTCGGGCAGCATTCACGCGCATGCCGCACCCGACCCGGGCGTGGTTCACGCTTCGGGCGATGCTGTGAGCCCCAAGGAATCCATGGCGGCCGAGCAGGTGAAGACGCTCAAGTGCCAGGAGTGCGGGACGCTGAATTATCCTACGGAATGGTACTGCGAGCGCTGCGGCGCTGAGCTTGCCGCGCTGTAGAGCGCTCCGGTAGCGGAGCGCACAGCTTCGCGAGGTGGGAGAGGCGGGCAGGCGGCCGGAAGCGGCCGGTTCTTGCCCGCCTTTGCCTTACTTGCCGGCCTTCGCCAGGCGGCTCTTGCGACGAGCTGCGGCGTTCTTGTGAATCAGCCCCTTGCGAGCGGAGCGATCGAGGAGGGTGACCGCGGTGCGGCGCTGCTCGTCGGTGGCGTCGGCGGCGCTGGCACGCTTCAGAGCGGTGCGGAGCGCGGAGCGCTGCGCACGGTTGCGAACGGTCGCGGCGCGCGACTTCCGCATGTCCTTCTTGGCGGACTTGATATTCGGCAAGACTGTCTCCGGTACGGTTTACTCGTGGCGCGGAGCGACGTCTGCCGGTCCCCGCGGCACACCGCCCGCGAAGCCGGCCGGATGGCCAGGGCGCGCGGGCGATGCAAGCGCGGAAAACTAGGAGCACCCAGGGTGGATGTCAAGGCGCTGCATGACTTTGACACCGCTCAGGCACGGCGCTAGCTTTCGCGCCGATGACGCCGGAGCGCCCCGAGCGCGCGCCAGCAGGCGAGGATCCTTCCGGCCCTTCCCGCCAGTTCCCACCTCCGCCCCGCCGAATTTGGACAAGGTAGGCACTTTCCTGCTGCTCGCGCCCGTGCTGCTCTTCTCGATCATCGCGCACGAGTACGCACACGGCTATGCGGCGCTCAAACAGGGCGACGCCACGGCGTATCAGCTCGGCCGGCTCACGTGGAATCCGATAAAGCACATCGACCCGTTCATGTCGATACTGCTGCCGATCCTCACGTACTACATCGGCGGTTTCATGTTCGGCGGGGCCAAGCCCGTTCCGGTGAATCCGCGAAATTATCGCAACTTCAAGAAGGGCGACATTATCGTCTCCCTTGCGGGAGTGGCGGTAAACTTCCTGCTCGCGCTCGTCTGCATCGCGCTCGTGGTGCTCATCGGCATGTTGGGACGGAGCACCCAGCAGCCGGTGCCGGAGCTGGCCCTCCTGCAGACCATGATGCTCTACGGTGTGATGATCAACATCGTCCTGGCGATCTTCAACCTCGTGCCGATCCCGCCCCTCGATGGGTCGCACGTACTGAAGTATCTCCTTCCTCCCGCGTGGGCACTGCAGTATCAACGTGTCGGGCGATACGGAATTCTTCTCGTCTTCGCGGTTCTCATGTTCGCCCCCGGAATCGTGTTCGCTCCCATCAGGCTCGTGTCGAGAGTGGCGCTCGGCGGCTGGGTGCAACCCTTCATCCTCCACGGCGGCTTCTGATAGCTGTGACGGCCACTTCCTTCGAGGCGCCGGGGTCGCTTTCCGCGACCGACTACGCGCCCGAATCGTCGTTCATCGTAGAGCTCGACGAATTCTCCGGTCCCCTCGACCTCCTCCTCACGCTCATCCGTGAAGAGCAGGTGGAGATCACCGACATCCCGATCGCTCGCATCTGCGATCAGTTTCTTCATCGCATCCACTCACTCGGCCTCGCTGAAGCCGCCGAGTATCTCGAGATGGCCGCGCGGCTTCTGCGCATCAAGGTGCAGATGCTCCTTCCGCGGCACGGAGATGAAGAAACGTGGGACGACCCGCGCGCCGAGCTGGTTCGGCGGCTCCTCGAGTATCAGCAGATGCGCGAGGTGGTGGATGTACTCGAGCGCCTCGGCGACGACCGCCGCAACCGGTTCGCGCGAGGATACTGCCCGGGCGATCCGGTGCCTCCGCCGCGTGGACCGCTGGCGCTCGCACTCCCCGAACTGTTCGCCGCGGTGGACCGCGTGTTGCGCATCTCGCGCGAACCGCTGGTGCACGAGGTGATAGCGCGCGCGCTCGACGTGGATGGCGCGATGATCACCATCATGAACGTGCTCTCCAGTCGCTCGCGCGCACGCTGGCGCGATGTAATTTCGGACGATGCCGCGCCCTGGCAGGTTCTGTCCGCGCTCCTCGCGCTCCTCGAGCTCGCCCGCCGCGGCGAGCTGCGGGTGCATCAACCTTCTCCCTTCGCCTCGATGGATATCAGTCGTGACGCCGCTAGCGAAGCTGCTTGAGGCCGCGCTCTTCGCGAGTGGCAGACCGATTCCGGTAGAGGAGCTCGCGGCGCTCGACCCCGAGGCGACTCCCGCCGCTATCGCCATGGCGCTCGACGAGGTTCGCGAGCACTACGATCAGGAGGGGCACGGCGTGGAGCTGGTGGAGGTCGCCGGCGGCTGGCAGATCCTCACTCGCCCGGAGTACACCGAGACCATCGAGCGCGCGCAACTCGCCGCGCGGCCGCAACGGCTTTCGGCCGCCGCCCTCGAGACGCTCGCCATCGTCGCCTACCGGCAGCCCATCGGGCGCGCAGAGATCGAAGAGATCCGCGGAGTCTCGGCGGGCGGACTCCTGCGTACACTTCTCGAGCGCGGCCTCGTGGAGGTGGTGGGGCGCGCCGAGGGACTCGGGCGCCCGCTCCTCTACGGCACCACATCGCAGTTCCTGGAACAGTTCGCCCTGCGGCATCTGGGAGAGCTTCCGCGCGCCGACGAGCTCGCGGTGGCACTGCGCGCGGAGCCGCGAGCGCTCTGAGCACGATGTCGATGCGCATTCAGCGTGCGCTTGCGCGCGCGGGGGTCGCATCGAGGCGCAAAGCAGAGGAGCTCGTCGCGGCCGGTCGCGTGCGCATCAATGGCGCGGTGGCGACGATCGGTCAGGTGGTCGAACCCGAGCGCGACACGATACTCGTCGATGGTAAGCGTGTCTCGGCGCCCGCCGCGGAGCGATGGGTGGTCCTGAACAAGCCATCGGGATTCATCTGCACGCGCTCGGACACGCGTGGACGCAGAACGGTCTTCGAGCTGACTCCCGACATCCCCGGGCTCACATACGTGGGACGCCTCGACTACCTCACCGAAGGCGTGCTGCTCTTCACCACCGATGGCGAAGCGGCGCACGTCCTCATGCACCCGCGGCACGAGGTAGAGCGCGCGTACGTGGCCACGGTCACTGGCGATGCCCAGGCCGCCGTCGAGCGCGCACGTCGTGGAATCGAGCTTCGAGACGGCCTCGTGATCCCGAGCGATATTTCGGCGGAGCCGCTGGTCTCGGGGCGTGGCCGCTGGGAGCTTTCCGTCACGCTCACGGAGGGCCGGAACCGCGAGGTCCGGCGACTCTGCAAGGAGCTGGGACTTTTCGTGGAGCGCCTCGTGAGGGTGCGTTACGGACCCGTTACCCTCGGGCGTCTTCCCACCGGTGAGACGCGCGCGCTCACCAGGAAGGAGCACGAGATCATACGATCACTGGTGAGCGCCGGGAGACCGGGGGGGTAAGAGGATCATGGAGCTGCGGAACTCGACTGCGCTTTTGCTGGGTGGAACCGGGTTGGTGGGGATGGCGGTCGCACGGCGACTCCTCGCCTTCGAGCCGGCAAGGATCATCGTTGCGGGTCTGACCAGCGACGAGGTCGCGAGCGCCCTCGCCGAGCTGGGGACGAAGGTGGGCAGTACGACCATCGAAGGCGTGTGGGGGAACATGTTCGTTCCCGAAGACCTCTCCCGGCGCTCGCGCGAGAGCATCCTCTCCGATCCGGCGGCGCGCCGTCGCGTGGTCGACGACTACCTCGGACCTTTCGGCAGCGTTCCCCTCGAGCACAACCAGCTCTACTCCTGGCTCGTTCGCTTCGAGCCCGATCTCGTCGTGGATACCGTGAACACCGCCACCGCTGTCGCGTACCAGGACGGCCATGCCAGCGCGCTGCACCTCCTCGCCGAGGCCGACGCGAACGCCGTGGATCGTGAGACAGTGGAGCGGCATCTCCTCACCCTCCCGCTGCCGCAGCTCATCCGGCACATGGAGGTGCTCTACGGCGGGATGCGCCGCGCCGGGACCAAGGCCTATGTGAAGATCGGGACGAGTGGCACCGGCGGGATGGGGCTCGACATACCGTACACTCACAGCGAGCAGAAGCCGTCGCGCACATTGATGTCCAAGTCGGCGGTGGCGGGCGCGCAGAGTCTTTTCCTCTTCCTCCTCGGCCGCACCGCCGATGCACCGGCAACCATCGAGATCAAGCCGACCGCGGCGATCGCGTGGAAGGAGATCGCCTACGGTCCGATCAAGCGGCGCGGCAGAGTGCTAGAGGTGGTGGATTGCGAGAAGCCGCTGCCGCTCGCTGACGCGTTCACTTCCGATGCATGCGGCTGGGTGAACACGGGGACGCCGCTGGAGAACGTGTTCATCAACGTGGGCGAGAACGGGGTTTTCGCGCGCGACGAGTTCGAAACGGTGAGCTCGCTCGGGCAGATGGAGTTGGTGACGCCAGAAGAGATAGCCGAGACAGTCGTGATGGAGGTGACCGGACGTCCCACCGGCCACGACATCATCGGCGCGCTCGACGGCGCGACCCTGGGCCCCACCTACCGCGCCGGCTACCTGCGCGCGGTGGCGATCCACGGGCTGGAAAAACTCGAGGCTGAGTATGGGGTTCGCTCCGTGGCCTTCGAGATGCTCGGTCCGCCTCGCCTCACCAAGCTGCTTTACGAGGCGCACATCCTCGGCCAGCTCTTTCCATCGGTGCGCGCGCTCGCCGGGGCGAAGGCGGCCTCGCTCTCCGACAGGGCGGAGCAGTTGCTGCGCGAGCGTGAGCCGGCGTTGCGACGGCAGATACTGTCGGTAGGGCTCCCGATTCTCCTCGGCGACGGTGCTTCCGTGCTCCGGGGAGAGACGGTGGTGGTGCTGCCCGATAGCCGCGGCGCCGACACTGCGCAGCGAGGGTGGGTGGATCTCCGGCCGTCGAACATGGAGCAGTGGATCCGCCGCGCGGCCGCCATCGCGGCCGCGCCCAGGGACACCTCCACTGGCTCGAGCGCGCGGTGGACCGCCGTGGACGCCGACGCTCCCATCGAGCCGCCGCGGATGGCCGTATGGATCTTCGAGGAGGAAGACCACGGCGTGCGCATCAAGCGGTGACGTCGCCTGCAACCCACCGTTATACATGCGGGTATCAAAGCTGACCTCTCTTCATCCCCGGGAGTGAACGAGTGACGACACGAGTGGCGCCGGCGGCCGATACCGCGCTGGTTCAGAACATTCTCGAGCAGGTTGGCCGGCGCGTCGTGGGCCAGGAGTACATGGTGGAGCGGCTCCTCATCGGGCTGCTTACCGGCGGGCACGTCCTTCTGGAAGGCGTCCCCGGGCTGGCCAAGACGCTCACCGTGAGGACGCTCGCGGAGACGATCAACACCACCTTCCAGCGCATCCAGTTCACGCCCGATCTTCTCCCTGCCGACGTGATCGGCACGCAGGTGTTCGATCAGCAGACCGGGGAGTTCCGCGCCAAGAAGGGTCCCATCTTCGCCAACATCGTCCTCGCCGACGAGATCAACCGTGCGCCGGCAAAGGTGCAGAGTGCCCTCCTCGAGGCGATGCAGGAGAAGCAGGTGACGATCGGCGGCACCACGTACATGCTCGACGAGCCATTCCTCGTGCTGGCCACGCAGAACCCGATCGAGCAGGAGGGGACCTACCCGCTCCCCGAGGCGCAGGTAGACCGCTTCATGCTGAAGCTGCACGTGGGCTACCCGAGTCGCGCCGAGGAGAAGGAGATCATGCGGCGGATGTCATCGGGTCAGCCGATCGCGGTGGAGCACGTGGCCCAGCCGCACGCTATCATGGAAGCGCGCGCGCGCATCGCGGATCTGTACGTGGACGACCGGGTGATGGACTACATCGTGGACATCGTTCACGCCACGCGCTATCCCGAGGAGGCCGGGCTCGCCGATCTCCGGCCACTCATCGAGTACGGCGCGAGCCCGCGCGCAACGATTTTCCTCGCGCAGGGCTCGCGCGCGCACGCCTTCCTGCGCGGCCGCAACTTCGTCACGCCCGACGATGTGAAGGCCATGGCGCCGGACATCCTTCGTCATCGCGTCCTCACCACCTACGAGGCCGAGGCGGAGGAGGTGACGAGCGACGAGATAGTCCGGCGCATCCTGGCGGCGATCGAGGCGCCGTGATCGGCCGCTGGCGGGAGAGACGCGCGCGTGCCGCTGCTCGCGCCGTTCCCGTGGAAGCGGGGGGCCGCTCGGAGACGCGCGCACTCCTTCCCGATCCCGAGATCCTCCGCCAGGTCAAGCTCCTCGACCTCCGCACGCGCGGGCTCGTGAACTCGGTCTTCACCGGGGAGTATCACTCGGTATTCAAGGGGCAGGGGATGGAGTTCGCCGAAGTCCGCGAGTATCAGCCGGGAGATGAGGTGCGCGCGATCGACTGGAACGTCACGGCGCGCATGCGACATCCGTACGTGAAGCGTTACGTGGAGGAGCGCGAGCTCACCGTGATGCTCGCCGTGGACCTCTCCGGCTCCGAGCGCTTCGGAACGGTAGCGCGCTTCAAGAGCGAGCTCGCCACCGAGCTGAGTCTGGTGCTCGCCATGGCTGCCATCCGCAACAACGATCGCGTGGGCGTCCTGCTCTTCACCGACATGGTGGAGCACGTCGTGCCGCCGGCCAAGGGCCGCAAGCACGTTCTGAGACTGGTGCGGGACATCCTGTCGTGGGAGCCGGAGGGGCGCGGCACCTCGATCGAGGCGGCCGCCGACGCGCTCTCGCGAATGCTCCCGCACCGCTCGATCGTTTTCCTCGTCTCCGATTTTCTCGAGCCGGGTATAGAGCGTCCCCTCAAGATTCTCTCGCGTCGTCATGATGTAGTTGCCGTCACGGTGGAAGATCCGCGCGAGCTGTCGCTCCCCGACATGGGGCTCGTGCGCTTCGTGGATCCGGAGAGTGGTGCCACCGTGGACGTGGACACGAGCGAGCGCATCGTGCGCGAGCGCTTCGAGCGCGAGGTGCGCATGGAACGCGAGGCGCGTACCCATTTGCTCAGGCGGCTCGCCATCGATGAGATAGCGGTGCGTACCGACCGCAGCTACACGGAGGCGCTGCTCCGCTTCTTCCGGGGCCGCGAGACGAGGATCCGGCGCCGGTGATCGCGCAGCTCCTGCTCCTCGCCTCGCTCGCGCTCCTCGCGCCGCCGCAGGACACGCTCGCATCCGCGGGCCAGGCTCGTGACGCCGCTCGGCAGCGCGTGCAGATGGGTGTGCTCGTACGCCCCGACAGCGTGACGGTGGGCGAGCACTTCCAGCTTCTCGTGCGCGTGCGCGCGCCGCGTGGCTCGCGGATCTCCTTCCCGCCGGGCCCCGACAGCGGCCTCAGTGTGGAGGCGGTGGATCCGCGCGAAGTTCGTACATCGCCCGACAGCTCCTTCACCGAGCAGACGGCGGTCTACACGCTGGTGGCGTGGGATACCGGCTGGCAGGCGTCGCACCTCGGTGATCTAGTGGTCACCACCGCCGAAGGCGATCGTCGCATCGCGATCACCGGCGACTCGGTGCGCGTGCGCAGCGTGCTTCCCGCAGACAGCGCGCTCCGCGTCCCGAAGCCGGCGCGTGACATCATGGTGGCCGGCCGCCCATGGTGGCACTGGCTTCTCGCCGCGCTTGCGGCGCTCGCCATCGTCGCGCTGCTCTTCTGGTGGTGGCGTCGCAGACGTCCGCGCCGCGCGGTGGGCGAGGGCGCGAACGCCTACGAAACCGCCGTTCGCGAGTTCGAACGAATAGCATCGCTCGGCCTCATCGAAGCGGGTGAGGGAGGGCGCTATGTAGCGCTCTACACCGATGCCGCGCGCGATTATCTCGCCGCGCGGCTGGGCGACGACGCGCACCGCTCGCTCACCAGCACGGAGCTCCTCGCATCGATCTCCGGGCGCGCGGAAGCGGACCCTCGCCGGCTCGCTCCGCTACTTGTCGAGAGCGATCTGATCAAGTTCGCGCGCCGTCCGGTCACCCCGACTCGCGCTCGAGAGCTGGGCGACGAGGCGCGCGGGGTGGTGGATGATGTGGAGGCGGCGGTCGAGGCCGAGGAGGAGCGAGCCGCGCGTGCGGCCGCCGAGGCGGAGGGCGCCGAGGCCGGGAGGGCCGCGTGAGCGCACTGACTGGATTCGGCTTTGCCAATCCGCTGGTGCTCCTCCTTCTGCTGGTGCTTCCGGTGTGGTGGTACTGGCGGCGGCGACGCCAGCCGGACGCCGTGACTTTCTCGCGCACGGACGTTCTGGCGCGCGGGCCGCGCTCGGGAAGCTTCGTGGCGCATGCGCTCTTCTTGCTTCGCAACCTGCTCATTGTGGGGCTCATCGTGGCGCTCGCGCGGCCGCGCACCGGTGCACGCGCCGAGAATGTCTCCACGCAGGGGATCAACATTGTCCTGGCGATAGATCTCTCGAGCTCCATGCTATCCGAGGACTTCCAGCCGCAGAACCGGCTCGAGGTAGCGAAGGAGAAGGTCAAGCAGTTCATCCTCGAGCGGCGCAGTGACCGCATCGGGCTCGTGGCCTTTGCCGGGGAGGCGCTCACGCAGGTGCCGCTCACGGTGGACTACCCGGTCGTGCTCGCCGCCGTGGACAACCTCCAGGCGGGGCAGCTGGAGGATGGTACGGCCATCGGCACCGCGATCGCCACCGCGGCCAACCGGCTGCGCAATGCACCAGGGCACTCCAAGGTGATGATCCTCCTCACCGATGGTGAGAACAACCGCGGCTCCATCGATCCGCGTACCGCCGCGCAGGCGGCGGCGGCGGTGGGAGTGAAGATCTACACCATCGGCGCGGGTACGCAGGGAGTCGCGCCGGTGCCGGTGGCTCGCGGCCTCACCGGGCTGCGCTACGAGTACCGGCCTGTGAACATCGACGAGCCGCTGCTCCGTGACGTCGCGCGCACTACCGGCGGCCGCTACTTCCGCGCCGTCGATGCCGCGGCGCTGCAGCGTATCTACGACCAGATAGACCAGCTCGAGCGGGAACCGGTGCAGAGCCGCACCTACGTGCGCTACACCGAGCGCTTTCGCTGGCCGCTGGCGCTCGCACTCGGCGCGTTGGCACTGGAGGCGGTCCTTCTTGCCTGGCGAGGACCGCTCCCATGATTCCGTACTTCGAGCTCCGCTGGTTCCTCGTGGTGGCGCCCGTTCTCGCGCTGCTCGTTGCTTGGCTCCTCGTGGCGGCGTACCGGCGACGCGTGCGGCGCCTCGAGCGCCTGGGCGCGAAGCCGCTGGTGGAGCGCCTCGTGCCGCCGGGCAGCACGCATTCACCGGGGCGAAGAGCCGTCATACTCGGCGCGGCCGTGCTTTGTGGCGGAATTGCATTCGCCGGACCGCGCTGGGGCGTGGAGCGCAACGTGCAACGCGGCAGCGGTATTGACATCGTGCTCGCCCTGGATGCATCGCTATCCATGTTGGCCACTGATGTGCGCCCCAACCGGCTGGAGCGAATGAAAGACGAGGCACGCCGTCTGCTGGCAGGATCGAATGGCGATCGCTTCGGCCTCATCGCGTTCGCGGGTCGGAGTTACATCCTCACTCCTCTCACGGTGGACCAGGGTGCACTCTCGCTTTTCCTGGACAATCTCGATCCATCGGTGGTGGGCCAGGCTGGCAGCTCGCTCTCGCGCGCCATTCGACAGGGCACGGATCTCCTGCTCTCTACCGAGACGGGAAGCGATCGGGCGCTCGTGGTGATGAGCGATGGCGAGGCCTTCGAATCGGAAGACGACGTGAAGGCGGCAGCGCAGTACGCGGCGCAGCAAGGCGTGTCGCTCGTGACTGTAGGATTCGGCACCACGCAGGGATCCACCATTCCGGAGCCCGGGTCTCGCAACGGTGCTCTGCATCGCGATGAGAACGGACAGGTGGTCGTCACTCATTACACGCCCGACATGCTCCGCGCGGCGGCCCAGGCAGCCGGCGGCACCTTCATAGAGGCGCAGGCCACCGACAAGGCGGCGCGCATCCGCAACGCGCTCTCCTCGCTCAAGCGACAGGCCCGCACCGCGCAGGCGGGGCGCGACCGTCAGCCGCGCTTCCAGCTCTTTCTGATTCCCGCGCTGCTTCTGGTGCTCGCCGACACGTGGCTTCAGGACCGGCGCGCGCGCAGGCGTCGTCTTCCCGCCGCTTCGCGCGTGGCGGCCGCGCTGCTTCTCTTCACCATCGCGTTCCCGCGCACGGCATTCGCGGACGACGGGGCGCGCGGTGACAAGCTCTTCGCCGAGGGACGCTACAAGGAAGCGGCTGCCGCCTACCAGCGCGCGATCGAATCGGGCAACGACTCGCCACGGCTCGAGTACAACCTCGGCACCGCGCTCCTCGCGGCCGGCCGCACGGATGATGCGGTAGCGGCGCTCGAGCGCGCGGCCGCCGCGACAACCGACTCGGAACTCCGCTACCGCGCGCTCTACAACCTCGGACTGATTCACCTGAACAAGGGGCGCGCGGCCAGAGGCGAAGCGGCACAGAAGGACTTCACCGCCGCGGTGGATGCCTACAAGCGCGCGCTCCGCCTGCGCCCCAACGAGAACGACGCCAAGTGGAACTACGAGCTGGCCAACCGCAACAAGTCAGGAGGAGGTGGGGGCGGGGGAGGCGGCGGCGGTGGTGGCGGCGCCAACGGCCAGCAACAGAGTCCGGCTAACCAGCAGCCCCAGTCGCAGCCCGGCGGTCTGGATCGCCAGCAGGCCGAGGAGATCCTCAACAGTGCGGCGCGCGAGGAGCGCGACGTGCAGGCGCAGCAGCAGGCGCAGAACCAGACTTCGCGCCCACCGGGAGGAAAGGACTGGTGATTCGCGTACGTGCTGTGAGCGGCATGCTCGCGCTCTGCTGCGTGCTGGGCGTTGCCGACGCGCTCCCCGCTCCAGCGACGCTGGGGTCGCACGGCGCGCTCGCCGCACAGGGGAGCCCGCGAAGCTTCCGTCTGAAGATCCGCGACCCGCAGACTCGCTCCCGGGTCGACAGCTCCGCGCGTATGCCCGCGATCGTTTCGCGCGCGGTGATCGACACGAGCAAGGACGTGAACTTCCGGGCGCTCGCGCGCCCCGACACGGTCTACGTGGGCGAACAGGTGACGTACGAGCTCGGCGTGTTTCTCGAGCGCGGCGTGCGCGACCGCCTTCGCCGGATGGAGGCGATCGCGCCCGAGATGCGCGGCATGATGGCGTACGATCCGCCCGCGCCGCTCTCGGGCTTCCCGGCGCGCACCATCGGACCGCTCCGCTACATCGCGCACGTCTACGAGCGCGCAGTCTTTCCGCTCACACCGGGCAGGGTCGTGATACCACCGGCGCGCCTCGTATACGCGATGCCCCTCTCGTACAGCTTCTTCAGTCGCGAGGAAAGCTTCGAGCTCCAGAGCGACAGCGTGTCGGTGGTCGTGATCGAGCCGCCCGCCGAAGGGAGACCCGCCGGCTGGAAGGGGGCGGTTGGTGAGATCTCCGTGGCGGCCCGCGTCGACAGCGCGCAGGCCCGAGTGGGCGATGCAGTGCGGCTCACCGTTAGTGTAGCGGGGGAAGGGAACGTGAAGCTCTTTCCCCGGCCCGAGCTGGAATTGCGCGGCGTAACCATCGTTCCGGCTGGCGAGCGAGTCACGCTGTCCTCCGATTCGCTGAAGGTGAGCGGCGTGAAGGAATTCGACTGGCTCGTCACGCCGCTGCACGAGGGACGTCTGGTACTTCCCCAGATCCGCTATCCGTACTTCGACCCGCATGAGAGGAGCTATGCGGTGGCGCGCGCGCCCGCGCTCGTCCTCCAGATCGCTCCCGGATCGCTGGCCGCAACGGAGCCGGGGCCGAAGTCGCGTGCGCCGTGGCCCGTGCGCGCCGGGTACCGCGGAGCGCTCCCGCTCGCGCCGTACCAGCGCCCCGGCTTCTGGTGGCTCCTGGTGCTCGCTCCCGTTCCCGCGGTCGCGATGGCGGTAGGGCGCCGTCCGCGGAGGCGGCACACGGTGTCACGTTCGCCTCGCCGCGAGCTCAACCACCTCGCTCGGTCCGCGTCCGCCGATGCGCGCGCGATTCGCCGCGCCTTCCTCGCGTCGCTCTCGCAGCGTCTTCGCGTCTCGGCGGGCGCGCTCGCGGATCCGCGCGGACTCGCGAGGCATGCGCGTCGTGCCGGCGCCGCGAGCGAAACCGCGGCCGGCGCGGCCGCACTTCTCGAGGAACTCGATGCCGCTGCTTTCAGCACGGGAGCGGATGCGCGAACGGATCTCGCCGCGCGCGCGGAGCGCGCCTACCGTGCGGTGGACGCCGAGTCGCGCCGTTTCCGGGATCGGCGCGTGAGGGGCGGAGCAGCGCCGGCAATCCTGTTCGCGCTCGCGATGGCGGCCGGCGCTCACGCGGCCGCTGCCGACGACGACGCGCGCCAGTACGCGCGCGGCGTGGAAGCGTACCACAGCGGCGAGTACGTGCTCGCTGCGCGCGACTTCGCATCGGTCGCCGCGCGAGTACCGCGTGCAGCGGATGCATGGGCGAATCTCGGAACGGCTTCCTTCGCGGCCGGTGATACGGGCCGCGCGGTGGCCGGATGGGAGCGCGCGCTCCGGCTCGAGCCGCGCGCGACCGACGTGCGCGAGCGCCTCGACGTAGCGGGACCAGGCACGATCGCCGGGCTCGCCGGAGTTCCATCGCTCTCGCCCGCGCCGCTCGCAGTCGTCGCGCTGCTGCTCTGGGTGGCCGCGTGGCTCGCACTCGCGTGGCTCATCGCGCGCCGCGCCAGGGGAGCACACATCGCGCTCGCCTTCACCGTGCTCGGCGCGGCCGTGGCTCTGGGAGCCGCGGTGGCCAGCCTCGATGCGCGCCTGGCCGCGCGCGACCTCGTGGTGGGCGCCCGCGAAACGCAATTGCGCATCCTGCCGGCACTCGCGTCCGAGAGCCACGCGACTCTTCACTCGGGCGACCTCGCACGCATCAGCGACCGCGATGGACCCTGGCTCCGCATCTCGCTCACGGGGGGACGTTCGGGATGGGCCGACAGCGCATCGGTGTATCCCATCGCGCGCGATTGACGCTCATCAGTCGGTGCCGGTAGCTTAGCGCATGCCCCGCATCGCAGTCCTCCAGAGCGCCGTCGTGGACCAGATCGCCGCCGGTGAAGTGGTGGAGCGTCCCGCCTCGGTGGTGAAGGAGCTCGTCGAAAACGCGCTCGATGCCGAGGCTCGCTCCATCGAGATCGTCGTGGACGATGGAGGTCGCGCGCGCATCCGAGTGGCCGACGATGGGATCGGGATGGATCGCGACGACGCGCTGCTGGCGGTTCAGCGCCACGCAACTTCCAAGATCCGACAGGCGCGCGACCTCGTGGGCGTCGTGAGCTTCGGCTTTCGCGGCGAGGCGCTCCCCGCCATTGCCTCGGTCTCCGAGATGGAGCTGGAGACGGCGGCCGATGATGGCGGGGGGACCGTCATCCGGATCAGCGGCGGTGCGATTGGAGACGTGGCCGATGCCGCGCGCCGCCGTGGTACTTCCGTGACGGTTGCGCGCCTCTTCTACAACGCTCCACCGCGTCAGCGTTTCCTTCGCTCGGCACGTTCCGAGTGGCGCGCGATAGTCGAGGTGCTCACCCAGCTCGCGCTGACCCGGCGCGACGTGCGAGTTGCCGCGGTACATGATGGCCGGCCCGTGTTTTCGCTCCCGGTCGCCAGCTCGCTCCGCGCTCGCGTCGGCGCGCTCTGGGGAACGGAGCGCGCGGAGCGGCTACTAGAGGTGGATGATGTGAGTGGGGAGGTACAGCTCTCCGGCCTCATCGAACGACCCGGCGACGTGGGTAGCGGAGGGCGACGTCTTTTCCTCAGCATCAACGGGCGCTCGATACGCGATCACGGTCTCGTGCGAGCCGCGGAGGCGGCGTACCGCTCCACCATTCCCGCTGGTGCACGTCCGACTCTCATCCTCGAGCTCACGCTCCCCGCCGATTCCATAGACGTGAACGTGCACCCCACCAAGGCGGAGGCGCGCTACCGCGACCGCTGGGCGGTGGAGCGCGCCGTGGAGCGAGTGGTGCGTCGCGCGCTCGGCGGTTCCGATGCATCGGCCGCACTCGGCGGCGGCTACGCGGCGTGGCGTTTCTCGAGCGGAGGCGCACCGGTCGAGGCAGCGCCGGAGGTCGACGTCGAGGCGCTCAGGAATCCGCTCACCGGTCCCGACGGTTCGGTGTTCCAGGCCGCGCCGTACGACGTTTCACGAGCGCCGTATGGCGCCGATGGCCACGGTGCCGCTTCCGACGCCGCGCTTCCCGCGGCTGCGGCACGCCCCGGCTCGGCGCCGCATGCGGAGACCACCGAGCCGGTCCCCCCGCTGGTGCAACTGCATCGCACCTACATCATGGTCGAGCGCGAGGAGGGGCTGGTTCTCATCGACCAGCACTCCGCGCATGAGCGCGTTCTCTACGAGCGCTTCATGGGAACGCTCGAGAGCGGCGAGTCTCCGTCGCAGCGGCTCCTCTTTCCGCTCACGCTGCACCTCGGACCCGCCGAGGCCGAGGCATTCGACGAACACCGAGCCATCTTCGAGCAGCTCGGCTTCGAGATCGATGGCTTCGGCGGTCACTCTCTCATCGTGAGCGCGGTCCCCATGCCGCACCCGCGATTCGATGCTCAGCGCTGCCTGCGCGACACTCTCGACTCGCTCACCGGCGATCGCCTCGCCGGCACCGCGGCGAAGCACGAGCGGCTGGCGGCCACCCTCGCCTGCAAGGCGGCGATCAAGGCCGGAGATCAGCTTTCCGAGGGAGAGATGCGAGCGCTGTACATCGCGCTCCGCGCCACGCGCCTTCCCGCGCACGACGTGCATGGGCGCTCGACCATAGTGCGGCTCGGCTGGGACGAGGTGGAGCGGCGCTTTGGAAGACGGTGAGCTCCGCGTAATCACCGGACCAACCGCGTCGGGCAAGTCGGCGCTCGCGATGGCACTCGCAGCGCGCTTCCCGATCACCATAGTGAGCGCCGACTCGCGACAGGTCTATCGCGGGTTCGATATAGGCACCGCCAAACCGAGTCCGTCGGAGCTCGCGGCCGTGCAGCACCGCGGGATAGACGTGGCCGACCCCACGGAGCGCTACTCCGCCGCGCGATGGGCGGCAGCCGCCGGCGACTGGCTCGCCGAGAGCCATGCCGCGGATCGCACGCCGGTCGTGGTCGGCGGCACCGGCTTCTACATCCGTGCGCTCGTCTCGCCGCTCTTCGAGGAGCCGCCGCTCGATCCCGAAGGCCGAGCCACACTCGGTGCAGCACTCGCCGAGCTCGATACGGCGGAGCTGCGCCGCTGGACAATGGCGCTCGATCCGGCGCGCGCGCATCTCGGGAGGGCCCAGCTTCTGAGAGCGCTGGAGGTTGCGCTGCTCACGGGTGTACCCATCTCCGACTGGCACCGCCGCGCGCCCGGCGCGCCCGGGCGGAGCGCTCGCTATCTTGTACTCGATCCCGGCGTGCCGTTGGCCGGCCGGATCGAGGCTCGCGTGCTCGAGATGCTCTCGGCGGGATGGGAAGGCGAGGTTGCGGCGTTGCGGGAGAAGCTTCCACACGACGCGCCCGCCTGGAACGCCTCGGGCTACCGCGCCGTTCGCGATCTGGTGGAAGGGCGAACATCGCGGGAGCGGGCGATCGAGCGCACGGTGATAGATACCCGGCAGTATGCCAAGCGACAGCGCACCTGGATCCGCAACCAACTCCAAAACGAACACGTGACATTCCTGGATCCGCTCTCGCCCGATGCCCTGGATGTGGCCTCGGAGTGGTTCGCCGGCAGCGTGGAGGCGAGCCGGTGAAGATCGGCATCACCTGTTATCCCACGTACGGCGGCTCGGGCGCGGTCGCCACCGAGCTCGGGATCGCGCTGGCCGGACGGGGGCACGAGGTGCATTTCATCACCTACCAGCACCCCTTCCGCCTCCCCGCTTTTCTTCCGCGCATCTTCTTCCACGAAGTGGACGTGGTGCGCTATCCGCTCTTCGAGTATCCGCCTTACGATCTCGCGCTCGCCGTGCGCATGCACCAGGTCGTGAAGCTGCACGGGCTCGACCTCATCCATGCGCACTACGCCATACCACACGCCACCAGCGCCTGGATCGCGCGTGAGATGCTCCAGGAAGGCGGATCGGACGTCAAGATCATCACCACGCTTCACGGCACCGACATCACCCTCGTGGGACAGGACCCGTCATTCAAGCCGATAACGCGGTTCTCGATCGAGCGCTCCGACGGCCTCACGGCCGTGTCGCACTTCCTGAGGGAGCAGACGTACCGTGCCTTCGGCTGCACCGGCTGCGCGGTGGAGGTGATCCACAACTTCGTGGATCCCGCCACCTTCGACCGCTCCGCCTACCCACGTCTGCTGCAGGAGCAGTACGGCCGCGGGCGCGCGATCCTCATGCACGTCTCGAACTTCCGTCCGGTGAAGCGGGTCCGCGACATCGTCCGGATCTTCGCGCGCGTGCGCACCTCGATTCCGAGCGTGCTGGTGATGGTGGGCGACGGTCCCGAGCGCGCGCAGGCGGAGGATGAAGCGAGCCAGCTCGGCGTGAGCGACGACGTCTTCTTTCTCGGGAAGATCGACGCCGTGGCCCCGCTCCTCGCCAACGCCGATCTCTTTCTCCTTCCGAGCGAGAGCGAGTCTTTCGGCCTCAGCGCGCTCGAGGCGCTTGCCTGCGGCGTGCCCGTGGTGGCTTCGCGCGCGGGTGGAATTCCCGAGGTCGTGCGCGACGGCGTCACCGGTGCGCTGCGCGAGGTGGGCGACGTGGAAGCCATGGCCGACGCGGCGACCACGATCCTGCGCGATCGCGCACTCTGGTCCGAGATGAGCGTGGCTGCCGCTGCCGACGCACGTGCGCGCTTCTCCACGGACGATATCGTTTCCCGTTACGAGGCGTTCTATGAGCGTACGCTCGAGTAGAGCGCTCCTCGAGCTGGCGCGCTGGGAGAATGCGCTCATCGCCTCGCTCGGCGTCCTCTTCGGCGCGTGGTGGGTGGGATGGGGAAGCGAGCGCCCGATCGCCTTCGCCGTGCTCGCCGCGCTCCCGCTCACGGCAGCTGCGAACGCCTGGAACGACATCGCCGACGTCTCGATAGACCGTCGTGCCCACCCATCGCGCCCGCTCCCGTCGGGTCGGCTCTCCATCGAAGCCGCACGCCGCTTCGCCGCGCTCGCGGCTCTCGCCGGAGTGCTGCTCGCCTCGGGCGTGGACGCCTGGCTCGGCGCGCTCACGGTTCTCGTCGTCGCGCTGATGTACGCCTACAGCAATGGCCTCAAGCGCGAGGGGCTCCCCGGCAATGTCACCGTGGCGCTTCTCGCTTCGCTTCCATTTCTGTATGGCGGGTGGGCCTCGGGAAAACCGGTGAACGCGCTCGTGCTGGTTGCGATCGCAGCGCCGCTGCACTTCGCCCGCGAGATCGCGAAGGACATCGAGGACGCGCCCGCGGACGCCGAGTCACGCAGCACGCTGCCCGTGACCGCCGGCAGCGAGCTGGCGGCCGCTGTCCTGGTGGCATCGTTGTTCGTCTTCCTTCTGCTCCTCATCCCGTACGTCGTGGCGCGGCCTCTCCTGGCCGTGGCTCTCATGCCGGCCGCGGGGCTGGTGGTGTACGCCGGCTGGTGCGTGGTGAAGGGACGGCGCGGCACCCCGCTCGTCTTCAAGATCGCCATGCTCTGCGCCATGGGCGCCTTCGTGGTGGTGCACCACTGATCGTCGCTCTCCCCCCGGTGCGGCTCCGCACCGATCCAGTCTTCACGACCCTCAAACGCCACAGATGACCGTTTTCCAGGCGCTGGTGCTCGGCATACTCCAGGGGCTTGCCGAGTTTCTACCGATCAGCAGCTCGGCGCACCTCGCGCTCGTGCCGTGGTTCTTCGGCTGGCCCGAGGCGGGGCTCGCTTTCGACGTCTCTCTCCATGTGGGCACGCTCGTCGCCGTGCTCGTCTACTTTCGCCATGAGTGGGCGCGGCTCATCGCGGCGGCGCTCTCCATCGTACGCAAGCGGAGGGTGGAAACGGAGTCCGAGCGCCGCGTGATCTTTCTGATCATCGCCACGATTCCCGGCGGGATCGGCGGTCTTCTCCTGGCCGGCTACGCCGAGACCACTTTTCGCTCGCCGGTGCTCATCGCGAGCGCGTTGATGGCGCTCGGAGTGGTGCTGTGGATCGTGGATCGCTATGCGCCTCGCTCACGGGAGCTGCGCACCATGCGCTGGTGGGATGCGCTACTCATAGGCATCGCTCAGATCTTCGCGCTGATCCCCGGAGTGTCGCGGTCCGGCGCGACCATCACCGCGGGCCGCGCCGACGGCTTCGATCGGGAGAGCGCGGCAGTGTTCAGCTTCCTCATGAGCATGCCGATCATTCTCGCCGCTGCGGTACTCGAGGTTCCGCACGCGCTGGCCGAGAACGGTCTCTCGCTCCCGCTCGTGGTCGGTGTGCTGGCGTCGGCGGTGAGCGGCTGGCTCGCCATCGCGGTGCTGCTTCGTTTCGTTACCCGCAACAGCTACGGGATCTTCGCCATCTACCGCGTCGTGCTCGGCCTCGTGGTGCTAGCGGTGGTCTTCGCGCGTGGGTGAGCCCACCTACGACGGACGATCGGCGCCTGAGCTGCAATCGCTCCTCGGGGTTGCGCGGATGGAACTGCGCGACGCCGTCACTTCGACGCTCGACGTGGCGCATGCGCTTGGCGCCGCCGGTGCGCCCGCCGGCACGCTGATCCTCGCCGAGCAGCAGACCGCGGGGCGCGGCAGGGCGGGACGCCGCTGGGAGTCGAGGCCCGGGAGTGGAATCTGGCTCACCATTCTCGAGCGCCCGGAAGATCCCGCCGCGGCGGAGCTGCTCTCCATCCGGCTCGGGCTCGCCGCCGCGCGGGTGCTCGACCGGTGGGCGCAAGCAGTGGTACGATTGAAGTGGCCCAACGATCTCTACGTGAACGAAGGGAAGCTGGCCGGAATTCTCGTCGAGACGCGCTGGCGCGATCGGCGTCTGGACTGGGCG